>NZ_CP048833.1:5896868-6207230 GCF_012971725.1 Pseudomonas multiresinivorans
ATCAGGCCGAAGGCCTTGAAGTCCGGCTTGTTGGTGCCGAAAGTCCAGCACGGCACGTTGTCGGCAATCAGCGGGCGGCTCAACGCGTCGGCGCGGTTCACCACGACCTGCTTCGCGCCGCGGAAAATGCGGTGCTTGGCCAGGTGGTAGTCGGCCATGCCGTCGTAGCGGTCCATGTGGTCTTCGCTGACATTCAGGCAGGTGGCGACTTCGGCATTGAGGCGCTCGCAGGTTTCCAGCTGGAAGCTGGACAGCTCCACCACGTACAGCTCGACGTCATCGGCCAGCAGGTCCAGCGTCGGAGTGCCGAGGTTACCGCCCACGGCGACGCGCTTGCCGGCAGCCTTGGCCATGTCGCCCACCAGGGTGGTGACGGTGCTCTTGGCGTTGGAACCGGTGATGGCGACGATCGGAGCCTTCGCGTGACGTGCGAACAGGTCGACATCGCCGGACATGCGTACGCCACGGGCGGCAGCTTCGATCAGCGCCGGTACGCGCAGCGACAGACCTGGGCTCACGTAGAGCTCCTGGGCGCGGCAGAGGAAATCGGCGTCGAGGTCGCCGCAGCGCACCTCGACCTGCGGGTACTGCTCGCGCAGGGTCGCCAGCTCCGGCGGATTCGCGCGCGTATCGGCCACGGCAAACGGCACGCCCTGGCGCGCCAGGTAGCGCACCAGGGACATGCCGCTCTTGCCGAGGCCGACAACGATGCGGAATTGGTCGGAAGCGATCAGGCTCATGCTCGATCAGTCCTCAACGCAGTTTCAACGTGGCCAGGCCGATCAGCACGAGAATTACCGTGATGATCCAGAAACGCACGATCACGCGCGGTTCAGGCCAGCCTTTGAGTTCGAAGTGGTGGTGGATCGGCGCCATGCGGAACACGCGCTTGCCGGTCAGCTTGAAGGAGGCGACCTGGATCACCACCGACAGGGTTTCCATGACGAACACGCCGCCCATGATGAACAGCACGATTTCCTGGCGGACGATCACCGCGATGGTGCCCAGTGCGGCGCCGAGCGCCAGCGCGCCGACGTCACCCATGAAAACCTGGGCCGGGTAGGTGTTGAACCAGAGGAAGCCCAGCCCCGCACCGACGATGGCGCCGCAGAAGATGATCAGCTCACCCGCGCCCGGCACGCTCGGGATGAACAGGTATTCGGCGAATTTGATGTTGCCCGACAGGTAGCAGAAGATCCCCAGCGCGCCGCCGACCATCACGGTGGGCATGATGGCCAGGCCGTCGAGGCCGTCGGTGAGGTTCACCGCGTTGCTGGAGCCGACGATCACGAGGTAGGTCAGCACCACGAAGCCGATGCCCAGCGGGATCTCGACGCTCTTCAGCATCGGCACGATCAGCGTCGTCTCGACCGGCGTCTCGGCGGTCATGAAGAGGAAGATCGCCGCGCACAGACCGAATACCGACTGCCAGAAATATTTCCAGCGGCTCGGCAGGCCGCGGGAGTTCTTCTCGATCACCTTGCGGTAGTCATCCACCCAGCCGATGGCGCCGAACAGCAGGGTCACCACCAGCACGACCCACACGTAGCGGTTTGACCAGTCGGACCACAGCAGGGTGCTGATGGCGATGGCAGTGAGGATCAGCGCGCCGCCCATGGTCGGCGTGCCTTTCTTGGACAGGTGCGATTGCGGGCCGTCGTTGCGCACGGACTGGCCGATCTGGCGGATCTGCAGGGTGCGGATCATCCACGGGCCAAGCCAAAGCGACAGGACGAGCGCGGTCAACACGCTCAGGATGCCGCGCAGGGTCAGGTACTGGAAGACGCCGAAGCCCTTGTAGAACTGTTGCAGGTACTCGGCGAGCAGCAGCAGCATTTAGTGACTCTCCTCGGAGGAACCACAGAGCGCCGCGACGACCTTGTCCATCGCCGCGCTGCGGGAACCCTTGATCAGAATGGTGGTTGTCGAAGCTTCTTCGGCCAGGGCCTGGATCAGGCTGGCCTGATCGGCGAAGTGCCGGCCCGCGGAACCGAACGCCTGCACGGCGTGGCTCATCAGCGGCCCGACCGCATACAGGGCGGTGACTTTGCCAATGGCATAGGTTCCCACTTCGCGGTGGGAAGATTCCGCCCAGGCACCCAGCTCGCCCATGTCCCCGAGGACCAGGACGGTCCGGCCGGAAAAGCCGGCGAGTATATCAATCGCCGCGCAGATTGAAGCCGGGTTGGCGTTGTAGCTGTCGTCGATCACACGCATGCCGTTCGTCGCCAGCTGAGCTACGGCGCGACCCTTGACCGGCTGCAGGTTCTGCAGCCCGGAAACGATCCCGACCAGCGGCACGCCAAGGGCGTGAGCGGCGGCGGCGGCGGCCAGCGCATTGGTGACGTTGTGCTCACCCAGCAGATTCAGCTGAACGGCAGCCTCGCCGGCCGGGCCCTGCAGGGTGAATCCCGGGCAACCACGGGCGTCACGCTTGACGTCGCTGGCGTGGAAGTCGGCACGGGCATCGTGCAGGCCGAAACTGGAGACGCGACGGCCGTCAGCACGGGCCTGCCAGGTATCGAAGGCCTTGTCGTCACGATTGAGAATGGCGACCCCATCGGCCGCCAGGCCTTCGAGGATCTCGCCCTTGGCCAGGACGATCTTGTCCTGCCCGCCGAACTCGCCCACATGGGCGGTGCCGGCGTTGGTGATGATGGCCACCTGCGGACGGGTCAGCGCGACGGTGTAGGCGATTTCGCCGACACGGTTGGCGCCCAGCTCGATGACTGCGCTCTGGTGCTCGGGGGCCAGCTGCAACAGGGTCAGCGGCGCGCCGAGATCATTGTTCAGGTTGCCGCGGGTCGCCAGGACGTCGCCCTGGGTCCGCAGGATGCTGGCGAGCATTTCCTTCACGGTGGTCTTGCCGCTGGAGCCGGTCACGGCAGCGACGCGGCCGGTGAAGGCAGCACGGTTCAGCGCGCCGAGCTGGCCCAGCGCGATGCGGGTGTCTTTCACGACCAGCTGCGACAGCGGCGCACCGGCGATTTCACGCTCGACCAGCGCAGCGACAGCGCCCTTGGCGGCGACATCGGCCAGATAGTCGTGACCGTCGAAGCGCGGACCGGTCAGGGCGATGAACAGTTGGCCAGGCTCGATGGCGCGGCTGTCGGTGCTCACGGCAGCGAAAGTGACATCGGCACCGACCACACGGCCTTGCAGCGCGCCAGCGACTTCGTTGAGCGAAAGGGGCTTAAGCACGCTTCACCTCCCAGGCAGCCAGCGCCTTGGCGGCTTGATCAAGATCGGAGAACGGATGGCGTACGCCGTCGATCTCCTGGTAATCCTCGTGCCCCTTGCCGGCCAGCAGCACGACGTCATCGACGCCGGCAGAGGCAATCAGGCGAGCAATGGCCTCACCACGACCGGGGACGAACTCGACTGACTCGGGCTTAGCAAAACCGGCACGGATGTCGGCGATGATGGCTTCGCTCTGCTCGGTGCGCGGGTTGTCGTCGGTGACCAGAACGCGGTCGGCGTGCTGCTCGGCGATCTGCGCCATGATCGGGCGCTTGCCGCTGTCACGGTCGCCGCCGCAGCCGAACAGGCACAGCAACTGGCCATGTACATGCGGGCGCAGGGCCTGCAGGACTTTCTCCAGCGCATCCGGGGTGTGGGCATAGTCCACGACCACCAGCGGTTTTTCGCCGCCGCCCAGGCGCTGCATGCGACCGATGGGCCCTTCCAGTTGCGGCAGCACCTTGAGCACGTCGCCCAGCGGATAGTCCAGGCCCAGCAGCGCGCCGACCACGGCCAGCAGGTTGCTCAGGTTGAATTTGCCCAGCAGGGAGCTGCGCAGCAAGCCTTCGCCCTGCGGGGTGACGATTTGCGCCTGCACGCCGGCATCGCTGAAGGTGGCTTCGCGGCAATAGATGTAGGCCGACGGGTCGTTCAGGCTGTAACCCATCAGGCGCGATTCGTGGGTCTCGGCGGCCAACTGGCGGCCGAAGTCGTCGTCCAGGTTGATTACCCGGCAACGCAGTCCCTGCCAGGCGAACAGCTTGGCCTTGGCGGCACCATAGGCTTCCATCGAACCGTGGTAGTCCAGGTGGTCGCGGGACAGATTGGTGAACACCGCCACGTCGAAGCCCAGCGCCGCGACGCGGCCCTGTTCCAGGCCATGGGACGACACTTCCATGGCCACGGCCTTCGCGCCGGCCTGTTTCAGGCGCGCCAGGGTCGCCTGCACGGCAAGCGGGTCGGGCGTGGTGTGGCGGCCGCTTTCCAGCGAACCATAGAAACCGGTGCCGAGGGTGCCGACAATACCGCAGCGTTCGCCCAACAGGTCGAGCGCCTGGGCCACCAGTTGGCTGACGCTGGTCTTGCCATTGGTGCCAGTCACGCCGACCAGCTCGACGGCGCGGCTCGGCTCGCCATAGAAGCGCCCGGCAATGGCGGACAGCTGCTTGGCCAGGCCCTTGATGGCGATCATCGGCACGTCGCTGGGCGGCAGGTCGACAGCACCTTCTGCTTCGTAGGCAATCGCGGCAGCGCCCTGGGAGAGCGCGGCGGCAATGTGCGCGCGGCCATCCTGACGACCACCCGGCACGGCCAGGAACAGGTCGCCCGGCTTGACGGTGCGGCTGTCCAGGGTCAGCTCACGGATCAGCTCGCCGCTTTCGGCTTGCGGCAGCAGTTGATTCAGGCTCATAGGCATCAGCCACGCCCTCCTTTGGCAGCGGGCGCAGCTTCGGCTTGTTGCTGCGGGGTCGTTGGCAGGTTGTCTGGCGGCACGTTCATCAGGCGCAACGTGCCGGACATCACCTTGCTGAACACCGGCGCGGAAACCAGGCCGCCGAAGTAACCGGCCTTGCTGGGTTCATCGATGACCACCACGGCGACAAAGCGCGGGTTGTTCATCGGCGCGAAACCGGCAAACAGGGAACGGTAGGAGTTCTCGGCGTAGCCCTTGGTACCAGTGGCGGTCTTGCGCGCGGTGCCGGACTTGCCGGCCACGTGATAACCCGGAACCTGGGCGCGGTACACGCCGTTCGGCGCCTCGATCACCTGCTGCAGCATGCCCTGCATGGTTTTGGCGACCGGCTCGGGGATGACCTGGACGGCATCGGCCGGGCGATCGGCACGCACCATGGTCAGCGGCACGCTGCGGCCATTGTTGGCCAGCGCCGCATAGGCATGGGCCAACTGGATGGCGGTTACCGACAGGCCATAGCCGTAGGACAGGGTCGCGGTCTCGGCCTTGCGCCACTCACGGTAGTTCGGCAGGTTGCCGACGCGCTCGCCAGGGAAGCCCAGGCCGGTGTCCTGCCCCAGGCCGACCTTCTGCATCACGCTGTAAATGGCTTCGCCGCCGATGTCGAAGGCGACCTTGCTCATGCCCACGTTACTGGAGCGGATCAGGATGCCGGTCAGGTCCAGCACCGGGCCTTCGGTACGGGAAACGTCGCGAATGGTGTAGCGGCCGATCTGCAGGGTGCCGGGGTAGACTTCGACCTTGTCGGTGGGTTTCCAGCGGCCGGTTTCCAGCGCCGCGCTCATGGAGAACGGCTTCATGGTCGAGCCAGGCTCGAACACGTCGATCATCGCGCGGTTACGCATCATCGCCGGCTGCAGGTTGCGGCGGTTGTTCGGGTTGTAGGTCGGCTGGTTGGCCATGGCCAGCACTTCGCCGGTCTTCACGTCGAGGATCACCAGGCTGCCGGCCTTGGCCCCGTTCTCCACCAGCGCGTTACGCAGTTCGCGGTTGGCCAGGTACTGCAGACGCAGGTCGATGGACAGCGCCAGGGTCTTGCCGGCCTTGGCATTGCGGGTGACCTGCACGTCACGGATCAGGTGGCCACGGCGATCCTTGAGGACCTGGCGCTTGCCCGGCACGCCGGCCAGCCAGCTGTCGAAGGCGAGCTCGACACCTTCACGACCACGGTCGTCGACGTCGGTGAAGCCCACGACTTGTGCAGCAACCTCGCCCGATGGATAGAAACGGCGGAATTCCTCGACCGAATAGACGCCGGGGATGCGGTGCGCCTTCACCTGGGCCATCACCGCCTCGCCCTGCTCCGGCGTCAGGCCGCGGACCAGATAGATGAACTCCTTGTCGGAGTTCGCCTCCAGCCGCTCGGACAGCGCCGCCTTGGGCTGGCCGAGCGCATCGGCGAGGAAGTCCCACTTCTCGCGCTCGAGCACCAGTTCCTTGGGGTTGGCCCAGAGGGTGGCGACCGGCGTACTGACGGCCAGCGGCTCGCCATTGCGGTCGGTGATCAGGCCGCGGTGCGCGGGGATGGTGATGTGGCGCACGCTGCGCGCATCGCCCTGCCCCTTGAGGAAGTCATGGTCAATCACGTGCAGGTCGACGATCCGCCAGGCGATCGCCGCCACCATCGCCAGCAGCAGGGCAATGACGACGCGGAAGCGCCAGGGGTAGCGAGCGCCGGCCAAGTCTCTCATGGTGCCACCATGATGATTTCGGTCGGATCGGGCACGCGCATCTTCAGCTGGTCGGTCGCCAGGCCTTCGATGCGGCTATGGGCCGTCCAGGTGCTCTGCTCGAGAATCAGGCGGCCGTACTCGGCCTGCGCCTTGTCGCGCACGTTGAGCTCGGTGTACAGCGAGTTGAGCAACTGACGATTCCAGTACGCGCTGTAGGAAACGGAGATAGCCGACAGCAGCACGCCGATGAACAGCAGCAGCATGAAGAAGCTGCCGGTGGGCAGGCGCTTGGAGAAGAGACGGCTCATCTGAGCTTCTCCGCAATGCGCATGACCGCGCTGCGCGAGCGCGGGTTGGCCTTGAGCTCCGCCTCGGAGGCGTAGACTGGCTTGCCGATCAGCTTGAGGCGCGGATCGAACGGCTTGACCTGGATCGGCAGGTTGCGCGGCAGGTTGTCCGCTTCGCCTTTCACCTGCTTGCGCATGAACTGCTTGACGATGCGGTCTTCCAGCGAATGGAAGCTGATCACCACGAGACGACCGCCCACGGCCAGGCCTTCCAGCGCGGCCTCGAGGCCACGCTCCAGATCGCCCAGCTCGTTGTTGATGAAGATACGCAGCCCCTGGAAGGCGCGGGTGGCAGGGTTCTTGCCCTTTTCCCAGGCAGGGTTGGCTTCGGTGATGACGGCAGCCAGGTCGGCGGTGCGCTCGAAAGGCTTCTCCGCACGACGCTGAACGATGGCGCGAGCCATGCGCTTGGCGAAACGCTCTTCGCCGTAATCCTTGAACACGCGGGCGATCTCGTCCTCCGCGGCACTGGCGATCCACTGCGCAGCGCTGATGCCCTGACCCGGGTTCATCCGCATATCCAGCGGGCCATCATTGAGGAAGCTGAAGCCGCGCTCAGGGTCATCCAGCTGCGGCGAAGACACGCCCAGGTCCAGCAGCACGCCGTTCACGCTGCCCTGCAGGCCGCGTGCGGAGAACTCTTCGCCCATCTCGGCGAAGGACCTTTGCACAATGACGAAGCGGCCGTCTTCGGCCGCCAGTGCTTTTCCCGTCGCGATGGCTTGCGGGTCCTTGTCGAACCCGAGCAGTTGACCGCCCGGGCCGAGCTTCCCGAGCAAGGCCCGGCTGTGCCCTCCCCTTCCGAAGGTTCCGTCCACATAGCGGCCGTCCTCCAGGGGGGCCAGCGCTTCGACGGCCTCCTCGAGTAGAACGGTGATGTGTTGGAAGGTACTGGTCACAGGCAGGCTCACAGAATAAGGTCGCGCAACTCATCCGGCAGGCCGCCGGGCTCTTTGATGGCTGCGAGGTCGGCCTCGGCAACCGCATTCCACTTGTCTTCGTCCCACAGCTGGAACTTGTTCAGCTGGCCGACCAGCATCGCCTTCTTGTCCAGGCCGGCGTACTCGCGCAGGCGCGGCGGAACGAGAAAACGCCCGGCGCTATCGAGCTCCAGGTCAACGGCATTACCAATCAGCAAACGCTGCAGGCGCCGCGTTTCTTCACGCAGCGAGGGCAGCTCGCGCAGTTTGGCTTCGATGAGTTCCCATTCAGGGAGGGGGTAGACGGTGAGGCAGGTGTCGACGGCATCGATGGTGACGATGAGCTGGCCATTGCAACGCGAAACGAGCTCGTCACGATACCGACTCGGCATCGCGAGGCGCCCTTTGGCGTCGAGACTGATAGCGTTAGCTCCGCGAAACACGTCAGCGCTTCCCCTGTGGTTGGCTATCCATGCCTGTTGATCCCACTTTTACCCACTTCATACCACTTCCGCACACTATAGAAATCCGCACTCCCCACCGTCAAGGTAAGCCGGAGGGGAAAAATCCTTACAGGACCGAGATTTAGCGTGCTTTTGCGAGGTTCGGGGAGGGAATTTGACGCGCTAGAAAAGAGAAAAGCCCAGTGTTTTCAAAACACTGGGCTTTCATACTTAAAGTGATTTCTTAAGTTCTGCACTTCTTCCGGTCAGCGACAAATGGTCATGTGGGAAGAAGTGGAGGAAAAGTGGTGAGAGTCGATCTGTAAGCCGGGTTCTGTCGAGGACAGCCATTCCTCTGGGACATACATCACTGCATGCCTCAAGCGATCTACCCGAACCCAACGCGGGCCGCGCCAATGGGTTCCTATTTGATCTTGCTCCGAGTGGGGTTTACCTAGCCACGAACTGTTGCCAGCCGTGCGGTGCGCTCTTACCGCACCTTTTCACCCTTACCGGCGCTTGCGCGCTTAGGCGGTTATTTTCTGTGGCACTTTCCGTAGACTCGCGCCTCCCAGGCGTTACCTGGCACTCTGCCCTGTGGAGCCCGGACTTTCCTCCACCCCGTGATGGAACACCACGGAACAGCGACTGTCCAATCGACTCTCAGTCCGCAAGATTAGCCGTTGACGACGCTCAGGACAAGCTCAAGCCTTGCCCTGACGCTCCAGCGCGATCTGATAGAGCTGGTTCTTGCGCGCCCCGGTTATCTCCGCGGCAAGCGCCGCCGCGCGCTTGACCGGCATCTCTGCCAGCAGCAGGTCGAGCACCCGCAGGGTCTGCGCATCGACCGCCTCATCGCCCTCGGGCGCAGGCTTGCCGGCCACCAGTAGCACGCACTCACCCCGCTGCTGATTGCTGTCGGACGCCACGAATTCACGCAATTCGCCCAGCGGCAGCCCCTTGAGGGTCTCGAAGGTCTTGGTCAGTTCGCGGGCCAGCAGCGCCGGCCGTTCGTCGCCGAAGATCGCCGCCATATCCTCGATACACTCCAGCACGCGGTGCGGCGCCTCGTAGAAGATCAGGGTGCGCGGTTCATCCACCAGCGCCTCCAGGCGCCCACGGCGACCGGCGGCCTTGGCCGGCAGGAAGCCTTCGAAGACGAAACGATCCGACGGCAGGCCCGCCGCGGAAAGTGCGGCAATCAGCGCGCAGGCTCCCGGCACCGGCACCACCGGGATGCCCGCTGCGCGCGCCTGGCGCACCAGGTGATAGCCCGGATCGGAGATCAGCGGCGTGCCCGCATCGGATATCAGCGCGACATCCTCGCCGGCCTGAAGCTTGGTAAGGAAGCGGCCGCCCTGCTCTCGCTCGTTGTGTTCGTGACAAGCCGCCAATGGCGTCTGGATGCCGAAGTGTTGCAGCAGGCGCACGGAGTGACGGGTGTCTTCGGCCGCGATCAGGGCCACGTCGGCCAGCACCTTCAGCGCCCGGGCGCTGATGTCGTCCAGGTTGCCAATGGGAGTGGCCACCACATAGAGAGTGCCTAGGGTCACGCGGGAGAACCTCACCGGAAGTGTCGGAAAAGACGCATTGTATCCCGATTCCGGCAGCCGCCATCGCGTCACCCTCGCCGCTTGGGTACAATCGGCAGCTCTTTGAATGCGTCACGAGAAGCCCGATATGATCGCTCGCCTGCGTCCGCTATCTGCTCTGTTCCTGGCCGGCATGCTCGCCGCCTGTGCATCCTCCCCGTCGTCCAATCTCGGCGAACTGCCGCGCACCCCGGACGCCAGCATCGAACAGCTGCTGCAGCAGGCCTCCACCGCCAAGCCGGATGAAGCCGCAGTCCTGCGCCTTTCCGCCGCCGATCTGGCCTACAAGCAGAAAGATCTCGGCCGCTCCACGCAGATCCTCGACCAGATTCCGCTGGAGAGCCTGAAGCCCGCCCAGCAGGTCTTCGCCAGCACCCTGCGCGCCCAGCTCGAACTGGCCCGCAACAAGACCAAGGCCGCCTTGAAGGCCTTCGACCACCCCAGCTTCCAGCGTCTGGGCGAAATGCCCGTGGACCTGCAGGCGCGCGCCGGCATGGTCAAGTCCCTCGCCCTGGCCGCCGACGGTCAGGCCCTGAGCGCCGCCCGCGAACGCGTCTTCATCGACCCGCTGCTCAATGCAGAGGCGAGCAAGGCCAACCACGAGGAAATCTGGAAACTGGTTTCCAGCCTCCCCCTCGAGCAGATGCAGGCCAGCAGCAACGAAGGCGACCTGAACGGCTGGCTGGAACTGGCGCGCATCACCAAATCCTCGTCGACCCTGAAAGAACAGCAGTCGAACATCGACAACTGGGTCGCGCAGAACCCCGACCACCCGGCCGCCAAGCAATTGCCCGACGCGCTGACCAAGCTGAAATCCCTGGCTGCCCAGCCGCTGAACAAGATCGGCCTGCTGCTGCCCCAGCAAGGCCAGCTGGCCTCCGTCGCCCGCGCCCTGCAGGACGGCTTCCTCGCCGCCCACTACCAGGCCCAGCACAACGGCGGCCAGCAGCCGGATATCAAGCTCTACGACAGCACCCAGGTGCGCTCTCTGGATGAGTTCTACCGCCAGGCCCAGGCCGACGGCGTGCAACTGGTCGTTGGCCCGCTGGAGAAGAACCTGGTCAAGCAGATGAGCAGCCAACCGCAACTGCCCATCACTACCCTGGCCCTGAACTACGCCGACGGAAATCAGGAAGGCCCTGCCCAGCTGTTCCAGTTCGGCCTGTCTGCCGAGGACGAGGCCCGCGAAGTCGCCAACCGCGCCTGGAACGACGGCATGCGCCGCGCCGTGGCCCTGGTGCCGCGCGGCGAATGGGGCGACCGTGTACTCGCCTCGTTCAGCCGCAACTGGCAGGCTGCCGGCGGCACCCTGATCGCCGCCGAACACGTCGACCAGCCCGTCGAGCTGGCGCGTCAGATCGCCGACCTGCTGCAACTGCGTCAGAGCGAAGGCCGCGCCAAGCGCCTGCAGGGCGTGCTCGACAGTAACGTCGACACCCAGCCGTCGCGCCGCCAGGACATCGATTTCATCTTCCTCGCCGCCACCCCGCAGCAGGCCCGCCAGATCAAGCCGACCCTGGCCTTCCAGTACGCCGGCGACCTGCCGGTCTACGCCACTTCCAACCTGTACACCGGCGTGAACAACCCGGCGCAGGACCAGGACCTGAACGGCATTCGCTTCTGCGAAACCCCTTGGCTGCTGAACCCCAACAACGCCCTGCGCCAGCAGGTCGCCGCGCAGTGGCCGGCCGCCAATGGCAGCCTCGGCCGTCTGTACGCCATGGGCGCCGACGCCTACCAGTTGGCCCCGCGCCTGCCGGAGCTCAAGGCGGTGCCGAGCATGCAGGTGGATGGCCTGACCGGCACCCTGAGCGTCAGCGCCGGCCAACGCGTGGAGCGCCGCCTGCCTTGGGCGGAATTCAAGAATGGCCAGGTGCAGCCGCTGGAGAACAGCGGTATTTGATCGGCAACAGTCCTACCCAGAAGGCCGGGCAGCGGGCCGAAGCCGCCGCCCTGGCCCACCTGGAACAGCATGGATTGCGCCTCCTGGCGCAGAACTGGACGTGCCGCCGAGGTGAGCTCGATCTGGTCATGCTGGACGGCGATACAGTAGTATTCGTCGAAGTTCGCTCCCGCCGGCATTCTGCCTGGGGAGGAGCGCTGGAGAGCGTGGACATGCGCAAGCGTCAACGCCTGGCCATTTCCGCTGAACTCTTCCTGCAACAGAACGCCCGCTGGAGCAGCCACCCCTGCCGGTTCGACATCGTCGCCATCGACAGTCGCACCCCAGGCTCCGCAGGGCACTTGAACTGGATTCCCAACGCTTTTGACACCTGATCAGACGCCCGACGAAAGGTCACACCTGATGGACATGCAATCCCGTATCCGCCAGCTCTTCCATGCCAGCATCGAGACCAAGCAACAGGCTACCGAGGTGCTCATCCCGCATATCGAGCAGGCCAGCATGGTCATGGTCAATGCCCTGCTGAACGAGGGCAAGATCCTCTCCTGCGGCAACGGCGGCTCCGCCGGCGACGCGCAGCACTTCTCCTCCGAACTGCTGAACCGCTTCGAGCGCGAGCGCCCGAGCCTGCCAGCGGTCGCCCTGACCACCGACAGCTCGACCATCACCTCGATCGCAAACGACTACAGCTACAACGAGGTCTTCTCCAAGCAGATCCGTGCACTGGGCCAACCGGGCGACGTGCTGCTGGCGATTTCCACCAGCGGCAACTCGGCGAACGTCATTCAGGCGATCCAGGCCGCACATGATCGCGAAATGGTTGTCGTAGCTCTGACCGGCCGCGACGGCGGCAACATGGCATCTTTGCTGCTGCCCGAAGACGTGGAGATCCGCGTTCCGGCCAAGGTCACCGCACGCATCCAGGAAGTCCACCTGCTGGTCATCCACTGCCTCTGCGACCTTATCGACCGTCAACTGTTCGGGAGTGAAGAATGACCCGTACCCCTCTGATCGCAGCCGCACTGGCCGTGACCATGGCATTGGGTGGCTGCAGCAGCTTCGTCAGCGCCACCCGCGACAAGCCGATCGACGATGACAAGGGGACCCGCACCCTTGGCAGCAAGATCGACGACTCGCTGATCGAAACCAAGGTGGCGGTGAACGTCGCCAAGGCCGACCCGGACCTCGACCGCAATTCCCACGTCGTGGTGATCAGCTATAACGGCGTAGTGCTGCTGGCCGGCCAGACTCCGCGCGCCGACCTGAAGAACAAGGCCGAGCAGGCCGCCAAGGAAGTGCAGAAGGTCAAGACCGTGCACAACGAGCTGCAGATCCTGCAGCCCTCTTCCCTGGCCGCCCGCAGCAACGACACCTGGCTGACCACCAAGATCAAGAGCCAGATGCTCGCTGACGCGAACGTGCCATCCACCCGCATCAAGGTGCTGACCGAGAACGGCATCGTCTACATGCTGGGCCTGGTGACCCGCAAGGAAGGCGACCTGGCGACCCAGGTGGTCCAGGGCGTGGACGGCGTGCAGAAGATCGTCCGCCTGTTCGAGTACATCGACTGACCGCGCCATTTATTGCAGGCATGAAAAAGGCGACCCTCGGGTCGCCTTTTTTATTACTTCACCACCTTGAGACTCGGGCGGCCACTGGGGCGCGGCGGCTCGTCGGAAGGGCCGTCATCCGGCAGATCCTCGTCATCGGTGGGCACCGGCGGCTCCAGGTCGAACACCATGCCCTGGCCATTCTCCCGCGCATAGATGGCCATTACAGCCTGAGACGGGATGTACAGGCCCTGGGCAACACCACCGAAGCGACCCTCGAAGCTGACCGCCTCGTTGTCCATCTGCAGGTGGCGCACCGCGGTCGGGGAGACGTTGAGCACGATCTGCCCGTCGCTGGCATAACCCGGCGGCACCCGCACGCCGGGATACTCGGAATTCACCAGGATATGCGGCGTGCAGCCGTTATCGACGATCCACTCATAGAGGGCTCGCACGAGGTAGGGACGACTGGAGTTCATCATCGGGCTCCTTAGCGCATATCACGTTCGATAGAGGACAGGCTGGCACGGAAAGTTTCCCGTGCAAACTGTCGCTCCATGTAATCCAGCAGGGGCTTTGCCGGCCGCGGCAGCTCGATGCCCAGGATCGGCAGCCGCCAGAGGATCGGCAGCAGGCAGCAATCCACCAGGCTCAGCTCGTTACTGAGGAAGAACTGCTTATCGGCGAACAACGCCGACACACCCGTCAGGCTCTCACGCAACTCCTTGCGCGCCAAGGCTCGCTCGGCATCCTTGCGGCGGGTATCGAGAATACGGTCAACCAGGCTGCACCAGTCGCGCTGGATGCGATGCATCAGCAAGCGGCTGTTCGCGCGGGCGACCGGATAGACCGGAAGCAGCGGCGGGTGCGGATAACGCTCATCGAGGTACTCCATGACCACCGTCGACTCGTAGAGCGCGAGATCGCGATCCACCAGGGTCGGCAAGCTGCCATAGGGGTTCACTTCAGCGAGTTTGGCCGGGATGTTGCCGGCAGGTACGTCGATGATGTCGGCAACGACGCTCTTCTCGGCCAGGACCAGCCGCACGCGATGGCTGTAGTGGCAGGCAGGGTCGGAGAAGCAGGTGAGCTTGTTGATAGCGGCCATGCCGCGCGCCTCCTCGCAGGACTTTCTTGTGGGAGGTAGAAAAACGCACGCGCGCCCCGTAGGGCGCGCGCTTGTTACTACGACGGGTGGTGCTTAGTGCACGTCCTTCCAGTATTCGCGCTTGAGCAGGTAGGCGAACACGAAGAAGAAGGCCAGGAACAGCAGGACGTAGGTGCCGATGCGGTGGGAGTCCAGCTTGTTCGGGTCAGCCGAATAAGCCAGGAAGGTCACCAGGTTCTTCACCTTCTCGTCGAACTGAGCTTCGGTCAGCTGGCCGGACTTCGGCACGATGGTCAGCTGGTCGCAGGCCTCGTGGGTCAGCGGGGTACCGGTCAGAGGATCGTACTGTTTCTTGCCATCCTCGACGACCTGAACCTGCTTGCAACCGATGACCTGGCGGCCCTGCAGGCTCACCAGCACGTTCGGCATGCCGACGTTCGGGAAGACCTTGTTGTTCACGCCCCACGGACGCTTGGGATCTTCGTAGAACGAACGCAGGTAGGTGTACAGCCAGTCGGCGCCACGAACGCGGGCTACCAGGGTCAGGTCCGGCGGAGCAGCACCGAACCATACCTTGGCGTCAGCCGGCTTCATGCCGATGTCCATGTGGTCGCCGATCTTCGCGCCGGTGAACACCAGATGGCTCAGCATCAGCTCTTCCGGAATACCCAGATCACGGCCGACACGCTCATAACGCTGGAACTTGGCGCTGTGGCAGCCCATGCAGTAGTTGGCGAAGGTACGTGCGCCATCCTGCATGGCAGCCTTGTCGGTCAGGTCGATATCGACCTTGTCGAGGGCCGGGCCATGGCCTTCGGCAGCGAAGCCGAAGACGGGCAGCAGAGCCAGAACAAATGCAGCGAATTGCTTTTTCATCAGCCAGTCACCCTTTCCGGAACCGGTTTGGTTTTCTCCATCCGGGTGTAGAACGGCATCAGGATGAAGAAGGCGAAATACAGAATGGTGCACAGGCGCGACAGCGTGGTGCCCAGCGGCGACGGCGCTTGCGAGCCGTAGTAGCCGAGGATCACGAAGGAAACCGCGAAGATCACCAGCCAGATCTTGCTCAGCCAGCCCTTGTAGCGGATCGAGCGAACCGGGCTACGGTCCAGCCACGGCAGCACGAACAGCACGGCGATGGCGGCGCCCATGGCGATGACACCCATCAGCTTGTCCGGAACGGCGCGCAGGATGGCGTAGAACGGAGTGAAGTACCACACCGGAGCGATGTGCTCGGGGGTCTTGAACTGGTTCGCCATCTCGAAGTTGGGCTTCTCGAGGAAGAAACCGCCCATTTCCGGGAAGAAGAAGATCACGGTGCAGAAGACGAACAGGAAGACCACGACACCGACGATGTCTTTCACGGTGTAGTACGGGTGGAACGGAATGCCGTCCAGCGGAATGCCGTTCTCGTCCTTCTTCTTCTTGATATCCACGCCGTCGGGGTTGTTCGAGCCGACTTCGTGCAGCGCCAGGATGTGCAGCACGACCAGGCCGAGCAGGACGATCGGCAGGGCGATCACGTGCAGGGCGAAGAAGCGGTTCAGGGTGATGCCGGAGATCAGGAAGTCACCACGGATCCACTGGGCCAGGTCTTCGCCGACCACCGGAATGGCACCGAACAGCGAGATGATCACCTGGGCACCCCAGTAGGACATCTGGCCCCAGGGCAGCAGGTAGCCCATGAAGGCCTCGGCCATCAGGGCGAGGTAGATCAGCATGCCGAAGATCCACACCAGCTCGCGCGGCTTCTGGTAGGAGCCGTACAGCAGGCCGCGGAACATGTGCAGGTAAACGACCACGAAGAACGCCGATGCACCGGTGGAGTGCATGTAGCGGATAATCCAGCCGTAATCCACATCTCGCATGATGTACTCGACGGAAGCGAACGCTTCTTCCGCCGACGGGGTGAAGCTCATGGTCAGCCAGATACCGGTGAGAATCTGGTTAACCAGGACCAGCAATGCGAGGGAGCCGAAGAAGTACCAGAAGTTGAAGTTCTTCGGGGCGTAGTACTTGCTCAGATGGTCTTCCCACATCTTGGTCGCGGGGAAGCGGGCATCGACCCAAGCCATGAACTTGTTCATCAGGCTTTCTCCTGGTCCACACCGATGGTCAATTCATCACCATCAAGCGAATAAGGCGGAATCGGCAGGTTCAGGGGCGCGGGTTGTCCCTTGTAAACGCGGCCGGCGAGATCGTAATGGGAGCCGTGGCACGGGCAGAAATAACCACCCTTCCAGTCCGGGCCCAGGTCCGCGGGAGCGACTTCCGGGCGGAAGGTCGGCGAGCAGCCCAGGTGGGTGCAGATACCGACGATCACAGCCAGTTCAGGCTTGATCGAGCGCACCTTGGGATCGACGTAGGCAGGCTGGTCCGATGCCTTCGATTCAGGGTCGGCCAGTTGCGCATCGAGGGTCGGCAGCGCGTCCAGCATTTCCTTGGTGCGATGCACCAGGAAGACCGGCTTGCCGCGCCACTCAGCGATCACCTGCTGACCTGGCTCGATCTTGGCCACGTTGTACTTCACCGGCGCACCAGCGGCCTTCGCCTTGGCACTAGGGAACCATGACCCCACGAACGGGACCGCAGCTCCGACCGCTCCTGCCGCACCAACCACCGAAGTGGCCGCGACAAGGAAGCGACGCCGGCCTGCATTCACGCCGTCATTACTCATTCAGTCGTCTCCCATCAGCTTCAAGCCTGTTCAAATCAGGCTTTTAAGTAAAAATTCGAGCCGCGCAAAAAATTCGCCAA
The DNA here is from genome assembly GCF_012971725.1 of Pseudomonas multiresinivorans. Lineage (NCBI taxonomy): Bacteria > Pseudomonadati > Pseudomonadota > Gammaproteobacteria > Pseudomonadales > Pseudomonadaceae > Pseudomonas > Pseudomonas multiresinivorans. Next base: position 5,913,876 of record NZ_CP048833.1, read on the forward strand.
ATGGTAAAGAAAAGCCCTTGTGATGACAAGGTAATAGCCTGTTACGCAACCCCCGAAACCCTTGCACGGCGCGGCTTGCGCGGATGCGACACCTTGCCGCACGAGCTTATTGAAGACATAAAAAAACGCCCAGTCCAAAGGATCTGGGCGTTTTTTTCGAAGCGTCGTATTAACGCTTGGAGTACTGCGGACGCTTACGCGCTTTACGCAGACCGACTTTCTTACGTTCAACTTCGCGAGCGTCGCGAGTGACGTAGCCGGCTTTACGCAGCGAGCTGCGCAGGGTCTCGTCGTACTCGATCAGAGCGCGGGTGATACCGTGACGGATCGCACCAGCTTGACCGCTTACGCCACCGCCAACGACGGTCACGTAGATATCGAACTTCTCGGTGTTCTCGGTCAGCTCGAGCGGCTGACGGACAACCATGCGAGCGGTCTCACGACCGAAGAACTGCTCGATGGAGCGGTTGTTGATGGAAATCTTGCCAGTGCCCGGACGCAGGAAGACGCGAGCGGTAGCGGTCTTACGACGGCCAGTGCCGTAATTTTGAGTCGCCGACATAATGAGCTATCCCGTTAAATCTTCAGTTCTTGAGGCTGCTGAGCGGTGTGCGGGTGGTTGGCACCCTTGTACACTTTCAGCTTGCGGTACATGTCGCGGCCCAGCGGGTTCTTCGGCAGCATGCCTTTGACGGCAGTCTCGATGACACGCTCAGGAGCCTTGGCGATCAGCTTCTCGAAGTTGATCGACTTGATACCGCCCGGGAAGCCCGAGTGATGGTAGTACATCTTGTCGGTAGCTTTGGCGCCAGTGACGCGAACCTGCTCGGCGTTGATCACGACGATGTAGTCGCCGGTGTCAACGTGCGGGGTGTATTCCGGCTTGTGCTTGCCGCGCAGGCGGGTAGCAATCTCGGTAGCCAGACGACCCAGGGTCAGGCCAGCAGCGTCGACGACGAACCAGTCGCGCTTAACAGTTTCTGGTTTCGCGGTATAAGTTTTCATTCGTTATAGCCTCAGGGGCCGCCTGAAAATAAGACGGCGAATCTTACTGGACAGTGGTTGCCTTGACAAGTCAAGGACAGCCGAAGACAGACACGAATTGGGGCTCGGGTCGGTGTGCGTCCGTAACGACTAGATGTATCAATCGGCAGGCTTTGGCATCCCCCACCGATGAAAGGCTGCGGAATTATGCAGATTCCGGCAGAATTTTCAACTGTATGACGCACTTGTTTTCACGAGGAGACCCGCATGGAGTACCGCCCGCTCGGCCGCACCGAACTGAAAGTCAGCGCCCTCTGCCTGGGGACCATGACCTGGGGCGAGCAGAACACGCAGGACGAGGCTTTCGCCCAGATCGAGCGGGCCAAGGCCGCCGGTCTGAATTTCATAGATACCGCCGAGATGTACCCCGTCCCGCCTCGTGCGGAAACCTACACCCGCACCGAGCAGATCATCGGCAACTGGTTCGCTCAGCGCGGCGACCGCACCGATTGGGTACTGGCCAGCAAGATTGCCGGCCCCGGCAACTCCATCAGCCACATCCGTGACGGCCAGCCGAAACTCGATCGCAAGAACATCGTTGCGGCGCTGGATGGCAGCCTCAAGCGCCTGCAGACCGACTGGATCGACCTGTACCAGTTGCACTGGCCCGAACGCAGCACCAATTTCTTCGGCCAACTGGGCTACCAGCACAAGGAAGAGAGCTTCACCGCGCTGGAAGACACTCTGGAAGCACTCGACGAGCAGGTCCGCGCCGGCAAGATCCGCCATATCGGCCTGTCCAACGAAACACCCTGGGGCACCATGCGCTTCCTGCAGATCGCCCAGGAGCGCGGCTGGCCGCGCGCGGTGTCGATCCAGAACCCCTATAACCTGCTCAACCGCAGCTTCGAGGTTGGCCTGGCAGAAATTGCCATCCGCGAGCAGATCGGCCTGCTGGCCTATTCGCCTCTGGCCTTCGGCATGCTCTCGGGCAAGTACTTCGGCGGCGCGCGCCCGGCCAATGCACGGATCACCCTGTTCAGCCGATTTACCCGCTATACCAACCCGCAGACCGCCAGCGCCTGCGACCGCTACGTGACCCTGGCCCGCGAGCATGGCCTGGACCCGGCACAGATGGCCCTGGCCTTCGTCACCAGCCGGCCGTTCGTGACCAGCAATATCATCGGCGCCACCAGCCTGGAGCAACTGGAAGCCAACCTCGGCAGCTTCGACCTCACGCTCTCCGACGAGGTGCTGGCCGGCATCGAGGCGATCCACAAGGATCAGCCGAACCCGGCGCCGTAGCGCTTTGCTCTTGTAGGAGCGACCTTGCTCGCGAACGGTCCAGCGCTGGATTTCCCGGCGGAATCAGTTCGCGAGCAAGCTCGCTCCTACAGGGTCAGGCCCATCACAAGGCGCGGGCGATGATCTCCTTCATGATCTCGTTGGTGCCTGCATAGATGCGCTGCACGCGCGCATCAGCCCAGGCGCGGGCAATCGGGTACTCCCACATGTAGCCGTAGCCGCCGTGCAGCTGCACGCACTCGTCGAGCACCTTGCACTGCAGATCAGTGGTCCAGTACTTGGCCATCGCCGCCGTCGGCACGTCGAGCTTGCCTTCCAGGTGCTGCTCCAGGCAGCGATCGACGAACACCCGCCCCACCTGCACCTCGGTGGCGATCTCGGCCAGCTTGAAGCGGGTGTTCTGGAAATCCGCCACGGACTTGCCGAAGGCCTTGCGCTCGCGGGTGTACTCCAGCGTCCACTTCAATGCCGCCTCCGCCGAGGCCAGCGCGCCGAGGGCGACCGTCAGGCGCTCCTGGGGCAGCTCCTGCATCAGGTAGATGAAGCCCTGCCCGTCCTTGCCCAGCAGGTTTTCCTTGGGAATGCGCACATCCTGGAAGAACAGCTCGGAGGTGTCCTGGGCCTTCATCCCGACCTTCTCCAGGCGCTTGCCCTTGGAGAAGCCCGGCGTGCCGGCCTCCACCAGGAACAGACTGGTGCCCTTGGCCCCCGCCTTGGGGTCGGTCTTGGCGACCACGATCACCAGGTCGGCCAGCCAGCCGTTGGTGATGAAGGTCTTCGAACCGTTGATCACATATTCGTCGCCATCCAGCACGGCGGTGGTCTTCACCCCCTGCAGGTCGGAGCCGGCACCCGGCTCGGTCATGGCGATGGCAGAGACCATCTCGCCGGAGATCAGCTTGGGCAGGTAGCGCCGCTTCAATTCCTCGCTGCCGTAATGAAGGATGTACGGAGCGACGATGTCCGAGTGCAGCGAGAAGCCGATGCCGGTCAGCCCGAGACGGCCGATCTCCTCGATCACCACCGCGCTGTAGAGGAAGTCCGCCGCCATGCCGCCGTAGGCCTCGGGCAGGTGCGAGCAGAGCATTCCGGCCTCCCCCGCCTTGTTCCACAGTTGACGGTCGATATGGCCGTCCTTTTCCCACTGGGCGTGAAAGGGCACCGCCTCCTGTTCGAGGAACTTGCGGACGCTGTCGCGGAACAGCTCGTGATCGGAAGTGAACAGGGTTCTGGGAATCATGCGGCGCACCTGCGAATCGGTTGTAGGAATTATTGGAAGGCCGACTGTAGGCCAGCCCGAACCGCTCTGCACTGGACACTTTCGCCAAAAAATAAGACGATCCAGCCGCATCATGACCGCTTTAGCGTCATGCAATGACATCCATAAGAAGTACAAGAACCGATGCCCAATTCAGTTTCCCAGGTGCTGCGCCGCGTCAGCATCCTCGCCACCCATGGCGTCTTCGGCTCCACCCTGATGCAGGCCAAGGACTTCTTCCACATGGCCGCCCTGCGCCACGGCCGCCAACAGGGCCTCGGCCTGCTGCCCAGCTTCGAGACCCGCATCGTCAGCCCCGACGGCCAGCCGGTAATGAGCTTCAGTGGCGACCTGCTACCGGTGCACGGCGCCCTGGATGAACCGGAACTGATCATCCTCCCCGCCTTCTGGGGCGACTTCGACGAACTGCTGACCCTCTACCCACAGATAACGGCCTGGCTGCGCGAGCGTCACGCCGCCGGCTGCGTGCTCTGCGGTGAGGTCTCGGGGGTGTTCTGGCTCGCCGAGGCGGGCCTGCTGGACGGCAAGGAAGCCACCACCTACTGGCGCTTCTTCCGCGAGTTCGCCGAGCGCTACCCCAAGGTGCTGCTCAACCAGGACAAGCACATCGCCGACGCTGACAACATCTACAGCGCAGGCGGCCTGACCTCGGTGCGCGACCTGTACATCTACCTGATCGAACGCTTCTGCGGCGCCACCGTCGCCCAGGGCGTTGCCCGCGACATCCTCTACGAGGTGCAGCGCAACTACACGCCAGGGCGCCTGGGTTTCGGCGGGCAGAAACTGCACCACGACCCGGCGATCCTGCAGATCCAGCACTGGCTGGAGGAGCACTTCTCCGACAAGTTCCGCTTCGAGGATGTGGCCCGCGAGCACGGCATGAGCATCCGCAACTTCATGCGGCGCTTCCAGGCGGCTACCGGCGACAAGCCACTGCACTACCTGCAGCGTCTGCGTATCGAGACCGCGCGCAACCTGCTGTCCACGACCCGCAAGAGCATCAAGACCATCAGTTACGAAGTCGGCTACGACGACGCCAGCTTTTTCGCTCGGCTTTTCCGCCAGCACACCGGGCTGTCGCCGAATCATTACCGGCGCCAGTACGAGCAGAAGGAAGGCTGAAACAGGCCATCCCTAGGATGGGTTCACGGACTCGGGGGCGGCCCTATGATCGGGGCAGCTTTCGACAACAAGAACCCAACGGGATATCGCCATGCGCCGCTTTCTGCTTGCCCTCCTGACCGTCTTCAGCCTGAACGCTGTGGCGGACGACACCTGGAAACCCTTCCCCTACGACCAGCAAGCCTTCGACTATAGCGGCGACAAGCTGCGCGAGGCCTGGCCCCGACTGACCCGCGGCTTCGGCGCCAACTACCCGTTCCCGGACGCGGACTGGGTAGTGACCATGGCCACCCGGCATCCCGAAGCCCTGGAGAAGACTGTCGCCGCCGGCACCGGTTTCAGCGGCAAACCGGAAGAGGCACAGGTCTATGCCGAGAAGCTGCAGGACGTGTGGCGCAAGGTGTTCCGCGGCGACTTCGCCCAGGCCAAGAAGGACGGCCTGGCACTAGGCGTCGGCGGCCAGGTGCCAGGGATGTTCGCCCAGGTGCTGTACGCCATGTTCCTCGCACCGAACCAGGACGAGAAGCAGCGCCTGCTGGAAGAAGTGATCAGCTACACCGACGAAGCCGGCCCGCTGCTCAATGCCGACCCTATTGCCCAGTTCGGCCGCGCCTATGCCAAGGCGCGCCTGGCCGAAGACCTGCCGGTGCCGGTGGTACTCAAGCGCGGCTACACCAGCGAGATCCCCAAGGAACTGGACGCCCTGCTGGCCAAGCAGCCGAACCAGCCGTTCGCCCTGGCACTCTACGGCGGCTATGAAGCCGGCGTGATCCGCAAGGTCGGCAAGCTGGTGGGCAAGATGACCTACGGCGTCAGCGCGGACAAAATGGAGCAGTACTTCGCCCGCTCCTTCCGCGCCGCCGACGACCTGCCCATCGGTCACTACGAGTACGCCAACGCGCTGGGTTATGTATACGGCGAAGATGAAGAACAGAAAGCGCTGGAACAGTTGCAGAAAGCGGTGGCGATCAAGCCGATCAATGCGATGGAGGCACTGGAAGTTGCCCACGCCCAGCAACTGCTGAAGAAGGCGCAGCAGGAGATGGCGCAGCGCTGATTCTTGATTTGTAGGAGCGAGCTTTCTCGCGAACCGCCCAGCTTCCGTGCTACCGACGAAGTGTTCGCGAGCAAGCTCGCTCCTACAGAAGAACCAGAACAAAAAAGGCTGCCCGAAGGCAGCCTTTTTCGTTCACCGAACCGTCAGGGGCGGTGCGGGCGGCTCAGGTATTCGTGGGACTGCATTTCCAGCAGGCGGCTCAGGGTGCGCTGGAACTCGAACTCCAGGCGGCCACCGGTGTACAGGTCCTTGAGCTCCACCTCGGCGGAGAGGATCAGCTTCACGTTGCGGTCGTAGAACTCGTCCACCAGGTTGATGAAGCGGCGCGCCATATCGTCCTTGGCCACGCCCATCTGCTCGACGTTGGAAATCAGGATCGCGTGGAAGATCTTCGCCAGCTCGATGTAGTCGTTCTGGCTGCGCGGGCCGTCGCACAGCTCGCGGAACTCGAACCAGGCCACGTCATCGCAGGTGATGCGCGCGCGAATTTCACGGTTCTCGATCATCAGCGCGTCATCGCGGGTAGCGGCGGCGCACTCAGGGGTCAGCGCCTTGAAGTCGCGGGTCATGGCCTGATCGGCCTGCTCGGACAGCGGCCAGTGATACAGCTCGGCCTGTTCCAGGGCGCGCAGGCGGTAGTCCACGCCGCTGTCGACGTTGACCACTTCGGTGTACTTCTTGACCAACGCGATGGCCGGCAGGAAGCGGGCGCGCTGCAGGCCGTCCTTGTAGAGGCCGTCCGGCACGATGTTGGAGGTCGCCACCAGGCTGACGCCGTTCTTGAACAGCTCTTCCAGCAGGGTCGCGAGGATCATCGCGTCGGTGATATCGGAGACGAAGAATTCATCGAAGCAGATTACCCGCGCTTCGTCGGCGAAACGTTTGCCGATGATGGTCAGCGGGTTCTTCTCGCCCTTGAGGGTTTTCATTTCCTCGTGGACGCGCTTCATGAAGCGGTGGAAGTGCGTGCGCATCTTCTGCTTGAAGGGCAGCGCTTCGAAGAAGGTATCCACCAGGTAGGTCTTGCCGCGGCCGACACCGCCCCAGAAATACAGGCCCTTCACCGGCTCCTGGGACTTCTTGCCCAGCAGTTTGCCGAACAGCCCGGACTTGCCCTTGTCGGCGGCGACCAGGTCGTCGTAGAGGCGTTGCAGGTGCTTCACGGCGTTCGCTTGCGCGGCGTCGTGGAAGAAATCGGGGCGTTTGAGGTCTTCCTGGTAGCGCTGAAGAGGCGTCATGATCGGTAGCAAGGCAACGAAAACGGGGGCGCACACTTTAGCGGCGCCCCCGTTTCTTGGCAATTGGCCGGTAGTCGGACCGGCCTGCTGCGCCTCACTCCTGCGGAGCGAGAGCCGCACGCAGACGCTGCATGGCGGCGTCGCGCTCCGCATCGGTGGAGAACTCCGGGCTGTACGCCACGGCTTCGCCATCCAGGCGCACGCTGAAGGCGTTCAGTTCGGCGTGCAGGTCCAGTTCCTCGGACTGCAGGCGCTTGGTCACCTGGCCGGCGGCCTTGCCGTCGGCGAAAGTGATGGAGAGCAACAGTTGCTCGCCAGCGGCATCCAGCAGACGGAAGCGGAAGCCGTCGTCCTCGCGGAAGCTGACGAAGCGCGCCGCCTTGGCAGCTTTCTTCTTGCCTTCGGTTGCCACCTGCACCTGCTCGCGGAACGAGCGCAGACCCACGGCCTCGCGCAGCTCGCCGAGGAACGGAGTGGCAGTGCGACGGGCCTTGGCGGCGCCGGCCAGGAGAATGTCCTCCAGATCCGCCGGACGGGTAATCAGCGCGTGGTAGCGCTCGCGGACCTCGCCCAGCTCGTTGTCGAGCAGTTCGAACAGGCGCTGCTTGGCTTCACCCCAGGCCAGGCCGCCGAGCAGCTCGGCGCGGAACGCCGCCTGTTGCTCGTGGGTGGAGAACGCCTGGTACAGGGTGAACAGGTGGGAGTTGTCCGGGTCCTTCGGCTCGCCCGGCGCACGGGAGTCGGTGACGATGCGCGCAACGGCGTCCTTGAGCTGCTTGGCGCTGCCGAACAGCGGGATGGTGTTGTCGTAGCTCTTGGACATCTTGCGACCGTCCAGGCCCGGCAGGGTCGCCACGTCTTCCTCGATTACCACTTCGGGCAGGGTGAACAGTTCCTTGCCGTTGCCGAACAGGTGGTTGAAGCGCTGGCCGATGTCGCGGGCCATTTCCACGTGCTGGATCTGGTCGCGGCCGACCGGCACCTTGTGCGCGTTGAACATCAGGATGTCCGCGGCCATCAGCACCGGGTAGCTGTACAGGCCCATGGTGACGCCGGCGTCCGGGTCTTCGCCGGCCTCGACGTTCTTGTCCACCGAGGCCTTGTAGGCATGGGCACGGTTGAGCAGGCCCTTGGCGCTGACGCAGGTGAGCAGCCAGGTCAGTTCGGGAATTTCGGGAATATCGGACTGGCGATAGAAGGTCGCCTTGTCAGCATCCAGGCCGCAGGCCAGCCAGGTGGCGGCGATTTCCAGACGCGAACGCTGGATGCGCGTCGGGTCATCGCACTTGATCAGCGCGTGGTAGTCGGCCAGGAAGTAGAAGGAATCTGCCTGCGGATCGCGGCTGGCGACGATGGCCGGGCGGATGGCGCCGGCGTAGTTGCCCAGGTGCGGAGTACCGGTGGTGGTGATGCCGGTCAGGATACGGGTCGTCATGGGAATCCAGGAATCAACACAAATGAAATGGCGGGCCGGATGGTAACGCGGCTTGGCGGCCTAGGCGAGCCGGGCCTGTATCAGGTCCTTGAGCTCGATCAGCTTGCCGTGGAAGAAATGGCTGCACTCGGGGATGCGGATCAGTTCGTGGGCCTTGGTGAGCTCCGCACTCCAGGCGTAGACACGCTCGGGCGTAACCACTTCGTCGGCTTCGGGCTGGATCACCGTCAGCGGGCAGCGCTCGGGCAGGTCGACGTCGAAGCGCTCCACTGGCGGCGCCAGCATGAACAGCTGTGCGAGTTCAGCGCCCTGCTCTTCCAGGCGCTCGGCAGCATTGCCGGCCACGCAGGAACCGAAGGAGAAGCCCATCAGCGTCAGCGGCAGACCCGGATGCTGCCCGGCCAGCCAGCGCGCGGCGACCAGCACGTCGTCGATCTCACCGCGACCTTCGGCATAACTGCCGGCGCTCTGACCCACGCCACGAAAATTGAAACGCAGGGTGGCGTATCCTGCATCCCGTGCGGCGCGTTGCAGGGTGGCGACCACCTTGTTCTGCATGGTGCCAGCGAATAGCGGGTGCGGATGGCAGATCAGCGCGACACCCTTGGCGTCAGGTGTGGCGAGGTGCAGGGCTTCCAGTTGGCCTTCGGGGCCATCGAGGAACAGGGGGATTTCGCGGGTGGTCAAACAACAGCTCCGTGACCCCGTGGCGGGTCGTCTCGTCTAGCTCAATACCTGCGCAGGCGGCGAAGCATTCGCCACGGTATACAAGCACAGGTGCAAGCCGCTAACGTAAAGCAAAGCCGTCTATAGAGGAAGGATTCGCGTGGAACAGTCCCTCACCACCTGGTTGCTGCCGCTACTCGCCCTGATCGTCGGGGTCGGCATCGGCTTTCTGATCGCCCGCCTGCTGCCCAACGCCGCGCCCAACAAGCTGCAGCGTCAGGTGGACGACATGCAGGATCGTTTCGATAGCTACCAGCGCGAAGTGGTGACCCACTTCAGCACCTCCGCCAGCCTGATGAAGAAGCTCACCCAGAGCTATCAGGATGTGCAGGAGCACCTGTCCGAGGGCGCCGAGCGCCTGGCCCTGGACGAACAGACCAAACAGCGCCTGCTGGCGGCCCTGCATGCCGACGAATACCCCGAGCGCCGCGAGCGCCTGACCCCGCCGGCAAACAACGAAGTGCCCAAGGACTATGCGCCCAAGACCGGCGACGGCCCGGGTACCCTGGACGAGACGTACGGGCTGAAAAGCAAGTACTGAGGCCTCTGCCCCACAGAAAAAGCCCCGCCTCGGCGGGGCTTTTTCATGTCCGCGCAAATGCACGACCTATAGGAGCGAGCTTGCTCGCGAACCGCTGGATACTCAATCGACCGGGTATGGTTCGCGAGCAGGCTCGCTCCTACGAAGAGCCAAAGAAAAAGCCCCGCGAAGGCGGGGCTTTTTCATAGCGTGGCGACGATCAGATCGCGCCGCGCTGGCGCAGCAGGTCGAGGACAGCCTTGACGCCCTCTTCCACCGACTGGCTCTGGGTGTCGATCACCAGATCGGCATCCAGCGGCACGTCGTAGGGGAAGGACTCGCCCGGGATATTGTCCTGGCCGGCGGCATACAGGCCTTGCGGGTCGCGTTCGCGGCAGACCTGCGGGGAAGCCTGGACGTAGACGGTGATGAAGCGTTCGGCTCCGATCAGCGCCTTGGTCTGCGCGCGCCCTTCGGCGCTCGGGGCGACGAAAGCGCACAGGCTGATCAGGCCGGCTTCGTTGAACTGCTTGGCCACATGGGCGGTGCGCTGCCAGTTCTCGTTGCGACCGGCGCGGTCCTGCGGCAGGCCCTTGTTGAGGTCGTGGCGCAGGTTCTGGCCGTCCAGCACATAGACCGCGCGGCCCATGTCGAACAGCTTGCGCTCCACGGCGTAGGCCAGGGTGCTCTTGCCAGCGCCGGAGAGGCCGCTGAACAGCACGGTAGCCGGCTGCTGGCCGAAGCGCGCAGCACGCTCGTCACGGGCGACATGACCACTGCCGTGGTGCACGGCGGCGCCATGGGTCGCCTGCGGAGCAGCGATGATCATGCCCGCGCCGACGGTGCCGTTGGTCAGGCGGTCGACCACGATGAAGGCACCGGTGGTGCGATTCTGTTCGTAGCCGTCCAGCGCAATCGGAGCATCCAGGCTGACCTTCACGCGGGCGATCTCGTTGAGCTTGAGTTCGCTGGCGGCGGTCTCTTCCAGGGTGTTCACGTCCACCTTGTGAGTGATGCTCGGAATCGAGCCGGGCACGTAGCTGGTGGCGCGCTTGATGTCGTACTTCTTGCCCGGCAGCATCGGCTCTTCGGCCATCCACACCAGCATGGCGTCAAAGCCGTCGGTGACCTGCGGACGGTTGTCGGCGTGGACCAGCATGTCGCCGCGGGAGACGTCGATCTCGTCTTCCAGGGTCAGGGTGATGGCCTGGCCCGGGCCGGCCTGTTCCAACTCGCCTTCGAAGGTGACGATGGACTTGACCTTGCTGCCCTTGCCCGATGGCAGGGCGATGACTTCGTCGCCCTTGCGCACGATGCCGCTCGCCAGGGTGCCGGCGAAGCCGCGGAAGTTCAGGTTCGGACGGTTGACGTACTGCACCGGGAAGCGCATGTCGTCGAGGTTGCGGTCGCCCGCGACTTCCACGGTCTCGAGGATTTCCATCAGCGACTGGCCGGTGTACCACGGCGAGCGCTCGGACTTGTTGACCACGTTGTCGCCCTTCAGCGCCGACATCGGCACGAAGTGCAGGGAATTGGTCTTGAGGTTGATCTTCTCGGCGAACTGCAGGTAGTCGGCCTTGATCTCCTCGAACACACCCTCGTCGAAACCCTTGAGGTCCATCTTGTTGATGGCGACGACGATGTGCTTGATGCCCAGCAGCGAGGCAATGAAGCTGTGCCGGCGCGTCTGGGTCTGCACGCCGTAGCGGGCGTCGATCAGGATGATGGCCAGGTCGCAGGTGGAGGCGCCGGTAGCCATGTTGCGGGTGTACTGCTCATGGCCGGGGGTGTCGGCGATGATGAACTTGCGCTTGGCGGTGCTGAAGTAGCGGTACGCCACGTCGATGGTGATGCCCTGCTCGCGCTCGGCCTGCAGGCCATCCACGAGCAGCGCCAGGTCAACCTCGTCGCCGGTGGTGCCGACTTTCTTGGAATCCTTGGTGATGGCCTCGAGGTGGTCCTCGTAGATCATCTTGGAATCGTGCAGCAGGCGCCCGATCAGGGTGCTCTTGCCGTCGTCGACGTTGCCACAGGTGAGGAAGCGCAGGAGTTCCTTGCGCTCGTGCTGGGCCAGGTAGGCGAGGATATCCTCGCTGATCAGATCGGATTGATGCGACATGGTGCGAGAACCTTAGAAGTAGCCCTGACGTTTCTTTTCTTCCATAGAGCCAGCGGCGTCGTGGTCGATGACCCGGCCCTGGCGCTCGGAAGTCCGAGTCAGCAGCATTTCCTGGATGATTTCCGGCAGCGAAGTAGCGGTCGACTCCACCGCGCCAGTCAGCGGGTAGCAGCCCAGGGTGCGGAAACGCACCATCTTCTTCTGGATGCTGGCCTTCTGCTCGGGCGTGAGGTGCTCGAGAATGCGTTCGTCGTCGATCATGATCAGCGAGCCGTTCATCTCGATGACTTCGCGCTCTTCGGCGAAGTACAGCGGAACGATCGGGATCTGCTCGAGGTAGATGTACTGCCAGATGTCCAGCTCGGTCCAGTTGGAGAGCGGGAAGACGCGGATCGACTCGCCCTTCTTCACCTTGCCGTTATAGACGTTCCACAGTTCCGGGCGCTGGTTCTTCGGGTCCCAGCGGTGCTTGCTGTCGCGGAACGAGTACACCCGCTCCTTGGCGCGGGACTTCTCCTCGTCGCGGCGGGCACCACCGAAGGCGGCGTCGAAGCCGTACTTGTCGAGCGCCTGCTTGAGGCCCTCGGTCTTCATGATGTCGGTGTGCTTGGCACTGCCATGGGTGAAGGGGTTGATGTCCTGCGCCACGCCATCGGGGTTGATGTGGGTGATCAGGTCCAGGCCCAGTTCCTCGACCATCTTGGTGCGGAAGCTGTACATCTCCTGGAATTTCCAGCGGGTGTCGACATGCATCACCGGGAACGGCAGCTTGCCGGGGAAGAAAGCCTTGCGCGCGAGGTGGAGCATCACCGCGCTGTCCTTGCCGATCGAGTACAGCATCACCGGGTTGTCGAACTCGGCGGCGACCTCGCGGATGATGTGGATGCTCTCGGCCTCCAGCTGTTTCAGATGCGTCAGTTTGTCGACCATGGCTACTCACGGAATTGCTTATGGACGGCCGGCGGGCCGTAGACGAGCGCGCACTCTATCACAGCGCAAGGCTCTAACCGGGGAGCGGGTTATACCGAAAAAATATACCGATATAGCCTTCAGCGCTCAGTCCCGCCAGTGCTTTGCGCCCGGTGACGAGGCGCCTCGGGAAGGCGCTGAACCCCATCGGCTCGCCCCCTGGGAGGCCACCGCTCGACATTGGCGCGCAAGGCTGAAGGATTTTTCCTGCAACAGTCTCGCAATGTCCCGGCTTGTGCCCGCGCGGCACTGCGCTAGCATAGCGGGCACGTTTTCCTGCCCCAGAAGATTTCCCATGCGCCGCATCGCTTTCGCCCTGCCTTTACTCGTCCTGATCTCTGCGTGCAGCAGCAAACCGACTCCCGCACCACAACCGGCCCAGAAGCCCAAGACGCCCACCCTGATCACGCCCAGCGCCCACCCGGCGTTCGGATCGGTGCAGCCGATCACCCCGTTGCGCGGCGACTACGCGAACAATGCCAACGCCAATCGCTTCATCGACATGATGGTGAGCAAGCACGGCTTCAATCGGCAGGACCTGCACGATCTGTTTGCGCAGACCCAGGAACTGGACTGGGTGATCCGCCTGATGGACCGCCAGGCACCGACCTACACCCCGCCCAGCGGCCCGAACGGCGCCTGGCTGCGCTACCGGAAGAAGTTCATCACCCCGGATAACGTGCAGAAGGGCGTGCAGTTCTGGAACGAATACGAAGCGGACCTGCAACGCGCCTCGCGCACCTATGGAGTACCACCGGAAATCATCGTCGGCATCATCGGCGTGGAAACCCGCTGGGGCCGCGTGATGGGCAAGACGCGGATCATCGACGCGCTGGCCACCCTGTCGTTCTCCTACCCGCGCCGCGCCGAATTCTTCAGCGGCGAGCTGGAGCAGTTCCTCCTCCAGGCGCGCAAGGAAGGCGACAACCCGCTGGAGATGCGCGGTTCCTACGCCGGCGCCATGGGCTACGGGCAGTTCATGCCCTCCTCCTTCACCCAGTATGCGGTGGACTTCGACGGCGACGGCCACCGCGACCTGTGGAACCCGCGCGACGCCATCGGCAGCGTGGCCAACTACTTCAAGCAGCACGGCTGGGTCACCGGCGATGCGGTGGCGATCCCCGCCATCGGCCAGGCCCGTTCGCTGGAAGACGGCTTCAAGACCCAGTACTCGATCAGCGCACTGTCCGCCGCCGGCCTGCGCCCGCAGGGCTCACTGGGCAATCACCAGACCGCCAGCCTGCTGCGCCTGGACATGGGCAACACCTACCAGTACTGGTACGGCCTGCCGAACTTCTACGTGATCACCCGCTACAACCACAGCACGCACTACGCCATGGCAGTGTGGGAACTGGGCAAGGCGGTCGACCGACAGCGCCACGGTTACCGATAATCACGTTTACAGCCACGACAAAGGCCGGCTCACAGAGCCGGCCTTTTTCATTTCTGTTTTCGGATGCAGGCTAGGGTGATCGAGCAGCGGGCTCTTTGTAGGAGCGAGCTTGCTCGCGAACGGGGTTTCCTGCCGCCTCAGCGCCGGGCGGGTTCGCGAGCGAGCTCGCTCCTACAGGTCCCCCTGCACGGCCTGGCGCTTGGCCTGAACGTCATCAGGCGGGATTCGGGCAATCGATGAACAGGTGCTCGATGGCAAAGCGCTTGGCCAGGTAATCCCCCAGCGCCTGCACGCCATAGCGCTCGGTGGCGTGATGGCCGGCGGCGATGAAGCTGATGCCGTTCTCCCGCGCGCTGTGCACGGTCTGCTCGGAGACTTCGCCGGTCAGATAAGCATCGACGCCCGCGGCGATCGCCTGGTCGATGTAGCCCTGGGCGCCACCGGTGCACCAGGCGATGCGACGGATCGGCTGGCCGCCATCCACCAGCAGCGGCTCGCGGCCCAGCACGTCGCGCACGTGAAGCGCCAGGTCGCTCGGCAGCATGGGTTCGGCCAGCGAGCCGACCAGGACGATGGAGCGCGGATTGCCGGGCTCAAGCGGCCCTTCGATCTCGAAACCGAGCTGGCGACCGAGCTGCACGTTGTTGCCGACTTCGCCGTGCAGGTCCAGCGGCAGGTGATAGGCCAGCAGGCTGATGTCATGGCTCAGCAGGGTCTTCAGGCGCCGCTGCTTCATGCCCACCACGCGGGCATCCTCGCCCTTCCAGAAATAGCCGTGGTGGACCAGCACCACATCGGCGTCCGCTTCCACGGCGGCATCCAGCAGCGCCTGGCTGGCGGTGACACCGGAAACGATGCGCCGCACTTGCGGGCGGCCCTCGACCTGCAGGCCGTTGGGGCAGTAATCCTGAATCTTCGCCGCGTCCAGAAAACGGTCGGCTTCCTCGACCAGCGTGCTCAGTGCGATAGCCATCGAAATTCCTCCAACATCGGCTGCGAGCGTCTATTTTCTTGGCTCGCCGCCCGTATAATGGCCGCCACCCTATCGGCCATCCCCCGGCCAAGCAACCCCAAGGATTTTCTTCGATGCTGAAGGCCCTGCGTTTCCTCGGCTGGCCCGTGCTGGTTGGCGTCCTGTTGGCGCTGCTGATCATCCAGCATAACCCGCAATGGGTCGGCCTTCCGCAGCAGGAAGTGCACCTGCAACAGGCCCCGCTGCTCAGCCGCCTGCAGCAGGGCCCGGTCAGCTACGCCGACGCCGTGACCCGCTCCTCGCCGGCCGTGGCCAACCTCTACACCACCAAGATGGTCAGCAAGCCGAACAACTCGATGCTCGACGACCCGCTGTTCCGGCGCTTCTTCGGCGATAACCTGCCGCAGCAGAAGCGCATGGAGTCGAGCCTGGGTTCGGCGGTGATCATGAGCCCCGAAGGCTACCTGCTGACCAACAACCACGTGACCTCCGGCGCCGACCAGATTGTCGTGGCCCTGCGTGACGGTCGCGAGACCATCGCCCGCCTGGTGGGCAGCGATCCGGAGACCGATCTGGCGGTCCTGAAGATCGACCTCAAGGACCTGCCCTCGATCATGCTCGGCCGCTCCGACGGCATCCGTACCGGCGACGTCTGCCTTGCCATCGGCAACCCCTTCGGCGTCGGCCAGACCGTCACCATGGGCATCATCAGCGCCACCGGCCGCAACCAGCTCGGCCTGAACACCTACGAAGACTTCATCCAGACCGACGCCGCGATCAACCCCGGCAACTCCGGCGGTGCGCTGGTGGACGCCAACGGCAACCTGATCGGCATCAACACCGCGATCTTCTCCAAGTCCGGCGGCTCCCAGGGCATCGGCTTTGCTATCCCGACCAAGCTGGCCCTGGAGGTCATGCAGTCGATCATCGAGCACGGCCAGGTGATCCGCGGCTGGCTCGGCGTCGAAGTGCAGCCGCTGACCCCGGAACTGGCCGAATCCTTCGACCTCAAGGACAAGGCCGGCATCGTCGTCGCCGGTGTTTACCGCGACGGCCCCGCCGCCAAGGCCGGCCTGCTGCCGGGCGACATCATCCTGAACATCGATGGCGAGGCCGCCAGCGATGGCCGCCGCTCGATGAACCAGGTAGCGCGCACCAAGCCGGGCGAAAAGATCACCATCGAAGTGCTACGCAACGGCAAGCCGGTAACGCTCAACGCCGAAGTCGGCCTGCGTCCGCCGCCGGCCCCCAACGCCAACTGATACTGCAATGAAAAACGGCGCCTGAAGGCGCCGTTTTTCTTTACCGCGATGACTTTACAGTTTCAGCCGCAGGGCCTCGATCAGAGCCTGGTTCTGCTCCTCAGTGCCGATGCTGATACGCAGGAACTGATTGATCCGCTGCTGCTTGAAGTGGCGCACGATCACGCCTTCCTCACGCAGCGCTGCAGCCAGTTCGGCGCCGTCACGCTGCGGGTGGCGGGCGAAGATGAAGTTCGCCGCCGACGGCAGTACGTCGAAGCCCAGGGTCTTGAGTTCGGCCACCAGCTTCTCGCGGCTGTGGATAACTGCATTGCGGGTCTGCTCGAAGTAGGCCTGATCCTCGAAAGACGCTACTGCACCAGCTAGCGCCAGGCGGTCCAGCGGGTAGGAGTTGAAGCTGTTCTTCACCCGCTCCAGCGCCTCGATCAGGTCTTCATGGCCGACCGCGAAGCCGACCCGCAGGCCCGCCAGGGAGCGCGATTTGGACAGGGTCTGCGCCACCAGCAGGTTCGGGTAGCGGTTGACCAGGGAGATCGCGGTCTCGCCGCCAAAGTCGACGTAGGCCTCGTCCACCAGCACCACGCTGTCCGGGCTGGCTTGCAGCAGGCGTTCGATGGCTTCGAGCGGCAGCAGGCAACCGGTGGGCGCGTTGGGGTTGGGGAAGATGATGCCGCCGTTCGGGCGCGCATAGTCCTCGACGCAAATCTGGAACTGCTCGTCCAGCGGCAGCGCCTCGGACTCGATGCCGTAGAGGCCGCAGTAGACTGGATAGAAGCTGTAGGTCACGTCGGGGAACAGCAACGGCTTGCCGTGCTGGAACAGCGCGTGGAAAGCGTGGGCCAGGACTTCGTCCGAGCCGTTGCCGACAAAGACCTGGGAGGTCTTCACGCCGTGGTACTGGGCGATGGTCTGCTTCAGGCGGTCGGCATTCGGATCCGGATACAGGCGCAGCGTGTCGTTCAGCTCGGCCTGGATCGCGGCGACCACCTTCGGCGACGGGCCGTAAGGGTTCTCGTTGGTGTTCAGCTTGACCAGCTTCGCCAGCTTGGGCTGCTCGCCCGGAACGTAGGGCACCAGTTCCTTGACGAAGGGACTCCAGAATTTGCTCATGGGTTACTCACTCTTGCCGTCAAGGATGCGGAACTCTGCACTGCGCGCGTGGGCGGTCAGCGACTCGCCACGAGCCAGGATCGAAGCGGTCTTGCCCAGCTCGGAAGCGCCCGGCGCGGAGCAGAAGATGATCGAGGAGCGCTTCTGGAAGTCGTACACACCCAGCGGAGAAGAGAAACGCGCGGTGCCGGAGGTCGGCAGCACGTGATTCGGGCCGGCGCAGTAGTCGCCCAGCGCCTCGGCGGTGTAGCGGCCCATGAAGATGGCACCGGCATGGCGAATCTTCGGCAGCCAGCTTTCCGGGTCGGCCACTGACAGCTCCAGGTGTTCCGGGGCGATGCGGTTGGCAACCTGGCAGGCCTGCTCCTGGTCGGCGACAAGGATCAGCGCGCCACGATTGGTCAGCGAGGTGCGGATGATCTCGGCGCGCTCCATGGTCGGCAGCAGCTTCTCGATGCTGGCGGCGACTTTATCCAGGAAAGCGGCGTCCGGGCTGACCAGGATCGACTGGGCGTCCTCGTCGTGCTCGGCCTGGGAGAACAGGTCCATGGCGATCCAGTCCGGATCGGTGCCGCCATCACAGACCACGAGGATTTCCGACGGGCCGGCGATCATGTCGATGCCGACCTGGCCGAATACGTGGCGCTTGGCGGTGGCGACGTAGATGTTGCCCGGACCGACGACCTTGTCCACCTGCGGCACGCTCTCGGTGCCATAGGCCAGCGCGGCCACGGCCTGCGCACCGCCGATGGTGAAGACGCGGTCGACGCCGGCGATGCAGGCGGCGGCCAGGACGATTTCATTGATCTCCCCGCGCGGAGTCGGCACCACCATCACCACTTCGGCGACGCCGGCGACCTTGGCCGGAATGGCGTTCATCAGCACGGAAGACGGGTAGGATGCCTTGCCGCCCGGCACGTACAGGCCGGCGCGGTCCAGCGGGGTGACCTGCTGGCCGAGCACGGTGCCGTCGGCTTCGGTATAACGCCAGGAGTCCTGCTTCTGCTTCTCGTGGTAGCTGCGTACGCGCTCGGCGGCGACCTCCAGAGCTTCGCGCTGAGCCGGGGTGATTCGGGTCAGGGCCAGTTCCAGGCGCTCGCGCGGCAGGATCAGGTCGGCCATTGACTTGGCTTCGACGCCGTCGAATCGCTGGGTGAACTCCACCACCGCGGCATCACCGCGCTTGCGCACGTCGGCAATGATGTCCAGTACGCGCTGGTTCACCGACTCGTCGGAGACGCTTTCCCAGGAGAGCAGATGGTCCAGATGACGCGCGAAGTCCGGATCGGCGGCGTTGAGTCGACGGATAGCGAAGGGTGCGGTCATAGCTGGCCTCTTTAATTGGCATGATCTCGGGCGCCGCAAGACTATCAAGCCTTCCGTGCGGGCACCCGAGAAAATTTGGCTATGACACGGATAGGCGGGCGCGGCGGGAAGGCCGCGCTAAGGATTACGCCCGGTGTCGAGACTCCACTGCTTCGCGCAGGGTGTCGATCAGCGCCTGGATGCGAGCATGCTGCATCTTCATCGAAGCCTTGTTCACCACCAGGCGCGAGCTGATGTGCGCGATCAGCTCCTGGGGCTCCAGGCCATTCGCACGCAGGGTGTTGCCGGTGTCGACCACGTCGATGATCTTGTCGGCGAGGCCGATCAGCGGTGCCAGCTCCATGGAGCCGTACAGCTTGATCACGTCGACCTGGCGGCCCTGTTCGGCGTAGTAGCGCTTGGCGACGTTGACGAACTTGGTGGCCACGCGCAGGCGGCCCTTGGGCTCCGGCGCGCCGACCGCACCGGCGGTCATCAGCTTGCAGTTGGCGATCTTCAGGTCCAGCGGCTCGTACAGGCCCTGGCCACCGTACTCCATGAGCACGTCCTTGCCCGCCACGCCGAGGTCGGCGGCGCCATGCTCGACGTAGGTCGGCACGTCGGTGGCGCGCACGATCAGCAGGCGCACGTCATCGAGGGTGGTGGGGATGATCAGCTTGCGGCTCTTGTCCGGATTCTCGGTCGGCACAATGCCCGCCGCTGCAAGCAGCGGCAGGGTGTCGTCGAGGATACGGCCCTTGGACAGGGCAATCGTCAGCATTGTCTGATTCTGCCTCAGCCCGGCACGCGGCGAATCTTCGCCCCGAGCAGTTGCAGTTTCTCTTCGATGCACTCGTAGCCACGGTCGATGTGGTAGATGCGGTCAATCATGGTGTCGCCTTCGGCCACCAGGGCGGCGATCACCAGGCTGGCGGAAGCACGCAGGTCGGTCGCCATGACCGGTGCGCCCTTGAGCTGCGGAACGCCGGTGACGATGGCAGTGTTGCCTTCGACCAGGATCTGCGCGCCCATGCGGTTCATTTCGTAGACATGCATGAAGCGGTTCTCGAACACGGTCTCGATGACCGCGCCGGTGCCTTCGGCGATGGCGTTCATGGAGATGAACTGGGCCTGCATGTCGGTCGGGAATGCCGGGTACGGCGCAGTGCGGATGTTCACCGCCTTCGGCCGGTTGCCCTTCATGTCCAGCTCGATCCAGTTGCTGCCGGTGGTGATGTGCGCACCGGCTTCGACCAGCTTGGCCAGCACCGCTTCGAGGATGGTCGGATCGGTGTCCTTGAGCTTGACTCGGCCACCGGTGGCTGCCGCAGCGGCCAGGTAGGTGCCGGTCTCGATGCGGTCGGGCATGACGTTGTACTTGGCGCCGCCACCCAGGCTTTTTACACCGTTGATCACGATGGTGTCGGTGCCGGCACCCTGCACATCACCGCCCATGGCGTTGATGAAGTTGGCCAGGTCGACGACTTCGGGCTCGCGCGCGGCGTTCTCCAGTACGGAGCGGCCATTGGCCAGTGCTGCGGCCATCATGATGTTCTCGGTACCGGTCACGGACACGGTATCGAAGAAGAAGTGCGCGCCACGCAGGCCACCGGCCGGGGCCTTGGCCTTGATGTAGCCGCCTTCGACGGAAATCTCTGCGCCCATGGCCTCCAGGCCACGGATGTGCAGGTCCACCGGACGCGAGCCGATGGCGCAGCCGCCGGGCAGCGCGACTTCGGCTTCGCCGAAACGGGCGACCATCGGGCCGAGCACGAGGATCGATGCACGCATGGTTTTCACCAGCTCGTACGGCGCCACCAGGGTCTTGATGGTGCTGGCGTCGACTTCGACGTTGAGCTTCTCGTCGATGATCGGCTGCACGCCCATGCGGCCGAACAGCTCGATCATGGTGGTGATGTCGTGCAGGTGCGGCAGGTTGCAGACGGTCACCGGGGTGTCCGCCAGCAGGGTTGCGGCGAGGATCGGCAGCGCAGAGTTCTTCGCGCCGGAGATGCGGATCTCGCCATCGAGACGAGTACCGCCGGTAATGATCAGTTTATCCATTGCTATTTTCCCCGTGGGCTCAGGAACGCTCGGCCCAGGCGGCGCGGCTGAAGAATTTCATGGTGACGGCATGGATGGCGCCGGAGGCGATCCACTCGTTCAGGTGGGCATAGATCTGTTGCTGGCGCTTGACCGGGCTCAGGCCGGCGAGCTCGTCGCTGATCAGGTTCAGCTGGAAATTGCAGCCTTCGCCTTCCACTTCGATCTGGGTACCTGGCAGTTTCGATTCCAGGAAGTTTTTGACTTCTACGGCCTGCATGCTCAACCTCGTTCGGCGCCCTACGCGCGCGGGTCGGCCATGATACAAAAAAGCCCCCCGCCTGCGAACCCCGGCAGGGGAAGTCGCGGACGGAGGGCTTTCTCAGTGTTTCAATGCTGTAACGGCAGAATCTCGAGAAGCTCGCCAACCCTGGCGATTTCCTGCATGTCCTTGGGCATGCCGGAGATCTGCAGCGTCTTGCCAGCCTTGCGCGCATCACGGGTGTAGGACAGCAGCAGCGACAATCCGACGCTACTGGAGTGTTCCACCGCCGAGCAGTCCAGGCGCAGCGCCGCGGCCTTGCTGGCGGCTATCAGGCTTCTGCCCTGCTCGCGCAGCGCCGGGCCGGTCCTGTAGTCCAGCACGCCGGCGAGGGCCAGGTCGCCCTCGCTGCGCTCCGTGATACTGCCCTGACTCATTCTGCGCTGCCTTCCGGCTGGCCCTTGGCAGCATCCTTGGCCTTGGCGACTACCTGGCCCCAACCGGCGATGGTCTTCTCCAGGTCGTTGCGGTTCTTCTGCATGGAGTCAGCGAACTGGTCACGGAACAGCTTGCCGATGTTGATGCCGTTGATGATCACGTTACGCAGGCGCCACTCGCCACCCTGGTTGACCATGGTGTACTGCACCGGATAGACGGCGCCATTGCTGCCGACCACTTCCATGTTCACCGAAGCGCGATCCTGCTCCTGCTTGCCGCTGTTCAGCACGCGGATGTCCTGGTTGTCGTACTCCAGCAGCGCATTGCCGTAGAACTGGAACAGGCTGTTCTTGAAGGTTTCCTCGAAGCGCTTGACCTGCTCCGGGGTCGCCTGACGGGAGTACTTGACGGTCATCACGCCCTTGGCGATGCCCTCGGAATCCACGACCGGGCCGAGGATGCGGTTCAGGGTGTCGTAGAACGCCTGGGGATTGGCCTTGTAGCTGGCCTTGTTGGTCTTCAGGTCCGACAGCAGGCTGTCGACGGTCTGCTGCACGACCTGCTGAGCAGTCTGCTCGGCCTGGGCGAACAGCGGCAGGATCGCGAGCAGGACCAGGAAGCCACGGCGCAAGGTTTTCAACATGGAGTGAGCCCTCATTTCTTCGAGTCGTCTTTGTTGACCGTATTCAGCAGGAATTTGCCGATCAGGTCTTCCAGCACGAGTGCCGACTGGGTGTCCTTGATGGTATCGCCATCCTTCAGCAGCTCTTCGTCGCCACCGACACTGATGCCGATGTACTTCTCGCCCAGCAGGCCGGCAGTGAGAATGGAGGCGGTGGAGTCGTCCGGCAGGTTGTTGACCTGACGATTGATCTCCATGGTCACACGACCACGATAGCTGTCATGGTCGAGGTCCACCGCAGTGACCTTGCCGATGGTGACGCCCGCCATGGTGACCTTGCCGCGGACGGTAACGCCGGCGATGTTGTCGAAATAGGCGTACAGCTTGTAGGTATCGCCGGAATTGCCGATGGTCAGTCCGCTGACACGCAGGGCCAGCAGCAGCAGGGCCAGCAGGCCGGCCAGAATGAACAGGCCTACACCGATTTCCAGGGTGCGGGTTTGCATCAGAAGTCTCCAAACATCAAGGCGGTCAGGATGAAGTCCAGCCCCAGCACGGCCAGGGAGGCATACACAACGGTACGGGTGGTGGCGCGGCTGATCCCTTCGGAGGTGGGTTCGCAGTCATAACCCTGGAACACGGCGATCCAGGTTACGACGAAGGCGAACACCACGCTCTTGATCACGCCATTGAGAATGTCCTTGGTGAACTGCACGCTGTTCTGCATGTTCGACCAGTACGAACCGTCATACACACCCAGCCAGTCCACGGCGACCAGGGCTCCGCCCCAGATGCCGACCACACTGAAGATAGCTGCCAGCAGCGGCATCGAGATGAAGCCGGCCCAAAGGCGCGGAGCGATGATGTACTTGAGCGGGTCGACGCCGATCATCTCCAGGCTGGACAGCTGCTCGGTGGATTTCATGTTGCCGATCTCGGCAGTCAGCGCGGAGCCTGCACGCCCGGCGAACAGCAGGCCGGTGACAACCGGCCCCAGTTCACGCAGCAGCGTCAGCGCAACCATCTGGCCGACTGCCTGTTCCGAACCGTAGCTCGCCAGGATGTTGTAGCCCTGCAGGGCCAGCACCATGCCGATGAACAGGCCGGACACGACGATGATCGCGAGGGACAGCACACCCACCGAATACAGCTGCTTGACCAGCAACTGGAAGGCGCCACTGTGCACCCGGCGGCCGAAGATGGCGTGGACCAGAAACAGGCCCGAACGGCCCAGCGATTCGAGGACATCGAGGCCCGCGCGCCCGAGCAGGCGAACTCGCTCGAGCGATGAAGTCTTGCGCATCAACGTTCTCCCAGCAGGTCGGCGCGGTAATCGCGAGCAGGATAGTGGAACGGCACCGGACCATCCGGGATGCCCTTCATGAACTGTCGTACCCGCGGATCATCGAGACCCTGCAGGTCGGCCGGCGTTCCGTGACCGAGCACGCGGCCGTCACCGACGATATAGATGTAGTCGGCGATGCTCGCGGTTTCCGCCAGATCGTGGGACACCACGATGGAGGTGATGCCCAGCGCATCGTTGAGCAGGCGGATCAGGCGCACCAGCACGCCCATGGCGATCGGGTCCTGGCCCACGAAGGGCTCGTCGTACATCAGGATCTGCGGGTCCAGCGCGATGGCGCGGGCCAGCGCCACACGGCGCTTCATGCCGCCCGACAGCTCATCAGGCATCAGTTCCACCGCCCCGCGCAGGCCGACGGCCTGGAGCTTCATCAGGACAATGTCACGAATCATGTCCTCGGGCAGCTCGGTGTGCACGCGCAGCGGGAAGGCGACGTTCTCGAAGACATCGAGGTCGGTGAACAGCGCACCGCTCTGGAACAGCACGCCGAACTGCTTGCGCATGTCGAACAGGTCGCTGCGTCCCAGCTTGGGGAGGTTCTGGCCGTTGACCCACACTTCGCCGCTCGCCGGACGCAGCTGGGCGGCGATCAGTCGCAACAGGGTGGTCTTGCCACACCCCGACGGCCCCATGATCCCGGTGACCTTGCCGCGTGGAATGCGGATGTCCACGTTATCGAAAATCTTACGCGTGCCACGCTTGAAGCTCAGGCCCTTCAGCTCGACCGCGTATTGGTCATTGGTGCTCATAGAACTCCTTTCATCACGGCGCTGTCCGTTGCCCCGTCTGTCATACGGCAGAAACACGGCGCGGCAGGCCGAACGGCCGCGAACTATAACACCCCGTGAAGCCGCGCCCCAAGGGCTGCTAAGCCACTGTTAAGGCTCAGTTCAGCAAAATGCGATCAACATTGAGTTGCCAGTGATGAAGCCTTTGTCGCTTTCCCGTTATAATCTCGCACTTCATTTTGCCCCGCGCCTTTCGAACATGAGCCAGAAACACGATTTCATCCAGTCGGCACAACGCACTATCCGCCTCGAGCGTGACTCGGTGGACGCCCTGCTGCCGCGCATCGGCGCCGATTTTTCGCTGGCCTGCGAGCTACTGCTGAGCTGCAAGGGCCGCGTCGTCGTGGTCGGCATGGGCAAGTCCGGCCATATCGCACGCAAGATCGCTGCCACCCTCGCCAGCACCGGCACGCCGTCGTTCTTCGTGCACCCGGCCGAGGCCAGCCATGGCGACATGGGCATGATCACCAAGGACGACGTTGTCCTGGCCCTGTCCAACTCCGGCTCCACCGCGGAAATCATCACCCTGCTGCCGCTGATCAAGCGCCTGGGCATCACCCTGATCAGCATGACCGGCAACGCCGAATCGCCGCTGGCCAAGGCCGCCGCGGTCAACCTGGATGCCAGTGTCGAGCACGAAGCCTGCTCGCTGAACCTGGCGCCGACCTCTTCCACCACCGTCTCCCTGGTGATTGGCGATGCCCTCGCCATCGCCCTGCTCGAAGCACGCGGTTTCACCGCCGAAGACTTCGCCTTCTCGCATCCGGGCGGTGCGCTGGGCCGTCGATTGTTGCTGAAAGTGGAAAACATCATGCACATGGGTGAAGCATTGCCGCAGGTCTCCCCCGGTACTTCGCTGAGCGGTGCATTGCTGGAAATGACCCGCAAGGGCCTGGGCATGACCGTCATCCTTGGCGAAGACGGCAAGCTCGCCGGGGTCTTCACCGACGGCGACCTGCGTCGCACCCTGGACAAGGGCCTGGACGTGCGCCAGGTGACCATCGACCAGGTGATGACCGTGCACGGCAAGACCGCCCGCCCCGACATGCTCGCCGCCGAGGCCCTGAAGATCATGGACGACCACAAGATCAACGTGCTCGTGGTCGTCGACGACAAGGACCACCCGGTCGGCGTACTGCACGTCCACGACCTGACCCGCGCGGGAGTCATCTGAATGACCGCCGACCTGCTGCAACGCGCGAAATCGGTCCGCCTGGCGGTGTTCGACGTCGACGGCGTGCTCACCGACGGCAAGCTCTACTTTCTGCCAGACGGCGGCGAGTTCAAGACCTTCAACACCCTGGACGGTCAGGGCATCAAGATGCTGATGAACTCCGGCGTGCGCACCGCGATCATCACCGGCCGTTCGAGCCCGGTGGTCGAGCGCCGGGCGAAGAACCTGGGCATCAACCACCTGTTCCAGGGCCGCGAGGACAAGCTGGTCGCCCTGGACGAGTTGCTCACCGAACTGGGTCTAGGCTATGAAGAAGTCGCGTACCTGGGTGACGACCTGCCCGATCTGCCGGCCATCCGCCGCGCGGGCCTCGGCATGGCAGTCGCCAGCGGCGACGCCTTCGTGCGCCAGCATGCCGACGGCGTAACCCAGGCCCGTGGCGGCGAAGGCGCCGCCCGCGAGTTCTGCGAACTGATCCTGCGCGCCCAGGGCAACCTCGAAGCTGCCCAGAACGCGTACCTCTAGAGCCGAACATGCCCAAGACATTCCAACAGAAGCTGTTGTTCGCCCTGATCGCCATCCTGCTGATCGCCCTCGGCTATTACTGGAACGTGCGCCTGGACTTCAACGAGCGGCAGCTCAAGTCGCAGACCAGCGACGCCATCGACTTCTACGTGGTCAACGCCAAGAGCGTTCAGTACCGCATCGACGGCTCCCTCGCCTACGAGATGACCGCCGACAAACTCGAACACCTGAAAGCAACCGACGTGACCCTGGTCACCACGCCTGACCTCTACTTCCACCGGGAGAACGAACCTCAGCCGTGGCATGTCCAGAGCGTTCGCGCCGAAGTGGCCCCCGAAGGCAAGCAGGTCGAGCTGATCGACGACGTGCGTGTTGCGCGCACCGACGCACAGCAACGCACGCTCCTGCTCAACACCTCGCGCATGACGGTGTTCCCAGACAAGGACTATGCGCAGACTGACCAGCCCGTGAAGATCACCGAACCCAACGGTGTCACCACGGCAGTTGGCATGAAAGCGTATCTGAAAGACAGCCGGATGCTCCTGCTGTCCAACGTAAGAGGTCAGCATGAGGCTCGTTAACACCCTCCCCCTTCTTTTCAGCCTCGCCGCCGCTATCGGCAGCACTGCCGCCTGGGCTCTTCCCACCGACCGGGAACAGCCGATCCGGGTCCAGGCCGACAGCGCCGAACTGGATGACAAGCAGGGCGTAGCCGTGTATCGCGGCGACGTGGTGGTAACCCAGGGCAGCATGAAGCTGACTGGCAACACCGTCACGCTCAAGCAGAACAAGAATGGTGACATCGAAGTCGTCACCTCGGTCGGCAAGCCCGCCTACTTCGAACAGAAGCCGGCGCCGGACAAGCAGATCACCCAGGCTTACGGCCTGACGATCCAGTACTTCGTCACCCAGAACCGCGTCGTGCTGATCGACCAGGCCAAGGTGATCCAGGAAGGCAACACCTTCGAAGGCGAGAAGATCGTCTACGACACCCAGCGCCAGATCGTCAACGCAGGCCGCGCCACCGGCTCCCAGGTGACCACGCCGCGCCCGCGTATCGACATGGTCATCCAGCCCAAGAAAAAGCAGGATCAAGCGCAGTAATGGCTACGCTAACCGCCCAGCACCTCGCCAAGAGCTACAAGAGCCGGCAAGTCGTCCGCGACGTCAGCATGAGCATCGAGAGCGGGCAGATCGTCGGCCTGCTCGGCCCCAACGGAGCGGGCAAGACCACCTGCTTCTACATGATCGTCGGCCTGGTTCGCGCCGATCAGGGTGTCGTGCGCATCGACGAGCAGGACGTCACCCACCTGCCCATGCACGGCCGCGCGCGCGCCGGCATCGGCTACCTGCCGCAGGAAGCCTCGATCTTCCGCAAGCTGTCGGTGGCGGACAACATCGGTGCGATCCTCGAAACCCGCAGCGACCTCGATCGTGCCGGCCGCCAGGAAGCCCTGGAGGGCCTGCTCGAGGAGTTCCACATCCACCACATCCGCGACAACCTCGGCATGAGCCTCTCCGGCGGTGAGCGTCGCCGCGTGGAAATCGCCCGCGCCCTGGCCAGCTCGCCGAAGTTCATCCTGCTGGATGAACCCTTCGCCGGCGTCGACCCGATCTCCGTGGGCGACATCAAGCAGATCATCCATCACCTCAAGGCCAAGGGCATCGGTGTGCTGATCACCGACCACAACGTCCGCGAGACCCTGGATATCTGCGAGACGGCGTACATCGTCAACGACGGTCAGTTGATCGCCGAAGGCAGCGCCGAGAGCATCCTCGCCAACGACCTGGTGAAGGAAGTCTACCTGGGCCACGAGTTCCGCCTCTAAGGCCCTGCGCCGCGCCCTGCCTGGGCGCGGCCACCCCGCCTCTCCCTCCTCGCGCGGCCGGTTCGTCGGCCGCTCCGCGACGTATTCGGCTGCCCCATCCACCCCGGCGCAACCGGGTTGTAACGAAAGGTCGACAGCCCCTAGGCAAAGCGTCCAAACTCAGGCATATAATTTGCTTCCTCGCGGCGCCCCGGCGTCCGTAGTCGTGGATATGGCGCGCTTTGCGCCAGCGAACAAGGTGCCTAGTTCCAGCCATGAAACCATCGCTAGTCCTCAAGATGGGCCAGCAGCTGACGATGACCCCGCAGCTGCAACAGGCCATCCGACTGCTCCAGCTCTCCACGCTGGACCTCCAACAGGAAATCCAGGAAGCCCTGGAGTCCAACCCGATGCTGGAGCGCCAGGAAGAAGGCGAGGACTACGACAACAGCGATCCCATGGCCGACGGCGCCGAATCGGGCGCCAACGGCACCAGCAACAACTCCCAGGACAACTTCCAGGAAAGCACCACGCCCAACGCCGACAGCCTCGACGAGGACCAGTGGGCCGAGCGCATCCCCAACGAGTTGCCCGTCGACACCGCCTGGGAAGACATCTACCAGACCAGCGCCAGCAGCCTGCCCAGCAACGATGACGACGAGTGGGACTTCACTTCCCGCACCTCCGCTGGCGAAAGCCTGCAGAGCCATCTGCTGTGGCAACTGAACCTGGCGCCGATGTCCGACACCGATCGCCTGGTCGCCCTGAGCATCATCGACGGCATCAACGACGACGGTTATCTCGAAGAATCCCTGGAGGACATCCTCGCCTCCATCGACCCTGAACTGGGCCTGGAGATGGACGAAGTGGAAGTCGTCCTGCGCCGTGTGCAGCAGCTCGAACCCGCCGGCGTCGGCGCGCGCAACCTGCGCGAGTGCCTGCTCCTGCAATTGCGCCAGCTGCCCACCAAGACCTACCTGCTGGCCGAGGCCATCCGCCTGGTCAACGACCACCTGGACCTGCTCGGCAGCCGCGACTACAGCCAGCTGATGCGACGCATGAAGCTCAAGGAAGACGAGCTGCGCGAGACCATCGAGCTGATCCAGTCGCTGCACCCGCGCCCCGGTTCGCAGATCGAATCCGGCGAAGCCGAATACGTGGTTCCGGATGTCATCGTGCGCAAGCACAACGAGCGCTGGCTGGTGGAGCTGAACCAGGAAGCGGTACCGCGCCTGCGCGTGAACTCGCAGTATGCGGGCCTGGTGCGCCGCGCCGACTCCAGCGCCGACAACACCTTCATGCGCAACCAGTTGCAGGAAGCACGCTGGTTCATCAAGAGCCTGCAGAGCCGCAACGAGACCCTGATGAAGGTGGCGACCCAGATTGTCGAGCACCAGCGCGGCTTCCTCGAGTACGGCGAAGAGGCGATGAAACCGCTGGTCCTGCATGACATCGCCGAAGCGGTGGGCATGCACGAATCGACCATCTCACGCGTCACCACGCAGAAGTTCATGCACACGCCGCGTGGCATCTTCGAGCTGAAGTATTTCTTCTCCAGCCACGTCAGCACCTCCGAGGGCGGCGAGTGCTCGTCCACCGCGATCCGCGCGATCATCAAGAAACTGGTCGCGGCGGAAAGTCCGAAAAAGCCATTGAGTGACAGCAAGATCGCTGGTTTACTGGAAGCACAGGGCATTCAAGTGGCACGTCGTACCGTCGCCAAGTACCGGGAGTCCCTAGGAATCTCTCCCTCGAGCGAGCGCAAGCGGCTGGTGTGACGTTGATCCACGCCAAGGTGTTCCGGCGGCAGGCCCCATAACCTGCCACTTACACACGGGCAACAAGGAGAAAGCGGTATGCAAGTCAACATCAGTGGACATCAACTGGATGTGACCGACGCCCTGCGCGACTATGTCGGCGAGAAACTTGGCCGACTGGAGCGCCACTTCGACAAGATCACCAATGTTCAGGTCATCATGGAGGTCGAGAAGCTGAAGCAGAAAATTGAAGCCACCCTCCACATCGCCGGGGGCGAAGTGGTGGCCTGTGCGGAACATGAAGACATGTACGCGGCCATCGACCTGCTCACCGACAAGCTCGACCGCCAACTGATCAAGCACAAGGAAAAATACCTCGAACGCCAGCAAGGTGTTGGCGTCCGTTAACCCCTCCCTATGATCCGACTTGAGCAAATCCTGACCCCCGGCCGTTCCCTCGTGAACGTGCCGGGCGGCAGCAAGAAACGTGTCCTCGAACAAATCGCCAACCTGGTGGCTCGCGAGCTGCCGGGTTTCGATTCCCAAGACATCTTCGACAGCCTGGTGGCCCGGGAACGCCTGGGTTCCACCGGCTTCGGCAATGGCATCGCCATTCCGCACTGCCGCCTCCCCGGCTGCCAGTCACCGATCAGCGCCATCCTGCACCTGGATCACCCGGTAGATTTCGACGCCCTCGACGGCGCGCCGGTCGATCTGGTGTTCGTGCTGCTGGTGCCCGAAGCCGCCACCGAGGAGCACCTGGAACTGCTGCGGCAGATTGCCTCCATGCTCGACCGCTCCGACGTCCGCGACCGCCTGCGTCACGCCGCCAACGGCGAGGACCTGTACCGGATCGTCGTGGACTTCCAGAACAACGGGCACTGATCATGCGCCTGATCATCATCAGTGGGAGGTCCGGCTCGGGCAAGAGCACCGCGCTCAACGTACTCGAGGACAACGGCTTCTACTGCATCGACAACCTGCCGGCCAGCCTCCTCCCGGACCTGGCCCAGCGCGCGCTGCTGCACACCGAGCTGCTGCACCCGCAGGTCGCCGTCTCCATCGACGCGCGCAATCTGCCCAGCCAGCTGCAGCGTTTCCCCGAGCTGCTGCAGGAAGCTCGCGACAAGCACATCCAGTGCGACGTGCTGTACCTCGATGCCGATGATGAAACGCTGCTCAAGCGCTTCTCCGAGACCCGCCGGCGCCATCCGCTGACCACCGACAGCCGCTCGCTGGCCGAAGCCATCGCCGACGAGACACACCTGCTGGCACCGATCGCCGACCTGGCGGATCTCAAGCTCAACACCACCAATCTCAACCTGTACCAGCTGCGCGACGTACTCAAGCTGCGCCTGCTGAACAAGCCCGAACTGGGCACCGCCTTCCTGGTCGAATCCTTCGGCTTCAAGCGCGGCATGCCGGTGGACGCGGACCTGGTGTTCGACGTGCGCTGCCTGCCCAATCCCTACTGGAAACCGGAGCTGCGCGAGCACACCGGGCTGGAAGTAGAAGTTCAGGAATACCTGGCGGCACAACCGGATGTCGAGGAGATGTACCAGGACATCCTCGCCTACCTGAACAAGTGGCTGCCGCGCTTTGCCGCGAGCAACCGGGCCTATGTGACCATCGCCATCGGCTGCACCGGTGGCCAGCATCGCTCGACCTATATTGCCGAGCGCATCGGTCAGGCCCTCAAGGAAACCCTCACCAACGTACAGATTCGCCACCGCGACCTGAGCTAAGCAGCGACAGACAACAAAAGGACAGCCCCTCGCGATGCCCGCCCTCGAAATCACCATCATCAACAAGCTTGGCCTGCACGCCCGTGCGGCGGCCAAATTCGTCGGCGTGGCGGGACGTTATCCCTGCCAGGTTCGCGTAGGGCGCAATCCGGAAAGTACGGTAGACGGCAAGAGCATCATGGCGGTGATGATGCTCGCTGCCGGCAAGGGCACCAATCTGCACCTCGCTGCCGAAGGCGAGCAGGAAGACGAGGCGCTCAAGGCGCTGGTCGAACTGATCAACAACTACTTCGACGAAGGCGAGTGACGCGCCGGGCCTTCGATCAGCCCAGCGACGTATCCAGCACCATCATCAGACAGAAGCCGATGATCAGCCCCTGGGTGGCCTGCGCCGCATGGCCGCGCCGCTGTGATTCGGGGATGATCTCGCGCACCACCACGTAGAGCATCGCTCCCGCTGCCGCGGCCAGCCCCCAGGGCAGGAACATCCGCGAGATGCCGATCAACCAGGCGCAGAGTACCGCGAACAGCGGCTCGACCAGCCCGGACGCCGCGCCCGCCAATGCCGCCTTGCCGCGTGACACGCCCGCCCCGGCCAGCACCAGCGCAATCGCCAACCCTTCTGGCACGTCCTGCAGCGCGATGCCCAGCGCAAGACCGCTGGCGCCTTGCACTTCTCCCCCGGCGGCGACTCCGACGGCCATTCCTTCGGGAATGTTGTGCAAGACGATGGCAGCAACGAACAGCAGGATGCGCGCGGGCACCTTTCCATCAGCGACGCCCTGGATATTGGCCTGCGCGTCCTCGAGTACTCGGCCGAACACCGCGAGACCGAAGGCCCCCAGCGCCAGGCCGAGGCTCACCAGCACCGAGGCCAGCCAGGTGGCCCGGCCCGAGGCTTCAGCCGCCTCCAGCGCGGGAAGCAGTAGCGAGAATGCGGTGGCCGCCAGCATCACGCCGGCGCCGAAGCCGAGCATGGCGTCAGCGATTCGCGCCGGCATGCTGCGCACCAGCAGCACGGGCAGCGCGCCCAGGGCGGTGCCGAGCGCGCAGAGCATGCCGCCATGCAAGGCCAGGTACATCGGCGCAGACAGCGACAATCGCGCCAACAGCATCAGGTGCTGGACTACCAGCAGACCGCCGCCGAGGACAATGATCAGTCCCAGCAACCAACGCAAATTGCGTCCTCCGCTTTCACGCAGGCTCTGCACGATCAGACGCATGGGACGGCCTTCGGTTTCATCCTTGTCCCCGCGCCTGCCGCGCCTCGCGGTAACGTCGGAGTACCTCCGGCCAGGCGACGACGTTGTAAAACGCGGCAATGTATTCCGGTCGGCGATTCTGATAGCGCAGGTAGTAAGCGTGCTCCCAGACGTCCAGCCCGAGGATCGGCAAGTTGTCCTGCATCAGCGGGCTGTCCTGATTGCCAGTGCTTCCGACCACCAGCCTGCCCTGCGGATCGACGCTCAGCCACGCCCAGCCGCTGCCAAAGCGAGTCAGCGCGGCCTTGGTGAACGCCTGGCAGAAGGCCTCGTAGCCGCCCAGTTGTGCGTCGATGGCCCGGCCCAGTTCCTCCTGCGGATAACCACCACCATCCGGCGCCATCACGGTCCAGAACAACGAGTGGTTGGCGTGGCCTCCGCCGTTGTTGATCACTGGCCCGCGCAGTGCCTCGGGCAGGCGGTCGAGTTTCTGCAGCAACGTTTCCACCGGAATCTCGGCGAACTCCGTGCCTTCCAGCGTGGCGTTCAGGTTGTTGATGTAGGTCTGGTGGTGCTTGCTGTGGTGGATTTCCATGGTCTGCGCATCGATGTGCGGTTCCAGGGCATCGTAGGCATAGGGCAAGGCGGGCAGGACGTGAGGCATCTTCGAACCTTCTTCGGTGGTAGCGCATCGACTCAGTGATAACGCATCGATTGAACGGCGGTGAACAGCCCCGGGCGCAACTCGACCGCGCCTTGACGGCGCAGCAGGCGCTGGGTGCGCGGATAGGTACCGTGCTCGCCGATGAAGTTGAGCAGTTCGACGTAGGTGCGGCGGCTGTGCTGCACCGCGGCCGCGCGCAGATCCAAGCATTTGCGCAGGTCTTCGCCCAGCACCAGCAGGCGCTCGTGGCAGGCGCACAGGTACTCGGCGGTTTCCTCGGGCTGGCCCAGTTGCAGGTGCAGGTCGCCGAGGTTGTGGTGGGAGATGACAAACGCCATCACGGCTTCCTCCGGGTCGTGCCAGCGGTCCAGCAGGACCTGGGCCAGCGCCAGCGCATGGAGGTAGTGCTCACGGGCATCGATCAACTCGTTGCGAATGAAGCAGCGGTTACCCAATTCGATGGTGCGTTGCCAATGGCGCATGCCAGGTTCCTCCAGCGGGTGGGGCGGACTCAGAGTCCGCCGGCGGTGAGCTTCTCGGGATTGAGCAGTTGCTCAAGGCGGGCGCGGTCCAGGTCAGTGTTTTCAAGCGCGACATCGATGATCGGCCGGCCCTCGCGGTAAGCCTGCTTGGCGATCTCCGCGGCCTTCTGGTAGCCGATGATCGGGTTCAGCGCGGTGACCAGGATCGGATTGCGCGACAGCGCCTCGCGCAGGCTCGCCTCGTTGACCTTGAAGCTGGCGATGGCCTTGTCCGCCAGCAGACGGCTGACGTTGGCCAGCAGGTGGATGCTGTGCAGCAGGTTGTCGGCGATCACCGGCAGCATCACGTTGAGCTCGAAGTTGCCCGACTGCCCGGCAATGGCGATGGTGGTGTCGTTGCCCATGACCTGGGCGGCAACCATGGCAGTGGCTTCCGGGATCACCGGGTTGACCTTGCCCGGCATGATCGAGGAACCCGGCTGCAGCGCCTCCAGTTCGATCTCGGCAAGGCCGGCCAGCGGGCCGGAGTTCATCCAGCGCAGGTCATTGGCGATCTTCATCAGCGCCACCGCCAGCGCCTTGAGCTGGCCGGAGGTGGCCACGGCAATATCCTGGGCGCCGATCAACGCGAAGAAGTCGTCACCGGGGCGGAATGCCAGGCCGGTCAGCCCGTTGAGCTCTTCGCAGAAGCGCGCGGAGAATTGCGGGTGAGCATTCACGCCGGTACCGACGGCAGTGCCGCCCTGAGCCAGTTGCTGCAACGCCGGCAGTTGCCCCTCGATGCCCAGCGATGCCTGGCGCACCTGTTGCGCCCAACCGCCAAGCACCTGGCTCAGGCGCACCGGCATGGCATCCATCAGATGAGTGCGGCCGGTCTTCACGTACGGGTGCACGGACTTGGCCTTCTTCTCCAGGGTCGCGTGCAGGTGATCCAGGGCCGGCAACAGGTGCTGGTGAATCTCTACCGCCGCACTGATGTGGATGGTCGAAGGGATGATGTCGTTGCTGCTCTGCCCGCAATTGACCTGGTCATTGGCGTTGACCGGCTTGCCCAGGCGGCGGCCGGCGAGGGTCGAAACCACCTCGTTGGCGTTCATGTTCGAGCTGGTACCCGAGCCGGTCTGGAACACATCCACCGGGAAGTGTTGCTGCAGGTCGCCCGCCAACAACTCCTCACAGGCAGCGACGATGGCGGCGCCGGTTTCCGCGTCCAGCTGTTCCAGGCTGACATTGGCGCGTGCCGCGGCGGCCTTGGCCAGCAGCAGCGCGCGGATGAACGGACGCGGCATGCGCTGGCCGCTCACCGGGAAGTTGTTCACCGCCCGCTGCGTCTGGGCACCGTAGAGCGCCGCTACCGGCACCTCCAGTTCGCCCATGCTGTCGCGTTCGATACGGCTGTCAGTCATTCTCGATTCCTTCTTGCAGTCTCAGGGAAGGCGCCATCTCCTGCTGCGCCATCCGCTGGCCGAGCAGGCACAGGCGTTGGCGCTGGGCGGTAGAGGTCGCCAGGCGTTGCAGTTCGCGTAGAGGGAGATAGGCGTGATCCAGGCAGAGCACCCGCCAGTGCCAGGGCAATGCGATGTCGCGACTGCTGTCGAGCAGCAACTGGAAGCACTTCTCGAACAGGCGCCAAGCCGGCACCGGCTCCCAGGCCGCCAGGTAACGCGCTTCGCACAGGTACTGCTCGACCAGACGCGGCTCATCCGGCTCCAGGGCGCAGCGGATGCGCGTCCCCAGGCGGTACCAGCGATCGGTGATCGAGCTGTCGATCTGAGCAAACATGGCAATCTCTCAATCGGTAATGAGATTGATTATTGTTTGCATGGATCAAAAAAACAAGCCGCCCGAACGCGATGCGCTGGACGGCCTGTCTGGAGAAGGGCTTCGAGAAGGGCTGAAAGCCGCGGCCCGAGTGGCCGCGGCGGATGGATCAGCTACCGGCGACCATCATCTTTTCGATGAGTACGGAACCTGTGTGCAGGTTGCCGCGGTACTCCACATCGTTGCCGATGGCGACGATGCTGCGGAACAGGTCGCGCAGGTTGGCGGCGATGGTGACTTCCTGCACCGGGAACTGGATTTCGCCGTTTTCCACCCAGTAGCCGCCGGCGCCGCGGGAGTAATCGCCGGTTACCAGGTTGACGCCCTGCCCCATCAGTTCGGTGACCAGCAGGCCACGGCCCATGCGGCGAATCAGAGCGGCCTGGTCCTCGTCGCCATGGGTGACGAAGAGGTTGTGTACGCCGCCGGAGTTGGCCGTGCTGGGCATTCCCAGCTTGCGCCCGGAGTAGGTGCCCAGCACATAGGAGACCAGCTCGCCGCCTTCGACGAAGGGTTTGGCATAGGTCGCCAGGCCGTCGTTGTCGAACGAGGCACTGCCCAGCGCGCCACGCAGCAGCGGGCGTTCGTCGAGGGTCAGCCATTCCGGGAACAGTCGCTGACCGAGCGCGCCTTCGAGGAAGGACGACTTGCGGTACAGACTTCCGCCGGAGATGGCACCGAGGAAGTGGCCGAACAGGCCGACCGCGACTTCCGGGGCAAACAGCACCGGCACTTCAGCGGTCGGCACCGGGCGCGCGCCGAGCCGGCTGGCTGCCCGCTCGGCGGCACGGCGGCCGATGGATTCGGGAGTCGCCAGCAGCTCACCGCGGCGGTTCACGTCATACCAGTAGTCGCGCTGCATCTGTCCTTCGCCTTCGGCGATCATCACGCAACTCAGGCTGTGGCGGGTGCTGGCATAGGCGCCGACAAAGCCATGGCTGTTGCCGTAGACGCGGCAGCCCTGATGAGTGTTCAGCGTGGTGCCGTCGGCCTTGGTGACGCGCTTGTCGGTGGCGAACGCGGCAGCCTCGCAGGCCAGCGCGCGCTCGATGGCCTGGTCGGGGGTGATCGACCAGCCGTGGTAGAGATCCAGGTCCGGCAGGTCCCGCGCCATCAGCGCAGGGTCCGCCAGGCCGGCGCAGTCGTCTTCGGAGGCGTGCTTGGCAATCGCCAACGCTGCCGCCACGGTTTCGCGAATGGCGTCCGCACCAGTCGCCGAGGTACTCGCCGAGCCCTTGCGCTGCCCGACGTAAAGGGTGATGCCGAAGCCCTGATCGCGGTTGAACTCGACGGTCTCGACTTCGCCCTGGCGCACCGAGGTCGACAGCCCCTGCTCCACCGACACCGCCACTTCGCAGGCGCTGGCGCCCTGCCGGGAAGCCTCGGCAATGATCCGCTCGACCTGCTCGCGCAGTTCGGGAAGGACCTCCGGGCTCACTGCCGGGTTGTGTTCGCTCATTGCATGCCTCTCCTGTTCATGTTCCGGCCCCGCCATCAGGCGGCGGCAACCGGCGCGGGCCGGACAAGCGGCCCCTGACTCGTTATCATGGCGGCGTTTTCAAAGAGACCCCCGCCATGGCTGAAATTCACGATGACGACTCGTCCTTCGATGAGAAGAGCAAGTCGCAAGTAAAACGCGAAATGCACGCGCTGCAGGAACTCGGCGAGCGCCTGACGACGCTCAAGGCCGACATGCTCGACCGCATGCCGCTCACCGACCCGCTGCGCCGCGCGCTGGAAGAAGCACCCAAGCACAAGGCCAACGCCGCCAAGAAACGCCATCGGCAATTCATCGGCAAGCTGATGCGCGACCAGGACGTCGAGGCCATCCTCGCCCTGCTGGAACAGGTAGATACCTCGACCCGCCAGTACAACGAACGCTTCCACGCCCTGGAGCGCTGGCGCGACCACCTGATCACCGGCGGTGACGCAGCGTTGTCCGCCTTCTTCGGCGAATACCCGGAAAGCGACCGCCAGCACCTGCTCCAGCTGATCCGCCACGCCCAGCACGAGGCCGCTCACAACAAGCCTCCGGCCGCGGCGCGGAAGATCTTCAAGTACATCCGCGAGCTGGACGAGCTCAAACGCGGCCTGCGCTGAGCAGCCGCGTCCCTCTCTCCAAGCCTCACGGGCAACGGCCTCAGGCGCCCGTGCCGCCAACGGTGATCGCGTCGATCTTCAGGGTCGGCTGGCCGACACCGACCGGCACGGACTGACCGTCCTTGCCACAGGTGCCCACGCCGCTGTCCAGTGCCAGGTCGTTGCCCACCATGGACACCCGGCTCATTACTTCCGGGCCGTTGCCGATCAGCGTCGCGCCCTTCACCGGGCGGGTGATCTTGCCGTTCTCGATCAGGTAGGCCTCGCTGGTGGCAAAGACGAACTTGCCGCTGGTGATGTCCACCTGGCCGCCGCCAAGGTTGGCGCAGTAGATGCCACGCTCGACGCTGGCGATGATTTCCTGCGGATCGCTCTGCCCGGCCAGCATGTAGGTGTTGGTCATGCGCGGCATCGGCAGGTGCGCGTAGGACTCGCGACGACCGTTGCCGGTGCGCGCCACGCCCATCAGGCGGGCGTTGAGCTTGTCCTGCATGTAGCCCTTGAGGATGCCGTTCTCGATCAGCACGTTGCAGTTGGTCGGCGTACCTTCGTCGTCCACCGACAGCGAACCGCGGCGACCGGCGATGGTGCCGTCGTCGACGATGGTGCACAGGCTGGAAGCGACCTTCTCGCCGATGCGACCGCTGTAGTTCGAGCTGCCCTTGCGGTTGAAGTCGCCTTCCAGGCCGTGGCCCACGGCCTCGTGCAGCAGCACGCCGGACCAACCGGCTCCCATCACCACCGGCAGGCTGCCAGCCGGCGCGGGAACGGCTTCGAGGTTGACCAGCGCCTGGCGCAGCGCCTCGCGGGCGTAGCTCATGGCGCGGTCTTCCTGCAGGAAGTACTTGTAATCCGTGCGACCGCCGCCGCCATGACCGCCGCGCTCGCGGCGGCCGTTCTGCTCGACGATGACGCTGACGTTGAAACGCACCAGCGGGCGGATGTCCGCAGCCAGCGAGCCATCCGCCGCAGCGATCAACACTTGGTCCCAGACACCGGCGAGGCTGACGGTGACCTGCTGGATGCGCGGATCGAGGGCGCGGGTGGCCGCGTCGATCTTCTGCAGCAGCTCTACCTTCTCGGCGCGGCTCATCACATCCAGCGGGTTCTCGCCGGCATACAGGCGGGTCGGCACCACGGCCTTGAACGCCTGTACCTTGCCATTCTGCCCGGCTCGGGAGATCGAGCGTGCAGCGCGGGCAGCCTGGATCAGCGCCTCGTGGTTGATTGCATTGCTGTAGGCGAAGCCGGTCTTCTCACCGGACTGTGCGCGCACACCGACGCCCTGGTCCATGTGGAAGCTGCCTTCCTTGACGATGCCGTCTTCCAGCATCCAGGACTCGGAGACCTGGCTCTGGAAGTACAGGTCGGCGGCGTCGATGCCGGGGCCGCTCAGCTCGTGCAGGATCGGCGACAACTGGTCGATATCCAGACCACCGGGGACCAGCAGGTGCTGGCTGACGGATGACAACAGTTCGCTCATATTCACTCCGTACGCGCCGGTCGTGGTTCGACCGGCGGGAAAAATCTTCTGTGCCGGACAATCGGCATGCGCTGCCGCACCGCCGCCTGTTCCTCGCTGTCGCGCTCGGCCAGCAGCACGGCCTCGCCCTTGGCCTGTTCAGCCAGGATACGCCCCCAGGGGTCGACGATGGCCGACTGGCCCCAGGTTTCCCGCCCTTTGGGGTGGGTCCCGCCCTGTCCAGCCGCCAGTACATAGCACTGGGTTTCGATGGCGCGGGCGCGGATGAGGATTTCCCA
This sequence comes from Pseudomonas multiresinivorans, assembly GCF_012971725.1. NCBI lineage: Bacteria > Pseudomonadati > Pseudomonadota > Gammaproteobacteria > Pseudomonadales > Pseudomonadaceae > Pseudomonas > Pseudomonas multiresinivorans. The sequence continues at coordinate 5,953,228 of NZ_CP048833.1, forward strand.
GTGCGCTGCGCCAGTCACCGCGGTGAATGCCGAGGGGGCACTGATAAGCTCCGCGCCGGCTTCGCGCAGCGCGGTGTAAAGCTCGGGGAAGCGCAGGTCGTAGCAGACCGTCAGCCCCAACCGCCCGACCGGCGTATCCGCCACCACCACGCGCTGGCCGAAGGCGTAGTCATCCGACTCGCGATAGCGGCCACGGGCATCAGCAACATCCACATCGAAAAGGTGCAGCTTGTCGTAGCGCGCCGCCACTTCACCGCGCTCGTCCACCAGCAGTGAGCAGGCATTGGCCTTGGCTTCCGGCTGGTTCTCCGGCGGCAACGGCAGGGTGCCGGCGACTATCCACAACCTGAGGTCGCGGGCGGTGCTTTTCAACCAGGGCAGGATCGGGCCTTCGCCAAGGGCTTCGGCACGGCCGATGTCCGCGAGGTCTCGGCGCCCCATGGCGGCGAAGTTTTCCGGTAGTACGGCAAGGCGCGCACCACCCTCGGCGGCCTGTTCGAGCAGGCGACGGGCGGCGGCAAGATTGGCCAGGACATCGTCCTGGCTGACCATCTGGATGACGGCGATGGACATGGCTAGCTCCGGTAAGGCCTGGGTTTCATGCTAACCGATGCCCGGACAGTCTGCTCAGTGAGGTTTTTCGAAGGGCTTCTCGAAGGCGATGGTCGGACTCTGCCACGGCCCCTTCACGCTGTACTGCACGCTGGCGAAGCGTGCGACCTTGTCACCCAGCAACTTGTCCACCACGAACAGCGCGCCGCCAATAGCGGGAGCGCCGACGATCAGTGCCGCCAACGGCAGGTTGTTGGTCACCGGCAGCGTCACCAGCAGCTTGGCGTCGATCTCGTCGTGGGCCATGTCCAGGGTGCCGTTGAGTTCCAGGTTGCTCGACGGACCATCCAGACGCAGCGGCTCGCGGGTGAAGTAGACGCCATCGGTGGCGGTGAGCACACCCTTGACCCGGTCGTAGCTCAGGCCCTTGCCCAGCAGGTCGGAGAAGTCCAGGCGCAAGCGGCGGTTGATGGCGTTGAAGTTGAGCAGGCCGAACACCCGCAGGGCATTGGCGCCGCCCTCCACTTCGACGAACTGGCCCTTGCGCAGGCTGGCGTCCAGAGTTCCGCCGAACCGCCGCAGGTTCAGCGCCGCCGGCGAACCCGGCCAGTTGCCGTTGATGTCCACGCTGAAACGCTCGCTGGTCACGCTGGGCGCGAAGTCCCAGGCCTTCAGCACGTCGCCCAGGTTCTTGCCCTCGAGCTTGCCCTGGAAGGTGCTGCGCGCGCTCGCCTCAAGACCATCCCAGCGCAGGTTGCCCTTCACCGACAGGCCGCGCAGGTCCAGATTCACATTGTTGAAGCCAACACCGGTAGGCGTCGGGCGCAGGTTGAAGCTCCAGGCACCGACCGGCTTGCCGGCCTTGAGGACCTGGCGGATGCTCACGTCCATCGGCGGCAGGCTGCGCGGGTCGACCTTCGCCAGCGGGTCGGGCTGCTCGACCGCCTTCGCGGAATCGATGGCCTCGCCTTTGGGCAGGTCGAGGCGGTCCAGGGCGATCTGGATCGGCTTCACCTTGCTGTCGGGCAGGGTGACCTTGCCGGAGACCAGCGAGCTGACCAGTCCAACCTGCCAACTGCTGTCGACACGTGCCACATCCAGCGTGAGATTTTCCAGGGTCTGGCCGAAACCCTTGAAGCGACCGATCTGCAGGTCTGCGCCGCGCAACAGGCCTGCGGCGCCCTCAACCCCGGTATTGGAGTATTTCTTCGCGACCGCCATCCAGGCGTCGGCGTCGACTTCGTCGATCTTGCCGCGCACCTGTACACCATTCCAGTTGGGCAGCACGGCCGGGTCGCCACCCAGGCGCAACACGCCACGGCCGGCCAGCGGCTGGTCCGCCGGAGCCGCGTAGGCCAGGCTGGCGCGATCGCCGTAGGTTGCCCAGTAGCGTCGTTCGGCGCCCTCGAGGGTCATGCGCCATTCGCTCTCGCGGGTTTCCTGCGCGGCCTTGCCCAGCGGCGCCGGCAGGTCGATGGTGACACCCTGCAGGTTCGAGGCGACCTGCAGCTGGCTGTCCTTGCCGTCGAGCAGCAGGTTGAGCTGGAACGGCACGCGGCCGTCGACCGGCAACTGTTTCTGTACCTTGCCCCAGTCGAGCAGGGTCTTCACCGACACCTGGCCACCCACCAGCACCCGTGTGCGCGGAGCACCATTGCGGCCTTCGGCGCGAATGCTGCCGGTGATACGGCTACCGAGCACCTGAGCGGAGATGTTCTGCCCGCTCAGGCCGCTGTCGGTGTCGTAGCGGAACTTGCCCTTCACCTGTTCGAGGTTCAGCTCGGGCTTGGCGATCTTCAGCTGTGCCTTGTCGGTGTCGAAATCGACGATCACCCGCGCCTTGCTCGCCTCGCCCTTGGCCAGGGGAATGTCGAGATTGAGGTGGCCGTTGAGGTCGCCCTTGCCTTCCCAGCCGGCGAAGGTGTGCGTCGCACCGATGGGCGAGTCCTGGAGGATCTTCAGGCCATCGACGAGGTTGCTGTCGATATCGCCGTCCACATGCAGGTGGGCGACTTCCCCCGGATTGGAATGGGGAATCTCCACCGAGACATCGCGCACCTGGCTGTTGAGAATCTGCCCGCTGGTTGCACTGATGCTGACTCCGGTGTCCTCTACGCGCACCTCGCCCTCGGCCTTGCTCAGGCCGGGCCAGCCCGGCTGGTAGTCGAGCACACCGTCATGGACCTTGAAGTACAGGGTCATGGCATGGGCTTCCGGCGCCGAGCCCTTCTGCAGCGAGCCTTGCCAGAGGAAATAGCCCTGTTCGATACGCCCGCTCTTGATCGAGCCCTTGAGCCAGGCAGCCAGATCCTTGCTCATCTGCGGGATGACGGTGGGCAGGTATTTACCGGTGTAGCGCGCATCGCCGTTGCTCATGCCCACGCGCAGGTCCATGTAGTCTTCCTGCTCCGGATCGCGCATCAGGCGAATCAGGATGTCGCCGGCGATGGTTCCCTCGTCGCCCTCCACCTGCATCAGGTGGCTGCCGAGCGTGAAGGCCTCGTCGTTGAGCTGGAAGAACATCCGCGTGCGCGCAGTGCGGTAGTGCCAGGGCTGGGGGAACAGCGTGGCCAGGTGCAGCATGAAATCCTGGGCGTTGGCATCCAGCGTGCCGCCACCCAGGTTGCCGCGGAAGGTGCCGTCGACGTTGGCCACGGCAGGCACATCATGGAAGGCACTGACACCGACCTTCTCCAGGTTGGTGGCATAGGCGACGCGTTCGACGCCCTCGCGCTGCGGCCAGTAATCGAAATTGACGTTGTGCAACACGCCGCGCGGTTTCAGGCCCTCGAGCCACTCGATGGCCTTGTCCGGCAGCGGTGCCAATGCAGTGATGGTCGGCCCCAGCGGGGTCAGGTCGAGGCGGTCGGCGCGCAATTGCCAATGCTCCTCGCCCTTCATCCGGCGAGTCAGCTCCAACTCCACCTCGCCCCAACGACTTTCGCCGAAATTCGCCGCCAGATCGGCGACACGCAGATCGAAATCGTCGCCGTTGCGCTGGAAAAACAGGCTGACGCCCAGGTCGCTCAGGCTCACCGGCTTGCGGTCGCCCAGCGCGGCGTCGATCTTCGGGGCATTCAGGCGGGCTGCGGCGGAGACCGGCACGCCCTTGTCGATGGTCGCCCAGAATTCGCCGCCAGCCTTGGCGTGGGACAGCTTCCAGGCACCGGTGAGACGCTCGGGCAGCCACTTGGCCCAGTCGGCCTGGGGCAGGCTCAGGTACAGCTGTGCCGAACTCTTCGCCCAGTCATCGCGGTTCAGCCGGGCCTCCAGCCGCGCCGCCACCGGTTCGCCGCCGGGCAGGCTGAAGCGTGCCTCCAGGCGCTGGCGGCTGCCGCTGCGCAGGGTCATGCCGACATAGTTCAACGACAGCGGGTTGGCCTGTTGCGGCAGTACGGTCAGTTGACTGTCCATCAGCGACAGGCGATGCGGGGTCAGCAGCAGGTCCATGAGCTTGCGCGGGTCGGTGTCGCCGCCACGGCTGGGCAGGCCGTCGGCGTGCCAGTTGCCGTCCTCGTCCTCGCGCAGGGTCAGGTGCAGGCCTTCCAGCTCCAGGCTGTCGATGCGCGGCTGGCGCGCCATCACGCTGCCGAGGATGTCCGGGGTCAGGCGCACGCGCTCCAGGCGCAGCGAATCGGTGCCTTCGCCCAGCTGGATATCACGCACCACGATGATCGGGCTGAACCCGCGCCAATGCCCTTCCAGGGCGCCGATAGCCACCGGCAGCCCCAGTTGTTCGCTGGCTTTGCGCGCCAGATCGTCGCGGTACTCCGCCACCAGGGGCACCAACTGCCGGCCAAGGCTGACGTACAACGCGAGCAGCACCAGCCCCAGCGCCAGGAGGCCCAGGACGATGCGCAGCGAGGTGGCGAACAGGCGGCCGGCGCGATCCATGTCAGGCGGCTGCCTGTGAGGTGAAGCGAAGGGTCATCGAGCGGCCTCCCAGCCATCCAAGGTCGAACCAGGTCTGACAGTCTGCGTCAGGCAAAGCTCCAAAAAACCCCATGGCAAAGCTGCCGGCCGCCGGATCTCGACGATGTGCGAGCCGCTGCTCAAAGCAGGACCACGTCGTACTGCTCCTGGGAATACATGGCCTCGACCTGGAACTTGATCGGGCGGCCGATGAACAGCTCCAGGTCCGCGACGTTGCCCGACTCCTCGTCGAGCAGGCGATCCACCACTTTCTGGTTCGCCAGCACCAGGTAGGAATTGGCCTGGTAGGCCCGCGCTTCACGGAGGATTTCCCGGAAGATCTCGTAACAGATGGTCTCGGCGGTCTTCAGCATGCCACGCCCCTGACAGCTCGGGCAGGGCTCGCAGAGCACCTGCACCAGGCTTTCGCGGGTGCGCTTGCGGGTCATCTGCACCAGGCCCAGCTCGGTGATGCCGATGATGTTGGTCTTGGCATGGTCGCGTTCGAGCTGCTTCTCCAGGGTCCGCAGGACCTGGCGGCGGTGCTCTTCGTCTTCCATGTCGATGAAATCGATGATGATGATCCCGCCCAGGTTGCGCAGGCGCAGCTGGCGGGCGATGGCGGTCGCCGCCTCGAGGTTGGTCTTGAAGATGGTCTCTTCGAGGTTGCGGTGGCCGACGAAGGCGCCGGTGTTCACATCGATGGTGGTCATCGCCTCGGTCGGGTCGATGATCAGGTAGCCGCCGGACTTGAGCAGCACCTTGCGCTCCAGCGCCTTCTGCACCTCGTCCTCGACCCCGTAGAGGTCGAAGATCGGCCGCTCGCCTGGGTAGTGCTCCAGGCGGTCGGCGATTTCCGGCATCAGCTCTTCGACGAACTGCGTGATCTTCTGGAAGTTCTCCCGGGAATCGACGCGGATCTTCTCGATGCGCGGGTTCACCAGGTCGCGCAGGGTGCGCAGGGCCAGGGAAAGGTCTTCGTAGATCATCGTCGGCGCGCCGACGGTCTGGATCTGCGCGTCGATCTGGTCCCAGAGGCGGCGCAGGTAGCGGATATCGGCGAGGATCTCGTCCTCGCCGGCGCCTTCGGCGGCGGTGCGCAGGATGAACCCACCGCGCTCGACGATGCCCTCGGCCTCGACGCACTTGGCGACCACCTGCTTTAGGCGCTCGCGCTCGTGTTCGTCCTCGATCTTCAGGGAAATCCCGACATGACTGGTGCGCGGCATGTAGACCAGGTAGCGCGAAGGGATCGACAGGTGCGTGGTCAGCCGTGCGCCCTTGGTGCCGATGGGGTCCTTGGTGACCTGCACCACCAGGCTCTGCCCTTCGTGGACCAGCGCACCGATGCTCTCCACCGCACTGCCCTCGCGGGTGGATATCTCCGCGGCATGGATGAAGGCCGCGCGCTCCAGGCCGACGTCGACAAAGGCCGCCTGCATGCCGGGGAGCACGCGCACGACCTTGCCCTTGTAGATGTTGCCGACGATCCCGCGGCGCAGCGTGCGCTCGACATGGACCTCCTGCAGGACGCCGTTCTCCACCACCGCCACGCGCGATTCCATCGGCGTGATATTGATCAGGATCTCTTCGCTCATGCGCCCTTCCTTATCGCGCCCGGAGTCGTGCCAGCGCTACTTCGTGATCAAGACTGCCAGCTAGGGATGGAGAAGTCAGCCAGCAATGCCGCAGTTTCACACAGGGGCAGGCCGACCACGGCGCTGTAGCTGCCCTCGACGCGGCTGACGAAGACTGCCGCGAGCCCCTGGATAGCATAGCCACCCGCCTTGTCCTGCGGCTCACCGGTTTCCCAGTAGCGCTCGGCCTCCTCGGCGGAAATCTCGCGGAAGGTCACGCGACTGCTGACCACGCGCGCTTCGCAGCGGTCGCGATCGGCCACCGCCACGGCAGTCAGCACCTCATGCTCGCGGCCGGACAGCGCCTGAAGCGTCGTCAGGGCGTCGTCGCGGTCCAGCGGCTTGCCGAGGATGCGACCATCCAGCACCACGGCCGTATCGGCACCCAGCACGCAGACATCGGCGCGCTGGGCGAGGAAGTTAAGCCCGGCCAGGGCCTTGCTGCGCGCCAGGCGCTCGACATAGGCATGCGCCGACTCGCCGGGTTCGGGTGTTTCGTCAATCGACGCAGGCACTATGTGGAATGGCAAGCCAATCTGGGTGAGCAGCTCGCGGCGGCGCGGCGAACTGGAGGCGAGGTACAGCTGGGCCATCAGGGACTCCGAAGCGGGCCCGCTCAACGCCGGCCCGGCGATTCCCCCGCAAGGGGGCGATCAGTTGATGTTCAGGCGCAACCGCAGGGCCCGCAGCAATGTATAGACCCAGGGCCAGAGCAAGGCGCTGACCAGCGCCGGCAGCAGGAACACCAGGGTCGGCGGGCGATTGCCGGTCAGGGCGCTGATCCACAGCTGGACCAGTTGGGCGAGACCGAAGACCACCAGCAACACCAGGCACTGCTGCCAGATGGGGAACATGCGCAGGCGCTGGTGCAGCGACAGCACCAGACAGATGATCAGGCTCAGGATCAGGGCGTTCTGCCCCAGCAGGCTGCCGTAGAGCACGTCTTCGGCAACGCCCAGCACCCAGGCGGTCAGCATGCCGACCTTGTGCGGCAGGTAGAGCACCCAGTAGGTGAGGAACATCGCCAGCCACAGCGGGCGGCCGATCTCCATGAAGCTGGGCATGGGCGCCACCGACAGCAACAGCGCCAGGAGCAGGGTGAGCCAGATGGCCCAGCCATTGTTCGAGCCCTGACCCGCCATCAGTGCCGGGCCCTTGCATCGGGATGCGACGCCGGCGCGCCAGGCGCGGCGGGAGCTGCGCCATTGGCACCGGTCGGATGGGCAGGCTGCGCGGCGGGAGCCGCCGGGGCGGCGGGCGGCGCACCGTCATGTGGCTGGGCGGCCGGAGCGCCGGGTGCCGGCTGGGCCGGCGCGCCGGACTCGGCAGCCTTGCGATCGGCTTCGGCCTGGGCCTCGGCGGCATCGGTGGCGCGCTGTTCGGGCGTGCGGCTGTCGCTGAAGACCAGCAGCACATAGCGGCTGCGGTTCATCTTGGCGGTCGGCACGGCACGGATGGTGGCGAAAGGCCCACCTGTGTCATGAAGCACTTCTTTCACCACGGCCACCGGATAACCGGCCGGGAAGCGCTGCCCCAGGCCGGAACTCACCAGCAGGTCGCCTTCCTTGATGTCGGCGGTATCGGCGACGTAGCGCAGCTCCAGACGTTCCGGGTTGCCGGTGCCCACGGCGATGGCGCGCAGGCCATTGCGGTTCACCTGCACCGGAATGCTGTGGGTGGTATCGGTCAGCAGCAGGACGCGCGCGGTGTAGGGCATCACCTCGACCACCTGGCCCATCAGGCCGCTGGCATCGAGCACCGGCTGGCCCTGGAACACGCCGTCCTTCTCGCCCTTGTCGATCAGGATGCGCTGGGTGAAGGGGTTCGGGTCGACGCCGATCAGCTCGCCCACCAGCACCTTGTCGTCGACCAGCGCGGAGGAGTTGAGCAACTCGCGCAGACGCACGTTCTGTTCGGTGAGGGTGGCCAACTTCTGCAGGCGGCGCTGCATCAGCAGCTGCTCGGCCTTCAGGCGCTCGTTCTCGGCCAGCAGTTCGCTGCGGCTGGTGAACTGGTCGCGCACGCCTTCCCAGGCTCGAACCGGGATATCGGCGATGCCATAGAAGGGACTCAGCACGAGGCCCATCTGGCTGCGTACCGGTTTCAGGTAATCAAAGCGGGCATCGACCACCATCAAGGCGACCGACAGGACGGCGAGCACCAGCAGGCGCGCGCCCAGCGAGGGCCCTTTGGAGAATATCGGTTTGATGACCGGCTCCTAGCTGTGCAAGGTCGGTTGAGGATTCACCAGCGTGGGCGAAACGTTAACCGACCTTTACAGAGCTTTCCTACCTTATTCGGTGGAAAGCAGGTCCATCGAATGACGGTCCATCATTTCCAGCGCCTTGCCGCCGCCACGAGCCACGCAGGTCAGCGGGTCCTCGGCGACGATCACCGGCAGGCCGGTTTCCTGGGCCAGCAGCTTGTCCAGGTCGCGCAGCAGTGCGCCACCGCCGGTCAGCACCAGGCCGCGCTCGGCGATGTCCGAAGCCAGCTCCGGCGGGGACTGCTCCAGCGCGCTCTTGACCGCCTGGACGATGGTCGCCAGGGATTCCTGCAGCGCTTCGAGCACTTCGTTGGAGTTCAGGGTGAAGCTGCGCGGTACGCCTTCGGCCAGGTTACGGCCACGGACGTCGACTTCGCGGACTTCGCCGCCCGGGAAGGCGGTGCCGATTTCCTGCTTGATGCGCTCGGCGGTGGATTCGCCGATCAGGCTGCCGTAGTTGCGGCGCACGTAGGTGACGATGGCTTCGTCGAAGCGGTCGCCACCGACGCGGACGGATTCGGCGTAGACCACGCCGTTGAGGGAGATCAGGGCGATCTCGGTGGTGCCGCCGCCGATATCGACGACCATGGAACCACGGGCCTCCTCCACCGGCAGGCCGGCACCGATGGCCGCGGCCATCGGTTCTTCGATCAGGTAGACCTCACGGGCACCAGCGCCCAGGGCCGATTCACGAATCGCGCGGCGTTCCACCTGGGTGGACTTGCACGGCACGCAGATCAACACTCGCGGGCTGGGCTGCAGGAAGCTGTTCTCGTGAACCTTGTTGATGAAGTACTGAAGCATTTTTTCGCAAACGCTGAAGTCGGCGATCACGCCGTCCTTCATCGGACGAATGGCGGCAATGTTGCCTGGCGTACGGCCCAGCATGCGTTTGGCTTCGGTGCCGACGGCGACCACGCTTTTCTGGCTGCCGTGGCTACGGATGGCGACCACGGACGGTTCGTTCAGGACGATGCCGCGCTCGCGCACATAAATCAGGGTATTGGCAGTGCCCAGGTCGATCGACAGATCACTGGAGAACATGCCACGCAATTTTTTGAACATTGGAAAGAAACCCATAGGTGGCGCGTGGGTGAAAAGTGCGCGGGTAAAAAAGTGCGGCAAACTCTAACAATGACGGGGGTTTTGGGCAAGGCGGCAATTTATGCTAGATTCCTCGTTTTTCGGGCCTGCAGGCCCTTCCCAGCGGCCTTCGACCGTCTGCCGCGGGTTCTGTTCCCCGCCCCCTCATTCCTTCCGGCCAGGTCCAGTTCGAACCGGGCCGCTCTAGCTGGAGATCCCGATGGCGCTTGAACGCTCCGACGTGGAAAAGATCGCCCACCTCGCCCGCCTGGGCCTGGAGAAAGCCGACATTTCGCGTACCACCGACACCCTGAACAACATTCTCGGCCTGATCGACGCCATGCAGGCGGTCGACACCGACGGCGTGGAGCCCCTGGCCCACCCGCTGGAAGCCACGCAGCGCCTGCGGGCCGACGCAGTCACCGAGGAGAACCGCCGCGAAGCCTACCAGGCCATCGCGCCGGCCGTGGAAGACGGTCTTTACCTCGTCCCGAAAGTCATCGAGTAAGCGCTAAGGACACGGACATATGCTGCATCAATTGACCCTCGCCGAAGTCGCCCGCGGACTCGCCGACAAGCAATTCTCCGCCCAGGAACTGGCCACTGCCCTGCTCGCGCGCATCCAGCAGCTCGACCCGCAGCTGAACAGTTTCATCACCGTCACCGAGGAAAACGCCCTGGCCCAGGCCAAGGCGGCCGACGAGCGGCGCGCCAAAGGTGAAACCGGCGCCCTGCTCGGCGCACCGATCGCCCACAAGGACCTGTTCTGCACCCAGGGCGTACGCACCAGCTGCGGTTCGAAGATCCTCGACGCCTTCGTCTCGCCCTACGACGCCACCGTCGTCGAGCGCCTGGCCGACGCCGGCACCGTGAGCCTGGGCAAGCTGAACATGGACGAGTTCGCCATGGGTTCGGCCAACGAATCCAGCCACTACGGCGCGGTGAAGAACCCCTGGGACACCACCCGCGTACCGGGCGGCTCCTCCGGCGGCTCGGCCGCCGCCGTGGCCGCGCGCCTGATCCCGGCCGCCACCGGCACCGACACCGGCGGCTCGATTCGCCAGCCGGCCGCGCTGACCAACCTCACCGGCATCAAGCCGACCTACGGCCGTGTCTCGCGCTGGGGCATGATCGCCTACGCCTCGAGCCTCGATCAGGGCGGCCCGCTGGCCCGCACCGCCGAGGACTGCGCACTGATGCTCGGCGCCATGGCCGGCTTCGATCCGAAGGACTCCACCTGCGTCGACCAGCCGGTGGACGACTACCTGGCCGCCTTGGCCAAGCCGCTGACTGGCCTGCGCATCGGCCTGCCGAAGGAATACTTCGGCGCCGGCCTGGACAGCCGCATCGCCGACGCGGTGATGAAGGTGGTCGAGCAGCTCAAGCAGCTCGGCGCGGTGGTCAAGGAGATCTCCCTGCCGAACATGCAGCACGCGATCCCTGCCTATTATGTGATCGCGCCCGCAGAAGCCAGCTCCAACCTGTCGCGCTTCGACGGTGTTCGCTACGGCTATCGCTGCGAAGACCCGAAGGACCTGCAGGACCTGTACAAGCGCTCCCGCGCCGAAGGCTTCGGCGCTGAAGTGAAGAACCGCATCATGGTCGGCACCTACGCGCTTTCCGCTGGTTACTACGACGCGTATTACCTGAAAGCTCAGAAAATTCGCCGCCTGATCAAGAACGATTTCACCAGCGCCTTCGCCGAAGTCGACGTCATCCTCGGCCCGACCACGCCGAACCCGGCCTGGAAACTGGGCGAGAAGAACAACGACCCGGTCGCCCAGTACCTGGAAGACATCTACACCATCACCGCCAACCTCGCCGGCATTCCGGGCCTGTCCATGCCCGCCGGCTTCGTCGACGGCCTGCCGGTGGGTGTCCAGCTGCTCGCGCCGTACTTCCAGGAAGGCCGCCTGCTCAACGTCGCGCACCAGTACCAACTGGCGACCGACTGGCACAAACAAGCACCGGCTGGATTCTGAGGACGACACACATGCAATGGGAAACCGTGATCGGGCTGGAAATCCACGCACAGCTCTCCACCCAATCGAAGATCTTCTCCGGTAGCGCCACCACCTTCGGCGCCGCCCCGAACACCCAGGCCAGCCTGATCGACCTGGCGATGCCCGGCACCCTGCCGGTGCTGAACCAGGAAGCGGTGCGCATGGCCTGCCAGTTCGGCCTGGCGATCAACGCCGAGATCGCCGAGCGCAACGTCTTCGCCCGGAAGAACTACTTCTACCCGGACCTGCCCAAGGGCTACCAGACCAGCCAGATGGACCACCCCATCGTCGGCAAGGGCCACCTGGACATCACCCTGGAAGACGGCACCGTCAAGCGCGTCGGCATCACCCGTGCGCACCTGGAAGAGGACGCCGGCAAGAGCCTGCACGAAGACTTCCACGGCATGAGCGGCATCGACCTGAACCGCGCCGGCACTCCTCTGCTGGAGATTGTTTCCGAGCCCGAGATGCGCAGCGCCAAAGAAGCCGTAGCCTATGCCAAGGCGATCCACGCGCTGGTGCGCTACCTGGGCATCTGCGACGGCAACATGGCCGAAGGCTCGCTGCGCTGCGACTGCAACGTATCGGTACGCCCGAAGGGCCAAACCGAGTTCGGCACTCGTCGCGAGATCAAGAACGTCAACTCGTTCAAGTTCATCGAGCGCGCTATCAACACCGAGATTGCCTGGCAGATCGACGAGCTGGAGTCCGGCCGCAAGATCGTCCAGGAAACCGTTCTGTATGACGTGGCTGCCAACGAAACGCGCTCCATGCGCAGCAAGGAAGAAGCCAACGACTACCGTTACTTCCCCTGTCCGGACCTGCTGCCGGTAGTGATCGAGCGCGCCTTCCTCGACGAACTGCGCGGCCAGTTGCCGGAACTGCCGGACCAGAAGCGCGAGCGCTTCGAGAGCCAGTACGGCCTGTCCGCCTATGACGCCAGCGTGCTGTCCGCCAGCCGCGAGATGGCCGACTACTTCGAACAGGTTCAGACCATCTGCGGCGACGCCAAGCTGGCCGCCAACTGGGTGATGGGCGAGCTCTCCAGCCTGCTCAACAAGGACGGCCTGGAAATCGAGCAGTCGCCGGTCTCCGCCGAGCACCTGGGCCAGATGATCCTGCGCCTGAAGGACGGCACCATCAACGGCAAGGCCGCGAAGACCGTATTCGCCGCCATGGCCGAAGGTGAGGGCTCGCCGGACGAGATCATCAAGGCCAAGGACCTGGTGCAGAACACCGACAGCGGCGCCGTCGAGAAACTGCTGGACGATGTACTCGCGGCCAACGCGGAGCAGGTCGAGCAGTACCGCGCCAGCGACGAAGCCAAGCGCGGCAAGATGTTCGGCTTCTTCGTCGGCCAGGCCATGAAAGCCGCCAAGGGCAAGGCCAACCCGGCGCAAGTGAACGAACTGCTGAAGAAGAAGCTCGAAGCCTGAGCCCACACTTCAACGACGCCGGGCTTGCCCGGCGTTTTTTCGTCCGGAGGTTCGATGCTGCGACCCATGGCCCTCGTCGGCTGCCTGGCCCTGCTGGCCGGCTGTAGCACCACGTCTTACGACAGCGACTCGGAAGTCTCCGGCCGCGGCTACCGCGCCGAAGGCACCGCGTCCTATTACGGCAAGGCCCACCATGGCAAGCGCACCGCCAGCGGCGAACGCTTCAACCAGAACGCCCTGACTGCCGCGCACCGCACGCTCGCCTTCGGTACGCGGGTGAAAGTCACCAACCTCGACAACGGCCGCAGCGTCGTGGTGCGCATCAACGACCGCGGGCCATTTGGCCGCGGGCGCATCATCGATGTGTCGAAAGCCGCCGCCGAACAACTCAACATGCTGCGCTCCGGTACCGCCCGGGTGCGCCTGGAAGGTCTCTGAAGGAGCCAGAAGTGAGCAACGACAACCGCAAGGCCGGCGAGCAGGTTCGCCGCGAAGTGATGGGCGACGTCTTCGTCGACCGTGCCCTGGGCAATGCCACCGAGTTCACCCAGCCGCTGCAGGATTTCGTCAACGAGCACGCCTGGGGCGGTGTCTGGAACCGCGAAGGCCTGCCACGCAAGACCCGCAGCCTGATCACCCTGGCCGCGCTGACCGCGCTGAAATGCCCGCAGGAACTCAAAGGCCACGTGCGTGGTGCCCTGAATAACGGCTGCACGGTGGAAGAGATTCGCGAAGCGCTGCTGCATTGCGCGGTGTATGCCGGCGTCCCGGCGGCCATCGACGCCTTCCGCGCGGCGCAGGAAGTGATCGACGCCTGGCAGGCCGATCAGCAAGCCTGATTCGGCCTCTAGGTAGGAGCGGACTTCGTCCGCGATAGGTACGCATCGCGCCGGATGCCATCGCGGACAGAGTCCGCTCCTACGCGGCGTTCAGCTTCCGTTACGGATAACTGAACCGCTTCACCAGCGTCAGCTCCCCCGGCTGGCGCATCGGGATCAGGAAGGACTCCTGCTTCTCGTTCACCGTGCCCTCCTCCGTGACGATGGTCACCTGCGCCGTGGTCAGCGGCTTGGCCGCGTTCACGTCGCCGGAGCTCTCGTCCGAGCCCCAGCCACCGCCGTAGTAGTTCACGTAGACCAGATACTGCCCCTTGAGCGGCGTCGGGCTGGCGATGATTTCCGGGCCGTAGCCGGTGGTCACGTCGACGTCCTGGGCCGCGCCGTTGGGCAGTGAGCGGTTGCCGTACCAGACATGCCCGCCATCGGGCGTCACCAGGTGCAGGTCTAGGTCGGTGTTGTCCGAGTCCCAGGACAGCAGGACCCGCAGCTTGGCCGCCACCTCGCCGCCACCACCGCCGTGGTAGAACTGCACGCGCTTGTGCTGCTGGCCGTCCGGACTGACGACCTCGACACTGTTGGAGCCCGCCGGGAAAGCGAAGGGGCGGTCGAACCTGCCATCGTTTTCGACCCGCATCGGCATGGCCACGCCGTTGACCACCAGGCGCGCCGGCTCCTTGCTGTCCTTGGGCAACCCACGGATTTCGCCACGGATGCGCGCGGTATCGGACTGGTCCTCCCGCGCGTTCACCGAGGACGCCGGGTAGTTCACCGTCTGCCGGAAGTCGGCCTTGTCGCCGTCGCCCGCACGCCAGCCGCCCAGCGGAGTATCCAGGCGGATCGGCGATTCGGCGGCCTGCACGCCCAGCGGTATCAGGCTGGCGAGCAGAGACAGGCGGAGCGCATGGGCAAGTTTCATGTCGATCATTCCAGTATCAGGCGACGGGCCAGGCTTTCCACGTAGCCCTCGTCTTGTCCATTGGGGTGCGCCTGGAAGGCCAGGTGCAGGTATTCGTGAGCCAGGTCGAGGCGGTCCTGCTGGGAATACAGGCCACGTACGAAGATGCGTTGGCGTTCGCGGTCGACGTAAGGCCGACCACTGCTCAGTCGGCACACGGCGAAGGACTGCAATTCTTCATAACCCGCCTCTGCTTCCAGCCGCGTCCGCCAGTTGCGGCGCTGTGCCTGCAGCCAACGCTCCGCCTCCGGCAGGGGCTGGCAGGCAGCGGTCGGGTTGCTCCAGCGGCTCAGGCTGGTGCGCGGGAAAGCGCGGGCGAGAATGGAGTCGTAGCGCAGGCCCTTGGCGGCCTGCTCCTGGGCGTCGCGCCAGGAGAGTTTCGACTGCCCCGCCTCGTCCGAGTGGTAAGTGACGGTGCCGCCAGCCAATACCAGATCGGCGGTCCAGGCGGCGATGCCCCGCGCCGCCTCGCTGGCAGGGCGCGGCGCCACGCGCTGGCGTTGGCTGCTGTCGTCGATGCTCAGGCAGTCGCCGCGCGGAGCGCCGTTCTGCAACAGATAAGTCCGGATGGTCACGGCCAACGCCTTGGCGGCTTCCGGCGGCGTGGCCGATGCCTCGCGATCCAGCACTCGTGCAACGTATTCCTCGCGGGAAAGACGGGCAGTCAGGCGCGGCCCCTGGGGGCTGCGTTCAAGGAACAGATCGCCGCGGCTGTCCACGTCGAGGCGAACCCCGTTGGCGAACAGCACGTTCTGCCGGCCTGCCAGCAAGCCCTCGGCGGCAGGTTGATTGCGCGCGTCGTAGACCTCCTTCAACGGATAGCGACTGAACAGGCCGACCTCCACGCAGCGCCCCGGGTCACGCGGCCAGGGCGCGGGCAGTGCGGCGCCGATGGCATTGCCGTACTTCGCCAGCACCGTCTTGCTGGTGCCCGGTCCGCGCGCCCAGAGCGGCGTGCCGTCCACCAGCCAACCGGCAAAGCCGCCTTCGCGCTTGCCATTTTCATCCCAGCTCCAGGTCTTCACCCGCAGGCGTCCACCCAATGCGGCCGGGGCGCGCCCCTCATCGGCAGCGAGGCTGACGTCCAGCAGCACCTTTTGCGCCTGTTCCTGGGCGGGCAGGTGTTGTAGTTGATCGAGCAGCTCGGCGACCGGCACTTCGGTTTGCGGTGCCAACTTGTCCAGCTGGGCGATCCAGCCCGGCGCATGGCGCGCCTGCCAGTACTGCTGCCAAACCGCGCCATCGATACCCAACCGCTGCGGCTCGAAGTACAGGCCACAGGACTTCACCAGCGCGGCGTCACGTTCGATGCTCTGCCCGGCCGTGCAGCAATAGACTTCTTCCTTGCTGTCGCCTCGGCACTGATAGGCCGGCTCCTGCTGGCCGGTGTCGTTCAGCCAGGCATAGACGAACAGCTTCCACAGGCTGCCCAGCGGCGCCTTCAGCTCAGCCGGCAAGGGCTGGCGATCCAGTACCTGCTGCGGCCCGAGGCGCAACAGTTCATCGCCCTGCGCGCTGCGCCAGGCCAGCTGCGCCTGCTCTTGCGAGCCGGGCGCCGCGAGGGCGCTCAGCGGCAACAGCAGGATCAGCCCGGCAAGGCGCGCGCGCATTTACTGGACCTTGATCTTCGCCAGGGCCGGCTGCTGCTCCAGCGCCTGCTCCTGCGGCGCATAGAGCCGCTGGTAACGCGCCGGCGGCAGGACAAACTCGCCTTTCTGCGAGAAACGGACCAGATGACGGAAGCGCAGCTCGCCGCCCAGGGTATCGACCGGCACGCCGTAGAACAGGTCGCCCGGCTCGTTGCGCGCGCGCTCCAGGCTGGTCGCCTCGACGCCGCCCAGGCCGCTGATCTGCAGGCCCCAGGTGGTGCGCTCGACATCCGCACCCGGCGGCAGCGGCACTTCCAGCATGCCGTAGCGCAGGGCCTGCGCCTGGTCGGTGGTGAGGGTCACTTCGTCCAGGTACAGCTCGTCGCTGGACAGCGGTTTGTCACCCAGCTCCTCAGCCTTGAAGGCGAAGGCGTCTTCGCCCGGCACCAGACGCAGCAGGCGGCGCTTGATGGTCACCGGCAACTGGCTGGTCGGCGCTTCGGCGCTGCGGAAGGTCACCGAAGCATTGAGCGGACGCGACGGCGCGGCGCTCAGGTCCAGCTGCGCTGGCACCTCCTTGCCCTGCCATTGCCAGAACGCGTCACCCGTGGTGCTGTGGCCTTCCTTCCAGTCCGCCACCGGCTTGGGCAATTCGGCGGCCGGGGCCTCGGCCACGGCGCGTTGCATCCAGGTCAGCGCCAGGGCGCGTTCGACGGTGGACTGCTGCGGCGCCAGGCTCAGCAGCAGTGCGCGAGCACGACTGGCGTCCACGCTACCGCTGTAGAGCTGCACGGCGCGGGCGAACGGCTGGTCGCTGGTGTTCAGCTTCAGGCGTGCACCATCCAGTTGCTTGGCGAAGCCCGACGGCAGCGCGACCTTGTTCTGCTCGGCCAGGCTGGCGGTCAGCACGCGAGCCACCGCCAGACCCAGCTCGGAGTCCGGCTGGCCCATGACCAGGCTGTCGTCGCTGTCGAAGTCGTTCACGGACTTCGCTGCCTCGCCGTTGCCGGCGTTTTCCAGGTCAGTGAGCAGGCCGCTGACCAGCGTCTGTACCGGCAGTTGCATGTCGCGGGCGAAGGCCAGGATCAGCGCACGCTGTAGCAGCGGCGTGGCGCTGGCACGCGCGGAATAGAGCTCCAGCACGCGCTGCCAGTGCTCCGGCGGCAGCTGGATTTCCAGCGCACGGCTGGCATGCCAGTCGGCGTAGTAGGCATACGCCGTGAGGAAAGCGTCGTTGTCTTCGCCGCCCCACCAGGTGAAGTAGGCATCCGGGCCTGCCATCTGCACCAGGCGCAGGCGGCTGGTCTGCATGATCAGGCGCAGGCGATCTCGTACACGCGGCTCGCCACTGGCCAGCATCGGGTAGGCGACGCTCAGCGGCAGCAGTTGGCTGGCTGTCTGCTCGACGCCGCCCCACGGATAGTCGAGCAGCGAATCCAGGTTGCCGCGCAGCAGGGCCTGGGCGCTGTCATCCAGGCGCAGGCTCACATCGCGAGCATCCGCCGGTAGCTGCAGCGGCGTGTTCTGGGCGTTGACCTGCAGCGGTTTGGATTGCAGTACCTGCCAGCTATCTGCCACCAGACTGAAGTGCACGCCGAGGCTGTCGCGAACCTGGCCGTCCTGGCGCAGTTCCACGCTCCAGTCG
Organism: Pseudomonas multiresinivorans; assembly: GCF_012971725.1. Classification (NCBI taxonomy): domain Bacteria; kingdom Pseudomonadati; phylum Pseudomonadota; class Gammaproteobacteria; order Pseudomonadales; family Pseudomonadaceae; genus Pseudomonas; species Pseudomonas multiresinivorans. The sequence goes on from NZ_CP048833.1 coordinate 5,971,145, forward strand.
CCGTCGCTGAGCGGCTGCTTCGGCAGGGCGATGTAGTTGACGCCGCGCTTGAGCTCCAGTGCCTGGGTCTTCTCCTCGCCGTTGGCGCGGATCAGCAGCTCGGCCTTGGTGTCCTGCTCGCCCTGGTTGAAGACGAACAGGCCGAGGTCCGGCGCATCGCCGCTGCGGAAGCGCTTCGGGCCGCTCCACTTCAGGTACAGCGGCTTCTCCGAGCGGATGAACTGCTTCTTCTGGCCGACCTGCCCTTCGTCATCCATGGCGCGGGCGGTGATGCGCCAGCGGGTCAGGGAATCCGGCATGCGGAACTTGAACTGGGCCTTGCCGTTGGCATCGGTGACCAGCTCGGGTTCCCAGGCGGCGGTATCCACTTCCTCGCGACGCGGGCGCTCCAGTACCTTCACGCCACGCTCACTGCGGTTGGCGCGGCCGGGTGCGCTGGGCGTGCCCGGCAAGGCGACGTCGTAGCTGATGAACGACAGACTGGCGCTGGTGCGCACGTTATTGCGGCGCGGGTGGTAGAAGAACTGGTCGATGCCCGGCGCGATCTCCGGCTGCAGCGCATAGATCATCTCGTCCACCACACTCACGGTGAGGTGGCTGGAGACGGGCTTGCCGGCGTAAGTGGTATCGAGATTGACGGTGACTGTCTCGCCCGGCTCGTAGCGTTCCTTGTCGGTGCTGACGGCGATTTCCACCTGCGGCACGGCGACCTTGATCCCGGCGTTCTGGAAGCTGTAGTCGCCGCTGCGGGTGTAGAGCACGGAGAAGGTCAGGTTCGGCGAGAACTCGGCCTTCACCGGAATGCGCGCGCGGTACTGGGTCGGGTTGAGCTTCTCCAGCTTCAGCCAGTCGCCGCCCTTGGACAGCAGCGCGGTGGCTTCGACCTTGTCACGCTCCAGCGACAGCAGCGCGTCGTCTACCGGCTCAGGGAAGGTGATCAGCGCCAGCGCTTCCTCACCGGCCTTGTACTCGGCCTTGTCGAGGACGATTTCCACGGTGCCCGGCACGGCCTTCACGCCGTCGCCGCTGACCGAGTGACCAGTACCGCCGAGCAGTTGGCCAGCCTTGTCGCGCAGCTCAACGCTGTAGGTGCCGGGCTTGTCGAAGGTGATGGCGAACTTGCCGTCAGCCACCGCGCCGTCGCCGCTGCTGCGATCTTCCAGGCGAAGCCAGCGGTAGGCGGTCGGCTGGATCTGAGTCTGCTGTTCTGCGGCGTAGCTGAACTCGACCTTGTCGCCGGCGGCGCTGAAGCGCTGCGGCGCACTCAGGCGGTAGCGCGCGGCGCCACGCTCGATGAGGATTTCCTTGCTGGTCTTCACGCGGTACGCGGCGCCGTCGCTGGCGAACACGGTGAGCATGTAGCGGCTGGGCTTCTCCGCCGCCGGCAGGTCCAGCGCGGCGCGGCCCTGGGCATCGGTGGTGATCTGCGCGCTGGACAGCTCCACGGGGAACTGGCCGAGGTACTGCAGTTCGTTATCCACCATGGACAGCTGCTGGGCACGCAGGCTCAGCTCCAGGCGTGCATTGGCCACCGGCTTGCCGTCGGGGTAGAGCAGGATCAGGTTGCCCTTCACCGGCTCGCCGGTCTTGAAGTCCGGCTTGGCGAGGTCGAGGGAAATCTCGAAATGCGGCTTGATGTACTCGGCAACCCGGAAGGCGCTGCTGTAGGTCTGGTCGCGGTAATCGAAGCGCAGCTCGTAGCCGCCGGCCACGGCGTTGGCCGGCAGCTGGAAGCGGCCGCTGGTGCCGCTCTTGGCGTCGTACTTGAGATCCAGCGTCTGCAGCGTGGTGCCGGCGGCGTCGATCACCGACAGGCGCAGCGGGGCAGCTTGCGGAGCCTGCGATTCGCGGGAGTTCTTGAACTCGCGGCCGACGATCTTCAGCGATACCCAGTCACCCGGACGGTACAGCGGTCGGTCGGTGAAGGCGTAGAGCTTGGTGTCGTAGATTTCGCTGTCGTAATAGAAGTTCTCGGAGACGAAGACACCGCCCTCCTCGTCCTCGCCGATCACGAAGGAGCGTTCCGGGCTGACGTGCTGCAGGCGCAGCAGGCCATCGGCGTCGCTGCTGCCGCTGCTCATCACGCCCAGGCCGTCGGTCCACAGCACCTTGGCGCCGCCCACCGGCGTGCCTTCATGCTTGCGCGCGGTCCACACCAGCAGCTCGCTGCCGGCGATCTTGCTCACCGCAACGCTGTTGGAGACGAACACCACGGTGGTGGCGCGGTATTTGCCAACCAGCGCCTCGACCAGATAGAGGCCGGGTTTCAACTTGCCCAGCGGCACGTAGACGTTGCCGGGAGCGACGTTGATGAACTCGCTGGAGGAACCGGCAAGGGTGACTTCCTTAGGCGGCTGGATCGGCTTGGCGTCCCACAGTGGATAGCGGAACTGGCTGACCATCGGCAGGCCGGGGATCGGCGCGTACTGTGGCTGGGCGTCATACGGCGTGGGGGCGCGCATGGCATTGCCCATCTTCAGCTCGGGCACCACTTCGGTGACCTGCTGGCGCGACTCGTAGGAGAAGGTCCGCTGCATCACCCGACGCGACTTGCGGTACCAGTTGTCCCACAGGTAAGCCAGGGTATTGGACAGGCCTTCTCCCTTGAACTGCCCCTCGGACAGCACGCGGTGCAGGTTCTTCTGGCGCTTGAGGAAGTCCAGCGGCTGGTCGATGCGGTAGACGCGGATGTCCGCTCCGCCGTATGGCTCCATGCGGTAGCGACGGTAGTCGCGGCCCGGCGCTTCCAGGCGCACCTTGGCCACCTCGTCGGAAGCGAAGCTGGAGTCGGCCAGCAGGAAGAACGACTCGCCGGCCATGGGCGTGTAGTTGCTCGCCGGGACGTCGTCGTCCGCCTGCACGATCGCGGGCGCGGCGGCGAACAGGCCGACGCAGGCCAGAGCAGCGGCAATGCCGCGCAGCGCATTCATCGGGTCAGGAAGGACAAGCGATAGACGCCGATAAAGTTGGGATTGGATTCGTCGGGTATCCATCGGGTGTCCTTCCATGTCATGAGTTGTTGCAGGCTGACCGAGCGCATGCCGTTGTCGGTCGCCGTACGAGTGCCGGTGTGATAGGCGATGTCGCGGCCCATCCAGATCATCAGATGCTGGTCATCGCCTTGGTCGAAGAACATCAGGTCGCCGGGGCGCGCCTGGTTGAGGTCGCGGCCAACGAACTGGCTGTTGTACTGAACGAGTTTGATCGCGTTGACGTAGGGGCCGGTCTCGCCGCCGCCCTGCTGCCAGCTCTGCGCGAGGTTGCGCTGCGCGTCGCTAAGCTCCAGCTCCGGCGGCAGGTAGCGGTTGGACATGCCATTGGCGCGCAGCCACTTGGCGTCGTGAACCTTCAGCGCCTCGTTGGCGGCGAAGCGCACCAGCCCCGCGCAGTCCTGCTGGTACCAGCGCGGGTTCGGGCCGCGGCGCAGCTGCTCCTCGGCGATGCGCACGAACCAGGCACGGAACACCTGGGTCTGCTGCGCATCCAGTGCCGGCTCAGCCGCATGTGCCAGTGTGGCGACAAGCAGACCGGCAAGCAGTGTGAGGGGTTTGCGGATCACAGCGCCTTCCAGTCCAGCGGCAGCCACTCCCATTCGCCGCTCGGCTCGCTGCCGGCCGGCAGGGTCAGGGCGTAGGAGCCGTTACCGGCGAGAGTCTTCAGGCGCGGCAGGAGCAGCGTATCGGCGGCGTTGCGGAACACCGGCTCGAGGTCCTGCGGCAGGCTGTCGAGGGTTTCGCGCTTGAGCAGCTCGGACAGCGTCTTGGGCGCCAGGTAGGCCGGCACCAATGCATCCTTGGGCAGCACGTCGGCCAGCGGCGGGTAGCGTTTGGCCAGGGTATTGCGCGCCTTGTCGAGCAGCTTGTCGTCGATGGAGAACAGCAGGGTGTTGCCATCGCGCAGCAGGCTGACACGGAAGAAGCCGTTGCCACTGACCTGGTCGGGATTCTCCGCCGCGCTGGCCGGGTACTGGCCGAAGCGCGAGCTGACCTGGCGCTGCCAGAGACGACCATCGCCTTCGGCACGACTTTCCACCTCGAAGGCGCCCGCCTCCACATTGGCCTCGTAGGCACCGATCATGCTGCCGAACAGCTTGCCCAGTTGATCGTCCAGCTCTGGGCTGGCGGGCGCATCGAGCTTCACCGCGAGCAGCGGCGAGTGCAGGCGCGACTCCGGGTACCAGCAGAGACCGGCGGCACCGGAGAGGTGCTCTGAGAAGGCGGCGGCCATCTTCTGCTCGGCGCCCAGCTTGACCAGCATGTTGTCGTACAGCCCCGGCGTCACCGGAAGAGCGACGCAGGCGCTGGCTCCCATGGGCATGGCCTGCCAGACGGGGGTGAAATCCAGGTCCGGCTGGCGGGCGACTTCATTGAGCGCCAGGTAGCTGTGCCAACCGTCCTTGCCCTGTTCGAAGCGCACTCCGGCGAAGGTCGGGATCAAGCGCTGGTAGCCCATGGCGAGCACGCCGGCGCCCAGGGTGATGCGCTGCTTCAGCTCGCCGCGCGGCTCCAGGGCGAAGTCCTTGGCGAACAGCGGCTCACCTTCCAGCGCGGTTCCCAGGTCCTTGGCAACTGCCGCATCGGGCTCGCCGAGGTTGTCGTAGTCCGGATTGGGGAAGAGCATCTTCGGATTCGACAGCACCAGCATCTGGTCGCCACGGGAGACGAACAGCAAGGTTTTCTCCGCGCCGTAGCGCAGGCTGTAGACCGGCGTGGCGGCGCCTTTCACCTGGATCTCCGAGACCTTCTTCAGCTGAGTATCGTCGGCAGCCACCTTGGCCAGCGGCTCCAGAACCTTGGCCAGGCCGCCGCGCTTGAGGACCACCATGAAGTCGCGCAGGCGGCCATCGGCGCCGCGCCACAGGGCGACCTGGGCCGGCTGGTCGAGCAGTTCCTCGATCACGCTGTCCTTCAGGGTCAGGTCGTGCTCGTAGACGATGCGCCGCAGCGTGCCGGTCAGGCCCAGGCGGTCGGCGTTGTTCTCGTAGTAGAAGACGAAGTCCTCGGTCAGCACGTCGCGCAGCAGCGGCACTTCGAGCACCGCCTTGGGCAACTGGCTGAGGGAGGCGCTCTCGATCAGCGCGTCCGGGCGCTTGAGGTCACGCACCACTTCCGGACTTTCCGGCGCCTCCAGGGTGCCCACCGGCGCCGAGTGGAAGGCGGGGATCAGGCCGAAGGCCAGGGCCAGACCGCCGGCGACCAGCGCGGCAGCAACCACACCGATGGCGATCAGCGGCCCACGGCGCGGCGCTTGTGCTGCCGGCGGCGTGGGAGTGCTGTCTTGACTGCTGGAGGGCGTATTGTCGCTCATGGATCGCTTGTCCCGTGTCATCCCTGCGAGGGGCGAATTCAGTAGTTGAAGGTCTTCACCAGCACCAGATCACCGATGGTGCGCATGGGCACCACGAAGGTCTCGCGCTTCTCGTTGACAGTGTTTTCGTTGAACACCAGATTGATCTCGGCGGTGATCACGTCCTGCTCGTGATTGCCTTCCTGGAAGTTGTAACCCTGGCTAGCGCTGTAGTTGCCCCAGTAGTTCACATAGACCAGGTAGGTGCCGTGCAGCGGCGCAGCCATGGTGAACATTTCCGGGCCGGGGCCGTCAACGCCGTCCGGGTCGAGGCCGCCGCCGTTGCTCAGGCGCGGGTTGGCCCAGAAGGCATGCTGGCCGTCGGGCGTGACGATATGCAGGTCGAGTTCGGCCTTGGGGTCGTTCCAGCCCAGGGCCAGGCGGATGCGCGGCGGGATGCGGCCATTGTTGGCTTCGTAGAACTGCACGCGCTTGAGGGATTTGCCGTGGTCGCTGCTGACCGCAACGCTGTTGCTACCCGCGCCGAAGTTGTAGGGGCGAACGAATTTGCCTTCGGCATCGGTGTAGAGCGGGAGAGGATTGCCGTTGACCACCAGGCGCTGGGCACGGTCGACGCCGGAGACTTCGCGCAGGTGCCCTTCGATCAGGCTGCGGCCACGAACACCACCACGGTCGATGGGAGGCGTGGGATAGGCCACGCGCGGCACGCTGGGATCATCCGTCAGGCCGGAATAACGCCAGCCGGCAGTAGGGCTGGAAAGGTCCGCACCCGGTTCGGCAGCGACCGTCGCAGCCAGGAGACTGGCTGACAGAATAAAGACGGCACGAACCATCCGACGCGTGAGCTGCATGAACATTCCTTGATCGTGCATTGCGGGGGAGCCAAATGTAACCGGTCTTGTCGACGCGCGGAACGCGCCATCGCGCGGCGTTGCGACACAGAGCGATCTTTCAGAAATTTCCTACACGCAAAATGGCTTTTTGCGTAACACCACTTGGAAGAGCCTCGCCTCCGCGCAAGTCACATCCACCCACCCCATTGCAGAACGAAGATGCCGACGTTGGTCGTCAGCGCTGCCACCAGGGTGGTGATGACGATGATCGACGCCGCCAGCTCGTGGTTGCCATTGGCAGCACGAGCCATGACGTAGCTGGCCGCAGCTGTGGGGCTGGCGAAATAGAGGAAGAGCACGCCCAGTTCCGCACCACGGAATCCCAGCAGCCAGGCGCCAGTGGTGCAGATCAGCGGCAGCCAGATCATCTTCATCAGGCTCGCGCTGATCGCCAGGCCGCCGCTCTCGCGCAACGAAGCCAGCGACAGGGTGCCACCGATGCACACCAGCGCCAGCGGCAGGGTCATCTGGGCGAAGTAGTCGGCGGAGGTCAGCAGCCACGCCGGCAGGCCAATCCCGAACCAGGAAAACGGCAGCGCCGCCAGCACGCTGATGATCAACGGATTGCAGATGACGTTGCGGGCGATGCTCAGCGGGTCGGACTTCATACTCGGGCTGTAGATCGCCAGCACCACCGAGGACAGCGTGTTGTAGCAGAGGATCACCAGAGCGGCGAGGACCGAGCCCAGCGCCAGGCCGTGGTCGCCATAAAGGCTGGTGGCCAGCGCCAGACCGATGATGCCGTTGTTGCCGCGGAACGAGCCCTGCACATAGACGCCGCGCTCGACGCGTGGCACTCGCCAAGCCGCCCAACCCCAGGCCAGCAGGAAGCCCGCCAGGGTCGCTGCGCAGAAGTACAACAGTACCTTGGGGCGCGCTGCGCTGTGCAGGTCGGAGTGGTAGATGCCGAGGAACAGCATCGTCGGCATGGTGGCGTTGAACACCAGTGCCGAGGCGGTCTGGATAAATTCCGGATTGATCGCCCCGACGCGGCGCAACAGCACGCCCAGGAACAGCATGGCGAAGACCGGGGCGGTGATGGCGAAGGTCTGGAGCAGCAGGGCAAGCATGGGAAGCGGACATCAGGGCGACGGGGGCAGAATCATAGCAAGCTATGTACCCGCCCCACAGGATGAATCACACCTGCGCGTCGGTCGCTTCGCCCCAGAGCGGCGCCGGCAGTTCCAGCGGTTTGGGCGACTCGCCTTCGGCCAGGCGAGTCAGCTTGCCGTCCACGGTGGCGCCGTTCTCCATGCTCAACTGGCGATACTGGATATTGCCGACCACACGGGCGTTGGAGTGCAACTCCAGCAGGTGTTCGACGTACAGGTCGCCAATGATGGTGCCATCGATCAGCGCGTCGTAGCTGCTGACATTCCCCTCGATCCGACCTTCCGCACTGAGCGCCAGCAGGCTGGCGGCGCCGGGCTTGTGGCAGACATTGCCTTTCACGGTACCGAGAATCTTCAGGCCGTCCTGGAACTGCATATCGCCGACCAGATCGACATTGCCCGAGAGCAGGCTGGAGAACTTGTCCACCGACACCTGCGGGCCTTTCTTCTTGCTGCTGCTGAACATCGCAATTCCTCGCGCGTACTACTTGCCAGGTTTCTGCTGGCGGTAGAAGGCCAGCTCAGTCTTGAGTTTCTTGATTTCGGCGGACATCGCATCGATGCGCTGCATCAGTTGTTCACGATTGGCGCGGTCCTCGTCGCCCTGCAGGCGCTTGTCTTCCAGTTCGGCGGTCAACTGCTCGACCTGCGCATGCAGCGTCTGGAGTTCATCGGCCTGCTCGCGCCCCGCCACATCATCCTGGTGACGTATCAACCAGACGCCCGCCAGCGCCACGGCCAGCAAGAGAACCAGGAGCAGGGCCGCGCGGCCCAACGCCGCGGAACCACGAGGAACATGGGGGCGGTGCTCGGCGCGCAGCAGGTCGCGGGTGGAGGGTTTCCTAGTCCGAGGCCATACCATCGCTATCGATCTCCATGCCTCCCAGAGAGAGGAAGTTCTGTGGGTCGACGAATTCGCCGTGGTAAAGCACTTCGAAATGCAGGTGCGGCCCGGTGGAGCGGCCGGTGGAGCCCACCTTGGCGATCTCCTGCCCCGGCAGCACCACGTCGCCCACTTTCACCAGCAGTTTCGAGGCATGGGCATAGCGCGTGACCAGGCCGTTGCCATGGTCAATCTCCACGCGATTGCCATAGGAAGGATTCGGCCCTGCGACGATGACGCGTCCACCAGCGGCCGCATGGATCGGGCTGCCGGTCGGCGCCGAGAAGTCCTGGCCGGAGTGGAACGCCAGATGGTGATTGAAGGGGTCGAGCCGGTTGCCGAAAGGCGACCCCAGGCGCGCCTGCTCCATCGGGCGACGGGCGGGAATGGCCATGAAGTCGGCGTTGCGCCGTGCCACCTGGTCCATCAGCAGGTCGAATACCCGACGCAGACATTTCGCCGAGCGCTCGCTCCGTTCCAGATCGACGCCGGAGGTGGGCAACGGTTCGGCACAAGGGCGCGGCGGCAGCAGGATCCCACCTTTGCCCTTGGTGGTCGTCTCCTGGGGCTTTGGCGCGAGCTCAGGGTCGACCTTGGACAGTTTGCGCGCGATTTCCTCGTGGCTGTCGACAGCCTTGAGCAGGTAGGTGGCGTCTTTCTCCAGCACTTGCAGGCGACCGGCCAACTCCCCTATCCGCTCCGCCGCGAAGCGCTCAGCGGAATCATCTTCCGAGGTATCGGGGGCGCTTGCGAGGACGGGCATCGGTACTGGCTCGACGTTGGCCCGCCCCACCCAGACACCGACCACGAAGGCCACCACGGCGAACAGCAGCGCGGTGCAGCCGGCCACCAGCAGGAACCGGCGCCGATCGATCAGCTGCAGGTCCGAACGGGTCAATGCCTGCCGGGTAGGGGAAAGGAAGCTCATGCGAGGTACCGTTGAATCATACGAAACCCGGTCCTGTTCGGACCGGGCTGCACAGGGTACCTGTTATTGAAAGCTTCGCAGCGGCTAAACACTGAAAAATGTAAACAAATAAGAAGAATTCATCCTGTCTGAGAAGACTTTCAGATGTTTCCCACTAACACGTTCACAGTATCCCAGTGAATCAAACTGCCACTACACCGGCAGAACAGCCTCGATCTCCTGCAAACGATAATCTTCCAGACGCAGCTGGCGCGGGTGGAATCGTTTCAGGCTGACCCGGTGGCCAATGCTGACCAGGGTGACGCCTGGCAGTTGGTCCAGCAGCACCTGATAGAGCGCAGCTTCGTCGGTTTCGTCCAGTGCGGAAGTCGCCTCGTCGAGGAATAGCCACTGCGGCGCATAGAGCAGTGCACGGGCGATGGCCAGACGCTGTTGCTCGCCCGGAGACAGTACACGCTGCCAGTGATCGGCTTCATCCAGGCGCGGCACCAGCGAATCCAGACGGCACAGGTGCAGCACCTGCTTCAGTTGCTCGGGATCGTGACGATCACCCTGCTCCGGATAGCAGAGCGCCTCGGCGAGGGTGCCGATGGGCAGGTAGGGTTTCTGCGGGACGAACAGGCTGCGCGCCTCAGGCATCTGCACCACGCCGCTGCCGTAGCGCCACAGGCCGCTCATGGCGCGCAGCAGGGTGCTCTTGCCTCCGCCGGAGGGGCCGCCGATCAGTACGTGTTCCCCGGTGTTGATCGCCAGGCTGGTGGGCTGCAGCAGCCCGCGACCGTTGCCCAGGCTCAGGGCAAGGTTCTGCAGTTGCAGCAGGTGACCGGACTTGCGCACGTCGATGTTGGCCGACTCCTGGGCGATATCGGCCATGGCTCCGCGGAAGCTCAGCAGACGATCGCAGGTGGCGCGCCAGTTGGCGAGGCTGGCGTACGCGTCGATGAACCAACTCAGGCCGTCCTGCACGTTGCCGAAGGCGGAGTTGATCTGCATGAGCTCGCCGAGCTGGATCTTGCCGGCGAAGTAACGCGGGGCGGCGACCACCAGGGGGAAGATGATGGCGATCTGCGCGTAGCCGGAGCTGAAGAAGGTCAGGCGCTTCTGCACCTTCATCAGTTCCCAGAAGTTGCCCCAGACATTGCGGAAACGCGTCATCAGCCGTTCGTTCTCGTTGGCCTCGCCGTTGTACAGGGCGATGCTCTCGGCATTCTCGCGCACCCGCACCAGGCCGAAACGCAGATCCGCCTCGAAGCGCTGCTGCTGGTTGTTCAGGGTGATCAGGCGGCGCGCGATCAGGTGCGTCAGCCAGCTGCCAACCGCCGCGTAGAGCAGCGCAGCCCAGAACATGTAGCCGGGAATGGTGACGCCGAAGATTTCGATGCTGCCGGAAACGCCCCAGAGGATGACCGAAAAGGACACCAGGCTGACGACGTTGCGGATCAGCCCAAGGCCAAGAGTCAGAGTGGTATCGGTGAAGTTGTTGAGGTCTTCGGTCAGGCGCTGGTCGGGGTTGTCGGTATGGCCGCGCTGCTCGAGGCGGTAGTAATTCTTGTCGCCCAGCCAGGCGGCGAAGTGCTTCTCCGTCAGCCAGCGGCGCCAGCGGATGGTCAGCATCTGGGTCAGGTAGAGGCGGTAGACGGCGATCAGGATCGCGGCGGCGGCAATGCCGCAGAAATACAGGACCAGCCGGATGAAGGAGTCGACATCCTTGTTCTGCAGGGCGTTGTAGAAGTCGCGGTACCAGCTGTTGAGCCAGACCGAGACGGCCACGCCCACCAGCGAGAGAGCGATGACCACGATCAGCAGCAGCCAGGCCATGCCCTTTTCTTCACTGCGCCAGTAGGGCGCTGTGAGGTGCCAGACTCGGTGGAAGAAGCGGCTGCGAACGGCGTCGTTCGCGGCGCGGTACTCGGCGCTGTCGGTCATGGAATGGGCTCGCACGGCTGTACATACAAAAAAGGAGCGCTCATTGGCGCTCCTTTGTGTTATCGATCGCTTAACGCCTCACCGGGCGCTTCTGCAGCTTACGTTGCAATGTGCGCCGGTGCATACCCAGCGCTCGGGCGGTCGCGGAGATGTTGCCGTCATGTTCGGCAAGCACGCGCTGGATATGTTCCCATTGCAGGCGGTCGACCGACATGGGGTTTTCCGGCACCAGGGTCTCCAGGTCGGCGTGCTGCGACAGCAGTGCGGTGAGCACATCGTCGGCGTCGGCCGGTTTGCACAGGTAGTTGGTGGCGCCGCGCTTGATGGCTTCCACCGCGGTGGCGATGCTGGAATAGCCGGTGAGGATCACTACGCGCATCTCGGCGTCGAGCTCGAGCAGCTTGGGCAGCAGCACCAGGCCGGAGTCGCCGTCCATCTTCAGGTCCAGCACGGCGTAGTCGGGCAGATCGTCCTTGGCCATGGCCAGGCCTTCCTCGGCGGAGCCGGCGACCGACACCCGCAACCCGCGGCGGGTCATGGCGCGGGCCATGACGCGGGTAAAGGTGGCATCGTCGTCCACCAGCAGCAGGTGGGGCTGCTCTTCGCCTTCGAACAGGATCTCTTCGCTCATGGTACTTCCTCGCGGGCGCGGCGATCAGGCCACGCCATAGCTTCTGGGCAGACGCAACTCGGTCAGAGTGCCGCCATCTTCATGGTTATACAACTTCACCGTTCCACCCGCGCGGGTCACGCTGGCCTGACTCAGGAACAATCCCAGGCCGAACCCCTTGCCCTTGGTGGTGAAGAACGGCTTGCCGAGCTGTTCGGCAATGGCCAGCGGCACGCCCGGGCCCTGGTCGCGGATGCTCAGGCAGATTTCCCCGGCATCCCAGTCCAGGCGGATATCCAGGTCGTCCGGACAGGCATCCGTCGCGTTATTGAGCAGGTTCAGCAACGCCTGGCTGAGGTCGGTCGGCGGAGTCATCCGCGGTGCCTTGCCCTTGCCAAGCGTCTGGTAGCGATAGCTCGCCTCCGGGCGCATCAAATGCCAGCGCCGCAGCACCGCTTCGACCCATTCGTTGGCGCCCTGCTCTTCCACCGCCTGGCGACGATCCGCTTCGGCGGCGCGTACCAGGTGCTGCAGGGTGGTCTTGCAGAGCTTGACCTGCTCCTGCAGCAGGGCGAGATCTTCCTGCAACATCGGCTGGTCCGCATTGGTCTGGCGCAATTCCTTGAGCAGTACGCTCATGGTCGCCAGCGGCGTGCCCAGTTCATGAGCAGCGCCGGCGGCCTGGGTGGCCACGGCCAGAAGTTGTTGGTCACGCATGCCTTCCTCGCGACGCTGCGCCTGCAACTGCTCCTGGCGGCGCAGCGACTCGGACATGCGGGCGACGAAGAAGGTGATCAGCGCGGCAGCCAAGGCGAAGCTCAGCCACATGCCATAGATAAGGAGGTTGTCGCGTTGCCCCGCAGCCATCTCCAGCGGGTGGAACCACACCAGCAGCACCGTATAGCTGGCCAGCGCCAGGCCGGCCAGGGCGATGGTGTAGAGCCACGGCAGCGTCGCCGCGGCGATGGTCAGCGGCACCAGGTAATAGGAGACGAAGGGGTTGCTCGAGCCGCCGGAGTAATACAGCAGCACGCTGTGGATAACCAGGTCGCAGGCGAGCTGGACGGCGTACTCCAGCTCCGTGACCGGCCACGGGCCGCGCAGGCGCAAAGCCGTGCCCAGGCAGAGCACAAGGGAGACACCGAGGGTCACGCCCAGCGCAAGCCAGGGCAGTTGAATCAGCTGGGCCTTGTAGGCGAGCCCGACCGAACCGGCCTGGGCGGCAAGCACGAGAATACGGATGAGCGTCAGATGCAGAAGGTTCTGACGACTGGCGGAAAGCTGGAAAACCGGTGGGCGCATGGTGAATTCCGGAATTTGCGCGAGTATAGCCAAGAGCCTCCTCTCCTTTATGCGGCATAGCGCCACAGCATACTCCAGCGTGGCCCGCGTCGGCCGCTTCGCGCCGAAACAATTGGTGACATCCGTCAATAACCCGGATCGGAACGAATCCTCGTCAAAGGGTCTGACAGTCCTCGCCTCTGGCTCTACTAAGCTGTGGCCGGGACATTTTCTGGAGCAAGGAGTCATCCATGTCTGTACTGAAGAAACCCTTCACCGCCATCGCCGCCGCCATCGCCCTGTGCGCCACCAGCGTGGGAGCCTTGGCAGACGAACCTCGCTACAACCAGGTTTCGCTGCGCGCCGAGGTCAGCCAGGAAGTCGCCCACGACCTGATGCACGTGACCCTGTTCAGCGAGAACCAGGCCACCGATCCGGCCAAGCTGGCCAGCGAGACCACCACCGCGCTGAATGCGGCCGTGGAGCAGGCACGCAAGGTCAAGGGCGTGACCGTCAGCCTGGGCAGCCGCAACAGCTACCCGGTGTATGACGACAAGGGCCAGAAGATCACGGCCTGGCGCGAGCGCGCGGAAATCCGTCTGGAGAGCACCGACTTCGCCGCCCTCTCGCAACTCACCGCCGACCTGCTGGGCAAGTTGAAGATGAGCAGCATGGACTTCAGCATCGCCGACGCCACTCGCGCGAAGAACGAGGACGCGATGATGAAAGGCGCCGTGGATGCCTTCAAGGCCCGCGCCCAGGTACTCACCGACGCGCTCGGCGGCAAGGGCTACAAGCTGGTCAGCCTGAACCTGAACACCTCCGGCGCGCCACGTCCGATGCCGGTGATGCGCATGGCCGCCGCCAAGTTCGCCTCCATGGATTCGGCACCGGCGCAGGAAATCGAAGCCGGCACCAGCCAGGTCACCGTCAGCGCCGATGGCACGATCGAGGTGCAGATGCCGTAACACTCACGGCCATTTCCAGCGCGGCGCCTTGGGGGACCGGGGCGCCGCCGCTCGACCGCACGGTTCCCATTGTCGAAATTGCGACATTCCCTTGCACCCGCGTCACAACTTCTACACTCATCCCGGTTAGCCGCTTGCACCCGGCATGTGCCGTGCATAGCTTCACGCAACGCAGCTCACGAGGCTGCCCCTCGATGACAACCAGAATAAACAGAGGTCCCAATGCGTAAGAACGCCGTCATCCGCGCCATGATTGCCGCTGGGCTGATCGCCAGCGCCCCGCTCGCCCACGCCGCCAACAACCTGGTCTACTGCTCAGAAGGCAGCCCCGCGGGCTTCGACCCCGGCCAGTACACCACCGGCACCGACTTCGATGCCTCGGCGGAAACCGTGTTCAACCGCCTCACCCAGTTCGAGCGCGGCGGCACCCAGGTCATCCCCGGTCTGGCGGAAAAGTGGGACGTATCCGATGACGGCAAGACCTACACCTTCCACCTGCGTTCCGGCGTGAAGTTCCACACCACCGACTACTTCAAGCCGACCCGCGAGTTCAACGCCGACGACGTGCTGTTCACCTTCAACCGCATGCTCGACAAGAACCATCCGTTCCGTAAGGCGTACCAGACCGAATTCCCCTACTTCACCGACATGGGCATGGACGCGAACATCGCCAAGGTGGAGAAGGTCGACGACAAGACCGTCAAGTTCACCCTCAACGAAGTCGACGCGGCGTTCATCCAGAACCTCGCCATGAGCTTCGCCTCGATCCAGTCCGCCGAGTACGCCGACCAGTTGCTCAAGCAGGGCAAGGCCAGCGACATCAACCAGAAGCCCATCGGCACCGGCCCGTTCGTGTTCAATCGCTACCAGAAGGACGCGATGATCCGCTTCAAGGCCAACCCGGACTACTGGAACAAGGGCGAGGTGAAGATCGACAACCTGATTTTCGCCATCAACACCGACGCCTCGGTGCGCATGCAGAAGCTCAAGGCCAACGAGTGCCAGATCACCCTCTTCCCGCGCCCGGCCGACCTGGAAGCGCTGAAGAAGGACCCGAACCTGAACATGCCGTCTCAGCCGGGCTTCAACCTCGGCTACATCGCCTACAACGTCCTGCACAAGCCGTTCGACAAGCTTGAAGTGCGCGAGGCGCTGGACATGGCGGTGAACAAGAAGGCGATCATCGACGCCGTCTACCAGGGCGCCGGCCAGCTCGCGGTGAACGGCATGCCGCCAACCCAGTGGTCCTACGACGACAGCATCAAGGACGCAGGCTACAACCCGGAGAAGGCCAAGGAGCTGCTGAAGAAAGCCGGCGTCGCCGAAGGCACCGAGATCACCCTGTGGGCCATGCCCGTGCAGCGCCCGTATAACCCCAACGCCAAGCTGATGGCCGAGATGCTGCAGTCCGATTGGGCCAAGGTCGGCATCAAGGCGAAGATCGTCACCTACGAATGGGGCGAGTACATCAAGCGCGCCAAGGGCGGCGAGCACGACGCCATGCTGATCGGCTGGAGCGGCGACAACGGTGACCCGGACAACTGGCTGGGCACCCTCTACGGCTGCGACGCCGTGGACGGCAACAACTTCTCCAAATGGTGCGACCCGGCCTACGACAAGCTGATCAAGGATGCCAAGCGCACCCCGGAACAGGCCAAGCGCACCGAGCTGTACAAGCAGGCCCAGCACATTCTCAAGGAGCAGGTGCCGATCACCCCGATCGCCCACTCCACCGTGTACCAGCCGATGCGCAAGACGGTGCAGGACTTCAAGATCAGCCCGTTCGCGCTGAACTCGTTCTACGGCGTCAGCGTCGGCAAGTAAGGCGACGGCCGCCGGCAACCGCCGGCGGCCAAAGCCCCGACCGCCAGCCCCATGCCCAGCCATTTCCGCAAACGGCTCTCCGGGATGATCCTGGCGAGCCTGCTCGGCTGCACCTCGGCATTCGCCCAGTCCCTGGTAGTCTGCACCGAGGCCAGTCCCGAGGGCTTCGACATCACCCAGTACACCGCCGCGACCACCGCCGATGCTTCGGCCGAGACGGTCTTCGAGCGCCTGGTGCAGTTCGCCCCCGGCAGCACCCGCGTGGTGCCGGCGCTGGCGGAGAGCTGGGAAATCAGCGACGACGGCCTGCAATACACTTTCACCCTGCGCCAGGGCGTGAAATTCCACAGCACCGACTACTTCACGCCGACCCGCGAGTTCAATACCGACGACGTGCTCTGGAGCTTCCAGCGCCAGCTCGACCCGAAGCACCGGTGGAACAAGCTGGCCCCGCGCGGCTTCCCCTATGCCGAGGCAATGGGCCTGCCGAGCCTGATCGGCACGGTGGAAAAGCTCGACGAGCACCACGTACGCTTCACCCTCAAGCACCCCGAGGCGCCTTTCCTCGCCGACCTGGCGATGGGTTTCGCCTCCATCTACTCGGCCGAGTACGGCGACCTGCTGCTGGCCGCCGGCAAGGCCGAGCAGTTGAACAACCTGCCCATCGGCACCGGCCCCTTCGTCTTCCAGCGCTACCAGAAGGACGCCCAGGTGCGCTTCACCGCCAATCCGGACTACTGGGGCGGCAAGCCGAAGATCGACCGTCTGCTGCTGGCGATCACCCCTGATCCGAACGTGCGGATCCAGAAGGTCAAGGCCGGCGACTGCCAGATAGCCGTCTACCCCAAGCCCACCGACGTGCCCGCGCTGCGCCAGGACCCGAAACTCAAGGTCGAGGAACTGGACTCCCTGCTGGTCGCCTACGTCGGCATCAATACCCGGCATAAACCGCTGGACGATGTGCGCGTGCGCCAGGCGATCAACCTCGCCTTCGACCGCAACGCATACCTGCGCGCGCAGTTCGGCGAAGGCGCCGCCACATTGGCCGTGGCGCCCTATCCGCCGACACTGTGGGGTTCCGATCCGCAGCTCAAGGTCTGGCCCCACGACCCGGCGCGCGCTAAACAACTGCTGGAAGAAGCCGGCATCAAGCCCGGCCTGAAACTGTCGATCTGGACCCGCCCCGGCGGCGGCCCGACCAACCCCAACCCCGGCATCGGTGCGCAGATGCTGCAGGACGACCTGGGCAAGATCGGCATCCAGGCGGACATCCGCGTCTTCGAATGGGGCGAGCTGATCAAGCGCGCCAAGCAGGGCGAGCACGACCTGATCTTCATGGGCTGGGCCGGCGACAATGGCGACCCGGACAACTTCCTCACGCCGAACCTGTCCTGTGCGGCGGCGAAAAGCGGCGAGAACCAGGCCGGCTGGTGCAACGCGGAGTTCGACGAACTGCTGCGCAAGGCCCGCGCCATTACCGACCAGGAAACCCGCGCGGGCCTCTACCGCCAGGCGCTGGCGATCTACCAGCACGAAGCGCCGTGGATCGCCCTGGCCTACCCGAAGCAGTTCGCCGTGGTGCGGCCTGGCGTAACAGGCTTTACCCTGAGCCCCCTGGGCTCGAACAATTTTTCCCGTGTGCAGCTACAGGGCTCGCCGGGACCATAACGACAAGGACCAGACCTCAAAAGGGTCGATGTCGACAAGAACGGACCGCCCATGACGCGGCCCAACCGTGACCATCCCATGTGGAGAACTCCCCACAATGCTGTCCTTCATTGCCCGGCGCTTCGGGCTACTGATCCCGACCTTCTTCGGCGTCACCCTGCTCACCTTCGCGCTGATCCGCCTGATTCCGGGCGACCCCGTGGAAGTGATGATGGGTGAACGCCGCGTCGATCCGCAGATGCACGCCGAGGCCATGCACCGCCTGGGCCTCGACAAGCCGCTTTACCAGCAGTATCTCGACTACATCGGCAACCTCGCCCAGGGCAACCTCGGCGAATCGCTGACCACCCGCGACAGCGTCTGGCACGAATTCCTCACCCTGTTTCCCGCCACCCTCGAACTGTCGCTGGCGGCCCTGCTGTTCGCCGGTGTCTTCGGCCTGCTCGCCGGGGTGATCGCAGCGTTGAAGCGAGGCTCGCTGTTCGACCACGGGGTGATGACCATCTCCCTGGCCGGTTACTCGATGCCGATCTTCTGGTGGGGCCTGATCCTCATCATGCTGTTCTCCGTGAGCCTCGGCTGGACGCCGGTCTCCGGGCGCCTGGACCTGCTCTACGACATCGAGCCGAAGACCGGCTTCATGCTCATCGACACGTTGCTGTCCGATGAAGAAGGCGCCTTCATGGACGCCGTGCGCCATCTGATCCTGCCCGCCATCGTGCTGGGCACCATCCCGCTGGCGGTGATCGCGCGGATGACCCGCTCCTCGATGCTCGAAGTGCTGCGCGAGGACTACGTGCGCACCGCCCGCGCCAAGGGCCTGTCGCCCGCCCGCGTGGTATTCGTGCACTCCCTGCGCAACGCCATGATCCCGGTGCTCACCGTGTTCGGCCTGCAGGTCGGCACGCTGCTGGCCGGCGCGGTCCTGACCGAAACCATCTTCTCCTGGCCCGGCATCGGCAAATGGCTGATCGACGCCATCGGACGCCGCGACTACCCGGTGGTGCAGAACGGCATCCTGCTGGTGGCGACCCTGGTGATCCTGGTGAACTTCATCGTGGACATCCTCTACGGCCTCGCGAACCCACGCATCCGCCACCAACGCTGAGGAGTCGACGACATGAGCATCGCAAGCAAAGCTCCCGCCAGCGACCCGAGCCTGGTCTACCCCTCCCCGCTGAAAGAGTTCTGGCATGCCTTCTCGCGCAACAAGGGCGCGGTCGGCGGCCTGCTGTTCATGCTGGTCATCGTGTTCTGCGCGCTGTTCGCGCCCTGGGTCGCGCCCCATGATCCGAGCGAGCAGTTCCGCGACTTCCTGCTCACCCCGCCGCTCTGGCTCGAAGGCGGCAACGCGCAGTTCCTGCTGGGCACCGACGAGCTGGGCCGCGACCTGCTCTCGCGCCTGATGCACGGCGCGCGGCTGTCGCTGATGATCGGCCTGACTTCGGTGTTGATCTCGATGATCCCCGGCATCTTCCTCGGCCTGCTCGCCGGCTTCTCGCCGACCCGCCTGGGCCCGGTGATCATGCGCCTGATGGACATCATGCTGGCCCTGCCCTCACTGCTGCTGGCGGTGGCCATCGTCGCCATCCTCGGCCCGGGCCTGATCAACACCGTGATCGCCATCGCCATCGTCTCGCTGCCGGCCTACGTGCGCCTGACCCGCGCCGCCGTGATGGGCGAGCTGAACCGCGACTACGTCACCGCCTCGCGCCTCGCCGGCGCCGGCACACTGCGCCTGATGTTCGTCACCGTGCTGCCCAACTGCATGGCGCCGCTGATCGTGCAGGCCACCCTGAGCTTCTCCTCGGCCATCCTCGACGCCGCCGCCCTGGGCTTCCTTGGCCTCGGCGTACAACCGCCGACGCCCGAGTGGGGGACCATGCTGGCTTCCGCGCGCGACTACATCGAGCGCGCCTGGTGGGTCGTCTCGCTGCCCGGCCTGACCATCCTGCTCAGCGTGCTGGCGATCAACCTGATGGGCGACGGCCTGCGCGACGCGCTGGACCCGAAGCTGAAGAACGCGGCGTGAGGACAGCAGCCATGCATAACCTGACCGCCGCTGTAGGAGCGAGCTTGCTCGCGAACCTGCAATCTTCTGCGTTTCCCGTTCGCGAGCAAGCTCGCTCCTACCAGAACAAGAGACTGACGGAGACCGCCGTATGAGCCTCCTCGACCTGCGCAATCTTTCGGTCCGCTTCGGCGACCGCAACGCCATCCCGGTGGTGGATGGCCTCGACCTCTCGGTGGACAAGGGCGAAGTCCTGGCCATCGTCGGCGAATCCGGCTCCGGCAAGTCGGTGACCATGATGGCGCTGATGGGGCTGATCGACGCCCCCGGCATCATCACCGCCGACACCATGCAGTTCGACGGCACCGACATGCTGCGCCTGAAGGGCCGTGAGCGTCGGCGCATCGTCGGCAAGGACATCGCCATGGTCTTCCAGGACCCGATGACCGCGCTCAACCCCAGCTTCACCGTCGGCTACCAGATCGAGGAAGTGCTCAAGCTGCACCTCGGCCTGCGCGGCAAGGCCCTGCGCCAGCGCGCGCTGGAACTGCTCGAACGGGTGGAAATTCCCGGCGCCGCCCAGCGCCTGGACGCCTACCCGCACCAGCTCTCCGGCGGCATGAGCCAGCGTGTCGCGATCGCCATGGCCATCGCCGGCGAACCCAAGCTGCTGATCGCCGACGAACCCACCACCGCGCTGGACGTAACCATCCAGGCACAGATCATGGAGCTGCTGCTGAACCTGCAGCGCGACCAGGGCATGGCGCTGATCCTGATCACCCACGACCTCGCCGTGGTCGCCGAGACCGCCCAGCGCGTCTGCGTGATGTACGCGGGTCAGGCGGTGGAGATCGGCCAGGTGCCGGCGTTGTTCGACCTGCCGACCCATCCCTATACCGAAGCGCTGCTCAAAGCGATTCCGGAACACAGTGCCGGTGAAGAGCGCCTGGCTACCCTGCCCGGCATCGTCCCCGGCAAGTACGACCGTCCGCAGGGCTGCCTGCTGTCGCCGCGCTGCCCCTACGTGCAGGACAACTGCCGCAGCGTGCGTCCGGCCCTGGAGCCCCACGAGCGCGGCGCCGTGCGCTGCTTCTACCCGCTCAACCTGAACACCGAGGTGGCCCGATGAACGCCGTTCTGACCGCCCGCGACCTGACCCGTCACTACGAAATCTCCCAGGGCCTGTTCAAACCGCACGCCCTGGTTCGCGCGCTCAACGGCGTGTCCTTCGACCTGCAGGCCGGCAAGACCCTGGCCGTGGTCGGCGAATCCGGCTGCGGCAAGTCCACGCTTGCCCGCGCGCTGACCCTGATCGAGGAGCCCACTTCCGGCTCGCTGCAGATCGCCGGCCAGGAAGTGAAAGGCGCCAACCACGAGCAGCGCAAACAGTTGCGCCGCGACGTACAGATGGTCTTCCAGAACCCCTACGCCTCGCTCAACCCGCGGCAGAAGATCGGTGACCAGTTGGCCGAACCGCTGGTGATCAACACCAGCCTCTCCCGCATCGAACGCCGCGAGCGCGTACAGGCGATGATGAAGCAGGTCGGCCTGCGCCCCGAGCACTACCAGCGCTACCCGCACATGTTCTCCGGCGGCCAGCGCCAGCGCATCGCCCTGGCCCGAGCCATGATGCTGCGGCCCAAGGTGCTGGTAGCGGACGAACCGACCTCCGCGCTGGATGTGTCGATCCAGGCCCAGGTGCTCAACCTGTTCATGGACCTGCAGCAGGAGTTCGGCACCGCCTACGTGTTCATCTCCCACAACCTCGCCGTGGTCCGCCACGTGGCTGACGATGTGCTGGTGATGTACCTCGGTCGCCCCGCGGAAATGGGCCCGGCGGACAAGCTCTACGAGCGCCCGCTGCATCCCTACACCCAGGCCCTGCTCTCGGCCACCCCGGCAATCCACCCGGATCCGTCCAAGCCGAAGATCAAGATCCAGGGCGAGCTCCCCAACCCGCTCAATCCGCCCAGCGGCTGCGCCTTCCACAAGCGCTGCCCGTACGCGACCGAGCGCTGCAAGACCGAGGTGCCGGAGCTGCGCCTGCTCGATGAACGACAAGTCGCTTGTCACCACGCCGAGCAGTTCCTGAACTGATGCGAAACGGGCCGGTCATAGGCCGGCCCTCTTTCGGATACAGCTGCGTCCTACAGCGCAGCGGGAACAGGCCTACGGCCTGATCCAGAGCGTCCCGCTAGGGTGGCGTCCCGCCACTGTCCTGCACCGCAGTGGCCGTTATCCACAGGGCCACACTCCGCATGCTGCTGTTCTTCCTCCTGCTGATCCTTGTCACCGCCATCGTCGCCAATGTGCAGCTGCACAAATGGAAGCGGCAACGGCGGATGGACGTGCGCGCGGCAGTGAAATCACGGAAGAAATCGTCGACGACGAAGAAAAAGGCGCCAGGGGACGTCGATCTCGACGAGATCGACTGGGATGGACTCGACCAGGAAGAACTGGACTTCACCACACCGCCCTCGCCAGCGCCAAAGCCACCCGCGCCGGTTCGTGCCAAGGCTCCTGCCACGCCACCACCGGAGGCCAAGTCGAAAGCCGAGCCGAGGGACGAGTTCCTCCCTCTGGAGCGAGCCTTGCCACCGGGCCAACTCACGGCCGCCCAGCGCGACGCGGCCATGGCGCAACTGCTCAAGACCAGCCTGCACATCCCGGCTCCGGAGCCCGGAGAAGAGCATGTGGTGCTGGACATGGACGACGGCAGTTACGTGCCGGTCGCCACGCACCCAGCCGCGGCAGCCATCGCCCTCGGGCATCTCGCCGAGAGCCTGCAACAGCGCAAGGGCGCGCAGTTACTGCGCGAGTTGCGTGGCAGGGAACTCGGCTTGCTGGTGGTCGCGCGCAATCCGCAGAAGCCTTCCGTGGCACGGCTGTGGAAAATCCAGCCAGGCGACCTGTGATCTCTACCTGCAACCTTGCACCGTAATGTCCGGCTCTCGTAGGAGCGGGCTTTGCCCGCGATGTGCAACAGCCCAACTCAGCGCTGCCGGAAATCTTTCGCGGACGGAGTCCGCTCCTACAATCCTGCGCCGACACATCCGGCTGCGCTTCTACGAAGAGGCCCGTTCAAAGATCGCGGATCACTGCCAGGCGCACGCCGAACCCCAGCAGGATTCCGCCGAAGCCCCACTGCTGCACCCGCTGCATCGTCCTGTGCCGCGCCAACCAGCGGCCCATACGCTCGCCGCTGACCGCGTAGAAGCTATCGAAGCCCAGCCCGACCACCACCAGCACGCCGCCCAGCAGCGCGAATTGCAGCGCCAGTGGCCCGTTCTGCGGATGAATGAACTGCGGCAATAGCACCGAACAGAACAACAGCGCCTTGGGGTTGAGCAGATTGGTCAGCAGGCCCCGGCGGAATGCACGCCGGTAGCTGACTGTGGATAACCCGGCCACTCCCGTTGCCACCGGCAAACCCGCCGGTGCTCGCAGCAGTTGCAGACCGATCCACGCCAGGTAGAGACCACCGCCGATGCGCACCACATCGAACGTCCACGGCGCCGTGCGGAACAGCAGTGCCAGCCCGGTCGCCGCCAGCGCCACATGGCAGGCGCGCGCCAGGCCCAACCCCAGAGCGGTTGCCAGAGCAGCTCGGCAACCGTCCCGTGCGCCGGTATGCAGCAGGAGAATCATGTCCGGCCCCGGCAGCAGATAGACCATCGCCAGGGCCAGCAGGAAGACGCCGATATCCACAGGAGCCACTCCGAAGAAGACATTGTGGATAAGGATTCTATGCCTGAAGTTCAGAGCAGGTGCTTGCGTATTCCACCAGCACAAAGCTACCAATTGGCATATCCTGCCAATCCGAAGCCAAATAGCCAGCCATTCATGCCAACCCCAAAACTGGACGCCTACGACCACCGCATCCTCGCCGCCCTGCAGCGCGACGGCCGCCTGACCAACGTGCAGCTTGCCGAGGAAATCGGGCTCTCCCCTTCGCCCTGCCTCAGGCGCGTGCGCATCCTCGAAGAGGCCGGGATGATCCGCGGTTACCACGCCGAACTGGGCCGCGACGAAGTCGGCCTGGGCCTGACGGTGTTTGTCGGCGTGAAGGTCGAGCGCCACAGCGACACCAGCGCCGCCGCCTTTCGCCAGGCGGTGATCGACCTGCCGGAGGTCATCTCGGTGCATCTGGTCAGCGGCGAGTCGGACTTCCTCCTGCAAGTAGTGCTACCCGACCTGCGCGCCTACGAGCAATTCCTCACCGGCACCCTGCTCAAGCTGCCAGGCGTCAGCGACATCCGCAGCAACTTCGCCATCCAGACGGTGAAGGAGTCGGCGCCCCTGCCGTTGCGGCACCTGCCTAAGTAGCGAAAAACCTCAGGAACGCGCGCAGGTCCGCCTGCGCCTGTTCCACGTCCGCCTGGGCGAAACGCACCTCGCTGTGCGCCGGGCATTGCGCCAGGCGGCCGATGTCCAGCGGGTGCAGCACGCCCAGCAGCGGGTAGCCACCCATGGTCTGTCGGTCGGCCAGCAGGATGATCGGCTGGCCGTCCGGCGGGACCTGGATGGCGCCTTCCACGACGCCCAACGACCACTGCCGACGTGGCGCGCCCAGGGCTTCGCCGCGCAGGCGCACGCCCATGCGGTCGGATTGCGGGCTGATCTGCCAAGGCTGGGCGAAGAAAGCCCGGCGCTGTTCGGTGGTGAAGGCATCCGGGCCTGGCAAAACGCGCAGGACCGGGCATTCGCGGTAGTCCGGCCGATAGGGCCAGGGCACGTCGGCGCCACGGGAGAAATGCTCGCCCGCAGCGGCGCATTCCAGCACATCCCCCACGGCCAGGGGCTCGCCATTGCCGGCAAGACCTCCGAGCCTTTCCCGCGTCTGGGTCGAAACGCTACCCAGTACCGGTGCCGCACGGAAACCACCGGCAGCGGAAAGATAGGCGCGCTGTCCGGCACGGGCGAAACCGAGCTTCAGGCGCTGTCCTGCCCGAACATGAAAACGCGACCAAGCGGGAAGCGGTTCGCCATCGAGCCGGGCAGGCAGCTCGGCGCCGGTCAGCGCCAGCCAGGTATCGTCCTGCACCTCCAGCTCCACGCCGCCCAGTGCGATCTCCAGCAATGCTGTGCCGTAGGGGTTGCCGAGCAGGCGATTGGCCCAGGCCGCGGCGTGTTTATCCACAGGCCCGCCAGGAGAGACACCGAGCTGCTGCCAGCCCTGGCGCCCGCCATCCTGCAACAGGCACAGCGGGCCGCAGGCGATGACTGTCAGGCTCATGTATCACCACCGGCAGCACGAAAAGCAGCTTCGTCGATGGGCACGAAGCGCACCCGATCCCCCACGGCCAGCGGGCAGGGAGGCGTCGCGCAGGGATCGAACAGGCGCTGCGCGGTGCGCCCCAGCAAGTGCCAGCCGCCGGGCGAGGCCTGTGGATAAACCGCTGTCTGGCGCTCGGCAATCGCCAGGCTGCCGGCCGGCACGTGCGTGCGCGGCGTTGCCCGGCGCGGCAGGGCGAGGCGTTCGTCCAGCTCGCCGAGGTAGGCGAAGCCAGGAGAGAAACCGATGGCGCCGACGCGATAGTCGCGGCCAACGTGCAAATCGATCACCTGGGCCGGAGCAAGCCCGCAGAGACGGGCGACTTCGGCGAGATCTTCGCCGGCATACCACACGGCGATTTCATGCAGGCGCCCGGCGGCATTCACTTGGGAGTCACCGGGCCAGTCTGCCAGCGCGGCCTGCACGCGGCTTTGCAATTGCGGGAGGTCGATGCGCAACAGGTCGTAGTGCAGCAACAGCGTGGTCCAGCCCGGTACGCAATCCGTCAGCGCCGTACCCAGCTCGGCGCGCAGTCGCTCAGCCAGTCGGGCGATGCGCAGCGGCAGCGTTTCGTCGGGCTGCTCGGCCAGGGTGATCAGCAGCGCCGTGGCGCCGAAGGCTTCGACGCGGATCATGCCTGGTCCAGCAGGCCACGCAGGCGCCGCAGCACCGCCAGGGATTCGGGGTTGTCACCGTGCACGCAGAGGCTGTCGGCGCGTAGCCGCAGCGGGTTGCCGTCGATATCCGGGAAGGGTTCGCCACGGGCGATGGCCAGGGCCTGGTCGAGGATGCGCTGCGGATCATGGTGTACGGCGTTGGCCAGGCGGCGCGGGGCGAGCTGGCCATCGGGCAGGTAGGCGCGGTCGGCGAAGGCTTCGAACATCAGTGGGACGTCGGCCACATCGGCCAGTTGCAGCTCGCGGCTGTTGTCGGCCAGCGCCAGCACCATCAGCGGCAGGCGCTTGCGGTAGGCCGCGCAGGCGTCGAGCACGGCACAGAGCAGCGCGTCGTCGCGCACCAGGTCGTTGTACAGCGCGCCGTGGGGCTTCACGTAGGCCACCTGGGTGCCGGCGGCGCGGCAGAAGGCATCCAGCGCGCCGATCTGGTAGAGCACCAGAGCGCGGACCTCCTCGGGTGAGCAATTCATGTGGCGGCGGCCAAAGCCGGCGAGGTCCGGGTAGGCCGGGTGCGCGCCGATACTGACGCCCTGCTCCACCGCCAGGCGCACGGTGCGCTGCATGGTCAGCGGGTCGCCCGCGTGGTAGCCACAAGCGAGGTTGGCCTGGTCGATCAGCGGCATGGCATGGGTGTCGTCGCCCATGCGCCAGGCGCCGAAGCTTTCGCCCATGTCGCAGTTGAGCAGGATTCGCGTCGTGCTCTCGGTCATCGGTGTCGCCATCCTTCCAAGTTTCCTACAGGGTAAAGCAGACCATGGCCTTTGGCCTTCGGAGAATACTCAGTCACGTTCAGGAGGAGTACTATCCCCGGTCTGTAGTAGCGGATACCTCCCCGAATGATCAAAGCCGCCATCCTGGCCGCCTTCGGCCTGAGCATCGTCTATGTCCACCTGCGTGGACGGGTGCGCCACAAGTTCACGCGCCAGCTGAGCGACCATTCCAGCTTCCTGGCGCCGATCAACTGCCTGATGTACCTGTTCTCCAAGGTACCCAGCCGCCCATACCTGGCGACCGAGCAGTTCCCTGAAATGCGCCTGCTGACCGAGAACTGGGAAGCCATCCGCAGTGAAGCGCTGCACCTGCGCGATGCCGGCAGCATCAAGCGCTCCGACCAGCTCAACGACGTCGGCTTCAACTCCTTCTTCAAAACCGGCTGGAAGCGCTTCTACCTGAAATGGTACGACGACAGCCATCCGTCGGCCGATGCGCTGTGCCCGAAGACCACCGAGCTGCTGCGGCAGATTCCGTCGGTGAAGGCCGCAATGTTCGCCGAGCTGCCGCCGGGCTCGCGCCTGGTGCGCCACCGCGACCCGTACGCTGGTTCGCTGCGCTATCACCTGGGCCTGCTGACGCCGAACGACCCGGGCTGCTTCATCGAGGTGGACGGCGAGCGCTACCACTGGCGCGACGGCGAGGCGGTGGTGTTCGACGAGACGTATATCCACTACGCCGAGAACACCACGGAGCATGACCGGGTGATTCTCTTCTGCGACATCGAGCGCCCGCTGAAGTACGGCTGGGTGACGGCCTTCAACCGCTGGTTCAGCCGCAACGTGATGGCCGCGGCCGCCTCGCCCAACGACGCGGGCGACAAGACCGGCGGCATCAACCGCGCGTTCGCCTCGCTGTACAAGATCCGCCTGCAGGGCAAGGCCCTGAAGAAGCGCAACCGCAAGCTGTACTACCTGCAGAAGTGGGGCTTCTTCGCGGCGGTGCTGGCGCTGTTCCTGTGGATCTGAGCAACTGGATTCAAGCGCCCCGATATCAAAAAGGCCTCCGCAATCGCGGGGGCCTTTTTGTTTGCCCCGCCGACAACGCAGTGCGGTGCTCCCCTGTAGGAGCGAGCTTGCTCGCGAACCCGTCCAGCGCTGGAGCCGCCGGAAAATCCGTTCGCGAGCAATCTCGCTCCTACGAAAAGCCAGTCACGCTGAGCGTGGGAGCGGACTCCGTCCGCGATGGGCTACGCCCAACACCCGATCAATACACGTCGCGCCGATAACGCCCGCTTTTAATCCTGTAGGAGCGAGCTTGCTCGCGAACCCACCCAGCGCCGGAGCTGCCGGAATACCCGTTCGCGAGCAAGCTCGCGCCTACGAAACGCCAGTCACGCTGAGCGTGGGAGCGGACTCCGTCCGCGATTGACTACACCCAACGCCACCTCAATACACGTCGCGCCGATAGCGCCCACTCTCCAGCAGCGCCTCGACCTCGGCATCGCCAAGCATCTCGCGCAGGGCGCGGTCGACGCCTTCGGCCATGCCCTGCAGGCTGCCGCAAACGTAGATCGCTGCGCCCTGGTCCAGCCACTGGACAAGGATTTCGCCATTGGCGCGCAGGCGATCCTGTACGTAGACCTTCTCGGCCTGGTCGCGGGAGAAAGCCACGTCCAGGCGCTGCAGCTCGCCACGCGCCAGCATGCGATCCAGCTCGTCGCGGCAGTAGAAGTCGTGGGCAATGTTGCGCTCGCCGAACAGCAGCCAGTTGCGCGAACGGCCTTCGGCAACGCTGGCTTGCAGCAAGGCACGCAGGCCGGCGATACCGGTGCCGTTACCGATCAGGATCAGCGGGCGATCGTCCTCGGTGAGATGGAAGCTGCGGTTGCGCCGCAGGCGCAGCAGCAGGCTGCCGCCTTCGGGCAGGTACTGGGTCAGCCAGCCGGAGCAGATACCCAGCGAACCGTCGGCGTGCTGCTCCTGGCGCACGATCAGCTCCATCGCGCCTTCGCTGCGCAGCGAGGCGATGGAGTACTGACGCACCGAGAGCTTGATCAGCGCGTCAACCACCGCCTGGCCGTGCAGGCCGACCAGATGCTCCAGGTTCGCCGGCAACAGGCAGCCGGCCAGGGCGTCCTTGAGCGGCATGGGCAGGCCGTCGACCTGCACCTTGGCCACGCCGTCGAGGCCAAGGCGTTCGAGCCAACGGCTGACGAGGAATTCCGGTTGGCGCGGAACGATTTCCACCAGGTCGCCAGCGGCCCAGTCGATCTGCGAATCGCTCGGTGCCCCGAGGCGCAGCAGCCAGGTGGATTCGCCCTGGCTGCCGGGGTTCAGGTGCTCACGGCCACTCAGCGTCCAGACCTCGAAGGCCGGCGCGGTGAAGGCCACTTGCGGCGCGGCGCCGGAGAGTTCGGCCAGGCGTACCTGCCAGTCATGCAGCGCGGCGGCATCGCCGTTGTCCACTTCCACGCCGTCGAACAATGGGCGCGCACCCTGCCCTTGCAGCCAGCCCTGCATGCGCCGGGCGAAGCCGCAGAAGTCTTCGTACTGGCGGTCGCCCAGGGCGAGGATGGCGAAGCGCAGGTCATTGAGGCCGAGAGTCTGGCCGAGCACCTGGCGCTCGAAGCCACGGGCGCTGTCCGGCGCCTCGCCCTCGCCGAAGGTGCTGACCACGAACAGCGCATTACGAGTCTGCTCCAGCTGCGCTCGGTCCAGCTTGCCCAGCGGCTCGACGCGCACCGGCAGGCCGGCAGCCTGCAGCTGGCCGGCGCTCTGCCAGGCCAGCTGCTCGGCGAAGCCGCTCTGGCTGGCGTAGCCCACCAGCCAGGAATCGGCGCCGCCGGCGTTGCTGCCCAGTTCACCGCGGGCGGCCAGGGCCGCGCGCTTCTTGCGACGGCGGTCGAGGTAGAGCAGCCAGCCGGTAATGAAGAACAGCGGCATGGCCAGGCTGGCGAGCATCATCAGGATGCGCCCGGTGAGGCCGAAGTAGCTGCCCACATGCAGCGCGTAGACGCTGGTGAGCAGTTGCTTGCCGGTGCTGCTGTCGTTGTAGCGGCGGTCCTTGAGCAGCTTGCCGCTGGCCGGGTCGATGGTCATCTCGTTGAAGGCGCGTTCGTGGGCAGCGTCATCGAGGAGGTAGAAGACGGTGGCCGGCTGGCCCTTCACCGGCGGCAGGCGCAGGTTGTAGGCAGTCATGGCGGAGCCGCCGGTCTGCTGGATGGTGTTCCAGATGGCGGTGGCATCGACTACCGGCGGCGGGCCCTCAGGCGCCTGGCCGCGTTTGCCGCCGCGCTGGCCACCCTTGGCCTGGCCGGCGGGGGCGTCATCGAGCAGCTTGAACAGGCCGCTGCGGTACCACTCGTAGGACCAGTAGAGGCCGGTCAGCGAGGCCAGGAGGTAGAACACCAGGCACCAGGTGCCGGCCACGGCGTGCAGGTCCCAGTTGAAGGCGCGGCCTTTCTTGCGCCAGTCGAAGGTCAACCAGGTGCGCCAGTTCAGCGCCTTGCGCGGCCAGCGCAGGTACAGGCCGGAGAGGCAGAAGAAGATCAGGATCAGGGTGCAGGCGGCAGTGATCCGCTGACCGACTTCACCGGCGGCGAGGAAGCGGTGCAGCTGCATGATGAACATGAAGGCGCCCTCGCCCACTGGCGCGGGCAGGGCTTCTGCGGTGTAGGGGTCGACATACAGGGATTCGCCACGGCGCTGGCCCGGTGGCGGAGTGAAGAAGATGCGCGCGGACTCCACGCCCTCGGTCTTGAGCCAGAAGAAGGCGACCTTCTTGCCTGGTTCGGCGCTTTCCACCCGGCGGATCAGTTCGTCCATCGGCAGCACCGCTTCGGCGCGCTTTTCCACCACCAGGCTGTCGGGGTTCATGGCGCGCAGGATCTCATCCTGGAACGACAGCATCGCCCCGGTGAGGCCCATCAGTGCCAGTACCAGGCCTGCGCTGATACCGAACACCCAATGCAACTGGAACAGGACTTTCTTCAACACCGCGGCTTCACCTTCGGACACCCATCACGCAGGGCGGGCATTTTAATGAGAATGGCTCGCAAACGCAGCCGTTTTAACAATCTTTACCCTGGCCTTACCTTCGGCACTGGCGGCCCGGACAAAGAAAAGCCCCGGCCGAGGAGCATCGGCCGGGGCGGGTCGCCAGAGGTGCGCGCCCTTAGAAGTGGAAGTTGGTGGACAGCAGCACGGTGCGGCCGGCCGCCTGCGACGCGTAGTGCGCGGCATAGGCCTTGTCGAAGTACTGCTTGTCGAAGACGTTCTGCACGTTGAGCTGGAAGTCGACGTTCTTGCTCAGCTTGTAGGAGGCCATTGCGTCGTAGCGCCAGTAGTCCGGCACGTACATGGTGTTGGCCACGTCGCCGTAGACCTTGTCGACGTAGAAGGTGCCGCCGCCGATGGTAGCGTTGGGCAGTACGTCGTAGGTGGTCCACAGGCTGAAGCTGTTTTCCGGGGTGTTGGGCATCTGGTTGCCGTCGTTGGACGGAGCGGTGGCGTTCACCGTGCCGGTACGACCCGCCTTGCCCGCCTTGACCAGCTCGCTGTCGAGGTAGCTGTAGCCGGCGAAGACCTTCCACTTGTCAGTCAGCTTGCCGCTGGCGGACAGCTCGATGCCGTCGACGCGGGACTGGCCGGCGTTGTCGTAGGTCTGGTTGGAGACCAGCACGCGGGCGTTGTCCTTGTCGGTGCGGAAGATCGCCGCGGTCAGCTCCAGGCGCTCGTCGAGGAAGTTCCACTTGGTGCCGATTTCGTAGTTGGTGGTTTCTTCCGGCTCCAGGTTGTTCTTCACCGCAAAGGTGTCCACGGCGTTGCCGGTGTCACCGTTGTCCAGCATCGAGCCCGGCGGGGTCGCGGAGGTCGCGTAGGACGCGTAGATGCTGCCGTTGGGCGCCGGCTTGTAGACCACGCCGGCCTGCCAGTTCCAGAAGCTGGAGCTGTCTTCGAACTTGGTGGTCGGCGACACGCCATGGTTCTTCGCGGTGGTCTCGAAGCTGTCGAAACGCGCGCCGACGTTGACCTGCCACTGCTCGTTCAGGTCAATGGTGTCGAAACCGTAGATCGCCTTGGTGGTGGCCACGGTGTTCAGCGGCTTGTAGTTGCGGACGATGCTGCCGTTCCACGGGTCGTGCGGGTTCGGGTTTTCCAGGCTGGTGCAGTTGTAGCCGCTGGGCGCGCCGACGATGGCCGGGCGGCACTTGTTGGCGCCGGCGCTGGAACCGGTGTTGGTGTTCACCGTGTAGCCGTCGCGCTTGCTGTCTTCGCGGGTGAATTCCAGGCCGGTGGTGAAGCTGTTCTTGAAGCCGGCCAGGTAGAACTCGCCGAACAGGTCGGTCTGGTTGGTCGCGGTGGTGGTGGTGCTGATGCGGTTGTTGTTGCGGCGCCAGACCGTGCCGTTGTTGATGTTGCCCTGGCTGTCGTCGGGCTGGGTCCAGATGTAGTCCTGGTGCGCGGTGCCGTAGCGCAGGGTGTTGCGCAGGCCCAGGGCATCGTTGAAATCGTGCTCGAAGGTGATGGTGCTGGTGTCGATGCGGCTCTTCTGGAAGTCGCGATCTTCCAGGCCGTAGTAGTTGTCGCGGTCGACGTTCACCGGTTTGTCGGGGTTGTGCTTGCTGCGGTCGGCGCTCTTGGCATACGGGATGCCCGAGTCCGGGGTGTCGTCACTTTCCAGGTGGTAATGGCTGACGGTGACGCGGGTCGGGCCATTGAGGCCGAAGGTCAGGGACGGCGCGATACCCCAGCGGCTGGCGTCCACCGCCTGGCGACCGGCGACGTTCTGGTCGTGGGTCATCAGGTTCAGGCGGAACGCGGCGTTGCCGTCGAGGAACTCTTGATTGGTGTCGAGGGTGTAGCGACGGGTCTGGTCGGAGCCGTAGGTGAAGCTGCCGTCGGTGAAGTTGCCGGCCTTGGCCTGCTTGCTGATCAGGTTCAGGCTGCCACCGGCCGAGCCGCGGCCACCGAAGGCCGAGTTCGGGCCCTTGCTGACTTCGATCTGCTCGAGGTTGAAGACTTCACGCGATTGCGCGCCGGTGTCGCGGACGCCGTCGACGTAGGTGTCGCTCTGCGCATCGAAGCCACGGATGAACGGACGGTCACCCGTCGGGTTGCCACCCTCGCCGGCGCCGAAGGTAATGCCCGGCACGGTAGGCAGCGCATCCTGCAGGGTCAGCGCGCCGGTGTCCTTGATCACCTGCTGCGGCACTACGGTCACCGAGCGCGGCGTATCCAGCAGCGGCGCGGTGTACTTCTTCGAGGCAGACTTCTCGACGTTGTAGGTGGTCGGGTCCTGCTGCTGGGTGCCGACGACAGTGTCGGCGTCCAGGGACAGGACGTCCTGGCCGGACTTCTTCGACGAAGCTTCGGCGGCGTGGGCCAGATGAGTACCGGACATGGCGGTGATCGCCACGCCGACAGCGCTGACTAGAAGGCGCGGCTTGCTGCCGGCGAACTCGGTGGATTGACGCGACATCGAAACTCCCTCCCCAGGGGCTCATGAAGGCCGCGCAATCTATTGCAAATAAGAATTTGTATCAATTCACATTCATTACCATACGCAGATGATTTACAACTTTTACACTTTCTCCCTGTCGGAAGTAGGGGTATGGCGGTTGTACCGATATGTTGCAAATCATTATCATTGGCAAATTATCGAACCTGATGGAACCGGCCCATGCTGCTGCACATTCCTGGCGTCTTCACCCGCGATGAGGTGACGCGCATCCGCGCCGCCCTGGAACAGGCCGAGTGGGCCGACGGCAAGGTCACCGCCGGCTACCAGTCGTCCCGCGCCAAGCACAACCTGCAACTGCCGCAGGACCACCCACTGGCCCGCGAGATCGGCGAGGCCATGCTGCAGCGCCTGTGGAGCAACCCGCTGTTCCAGTCCGCCGCGCTGCCGAGCAAGGTCTTCCCGCCGCTGTTCAACTGCTACACCGGCGGTGGTTCGTTCGACTTCCACATCGACAACGCCGTGCGCGACACCCAGGGTGGCCGCGAGCGCGTGCGCACCGACGTGTCCTCGACGCTGTTCTTCAGCGACCCGGACGACTACGACGGCGGCGAACTGGTGATCCAGGACACCTACGGCACCCAGCAGGTGAAGCTGCCGGCCGGCGACCTGGTGCTCTACCCCGCCACTAGCCTGCACAAGGTCAACCCGGTGACCCGTGGCGCGCGCATCGCCTCGTTCTTCTGGACCCAGAGCCTGGTGCGCGAGGACAGCCAGCGCGCCCTGCTGTTCCAGATGGACCAGTCAATCCAGGCACTCACCCGCGACGTGCCGGACCACCCGGCGCTGATCGAACTGACCGGCACCTACCACAACCTGCTGCGCCGCTGGGTGGACGTCTGACCCGCCATGAGTTTCGTCCTGCGTCGCACTGAAGAAATCAACGTCGAAGACCTCACCGGCCAGCTCGCCAACAACCCGCGGCAGACCGCCCGCCTTATCGTGACCGGCGCCCGCGACGGGGACCTCGAAGCCCAGGCATTGCTCGGGCAGATCCTCCTCGACGGCCACGGCATCGAACAGGACGTCGGCCTCGCCCTGACCTGGTTCGGCATCGCCGCCGAGCGCGGCCACGCCATGGCGCGCAACATGCTCGGGCGCTGCCTGGAGCACGGCTGGGGGTGCGCAAAGGACGAGACGGCTGCGGCCGGCCATTACGCCATCGCGGCGCAGCAGAAGCTCGACTGGGCGATGTACAACCTGGCCAACCTGCTTTCTACCGGCCGTGGCGTGCAGCGCGATGACGCCCGCGCCCTGGCGCTGTACCAAAGCGCGGCGGCGCTGGGGCACGCCAAGTCGATGAACCTGGTCGGGCGCTTCCACGAGGAAGGCCTGGTAGTGGCGCGCAACCTGGACGCGGCACACCAGTGGTACCGTCGGTCGGCCGAGGCCGGCGATTTCCGTGGACAGTTCAGCCACGCCTCGGTGCTCGCCGAACGCGGTGACCTGCCCGCCGCACGCATCTGGCTGGAACGCGCGCTGGAAGGCGGCAACCTCAACTTCCTGCGCGTAGCCCGCCAGCAGCTCGCCGCCTCCATGCCACCGAGCCTGCGCGAACTGACCCTGGCCTACTTCCAGCGCGCCGCCGAGCTGGGCGACGAATCGGACCTGCATCAACTCGCCGAGCAGATGGGCGTCGCCTGACACCCCTTGACGTAATTTTCACGCCAACCCTGCTATCTTCGCCGGCTAACCTGGCTGCCGGAGTGTTCGGCAGCCGCCACGTAACGACGAGGCGCAAGTGTCGAACACCACATCCCCCGTAGCGCGCAAACGCGTGGACTGGGCCGCCCTGGGCTGGCTCCTGCTGTTCTTCTGGTACTTCTCCGGCGTTACCCAGGCGCTGATCCTGTTCAGCGGCACTACCGGCTTCGCCGGCTTCCGTGACGCGTTCTTCCTCAGCAGCCTGTGGCTCGCACCGCCGCTGCTGCTGCCGCGCTTCACAAAGGGCATCGCCGCCGTCATCGGCCTGATGCTCTGGGGTGCCTCGCTGGTGGGGCTGAGCTACTTCGGCATCTACAAGCAGGAGTTCTCGCAGAGCGTCATCTTCGTGATGTTCGAATCGAACACTGCCGAAGCCGGCGAGTACTTCAGCCAGTACTTCAGCCTCTGGCTGTGCCTGGCATTGCTGGCCTACACCGTGGTCGCCGTGGTGCTGTGGAAGCGCATCCGCCCGATCAGCATGCCGGCCTATGCCCGCGTGCCGCTGGCCGTGCTGCTGGTCGTGCTGAACCTGTTCTACCCCTTCTACAAGCAGATGGTCACCCAGGAGCGCACCTTCGCCCAGGCGGTGGAAAAGGTGCAGTCGCGCATGGAGCCGGCGGTACCGTGGCAGTTGGTGGTGGGCTACGTCCAGTACCGCCAGCAACTGGACAACATGCAGAAGCTGCTGCAGCAGAACGCCTCGCTGCCGCCCTTGCAGAACCTCAAGGACAGCAGCGGTAACGAGCCGCGCACCCTGGTCCTGGTGCTGGGCGAATCCACCACCCGCCAGCACATGCACCTGTACGGCTACGGCCGCGACACCACGCCGAACCTCGACGCCCTCGCCGCCAGCGGCCAGGGCCTGACCGTGTTCCAGAACGTGGTTGCGCCGCGCCCCTACACCATCGAGGTGATGCAGCAGATTCTCACCTTCGGTGATGAGCAGAACCCGGACAGGTTCCTCACTGATCCATCGCTGATCAACCTGATGAAACAGGCAGGCTACAAGACCTTCTGGATCACCAACCAGCAGACGATGACCAAGCGCAACACCATGCTCACCACCTTCTCCCAGCAGACGGACGAGCAGGCGTACCTGAACAACCAGCGCAACCAGAACGCCAGCCAGTACGACGGCGTGGTGCTGGACCCGTTCGAGAAGGCCCTGAAGGACCCGGCGCAGAAGAAGTTCATCGTGATCCACCTGCTGGGCACGCACATGGACTACCGCTACCGCTACCCGGAAGAATTCGCCTACTTCAAGGACCGCCAGGGCGCGCCCTCGGCGCTGTCGGATGACCAGGTGGAGACCTACAACTTCTACGACAACGCGGTGCGCTACAACGACTTCGTGGTGTCGAGCCTGATCAAGCGCTACTCGGCCGCCAACGCCAACGGCTTCATGCTCTACCTCTCCGACCACGGCGAAGAGGTCTACAGCTCGGGCAACCACGACCGCCTGGGCCGCAACGAGATGGACCCGACCCGGCCGATGTACACCATTCCGTTCATGGTCTGGACCTCGCCGAGCTGGCAGGCCGACCACCCCCGCGACCTGCAGGCGGTGGCCAATCGCTCCTACAGCAGCTCGCACCTGATCCATACCCTGTCGGACCTCGCCGGCCTGAGCTACGACCGCTACGAACCGGCCAAGAGCCTGGTGAACCAGCAGTTTGCCGCTGCACCGCGCTGGATCGGCGACCCGTACAAGAAGGACGGCCTGCACGAGTTCGACAAGCTGCCGCTGGACAAGGCCGCGCAGCAGCAGGAAATCGCCACCGACGCCAAGGCGCCGGCCACGGCGCAGACCCCGGTGGCGAAGCAGCCCAAGGAGGGTTGAGTCTTCAGTGATGTGATGAAAACGCCCCGCTCCTGCGGGGCGTTTTTCATTCCGCCTGACGAGAATGCACGGCGCTTTCTTGTAGGAGCGAGCTTGCTCGCGAACAGCCCATCGCAGCTGGACCAGAGCGTTCGCGAGCAAGCTCGCTCCTACAGGGTGGTGTGTCGCTTCGGCTTCCTTCTTGGCACGGGATTTCGTGGACGAAGTCCGCTCCTGCGCAACAGCTTCAGCATCGCAGAATGAAAAAGCCCCGCATCAGCGGGGCTTTTTCATTGAAGCAAGCCTTACAGGTAGAACGCCTTCAGCGGCGGGAAGCCATTGAACTCCACCGCGCTGTAGCTGGTGGTGTAAGCCCCGGTCGACAGCCAGTACAGACGATCCTCGGCTGCCAGGTTCAGCGGCAGACCGTATTTGTAGTGCTCGTACATGATGTCCGCGCTGTCGCAGGTCGGCCCAGCGATCACCACTTCTTCCAACTCGCCTTTCTTCTCGACATGGATCGGGAACTTGATCGACTCGTCCATGGTTTCGATCAGCCCGGAGAACTTGCCCACGTCGGTGAACACCCAGCGTTCGACGGCGGTGCGCGACTTGCGTGCCACCAGCACCACTTCACTGACCAGGATGCCGGCGTTGGCAATCAACGAACGGCCCGGCTCCAGGATGATTTCCGGCAGCTCGTCGCCGAAGTCTTCCTTGAGGAAGCGGATGATTTCTTCGGCGTAGGTTTCCAGGCTGTTGGTCTTGGCGATGTAGTTGGCCGGGAAGCCGCCGCCCATGTTGATCAGCTTCAGTTCGATGCCGTCTTCTTCCTTCAGGCGCTCGAAGATGACCTTGACCTTGGCGATGGCCGCGTCCCACACGCCGATGTCACGCTGCTGCGAGCCAACGTGGAACGACACGCCGTAGGGCACCAGGCCCAGGTCGCGGGCCAGCACCAGCAGGTCCATGGCCATGTCGGACTGGCAGCCGAACTTGCGCGACAGCGGCCAGTCGGCAGAGGTGGAGCCCTCGGTGAGGATGCGCACGTAGACCTTGGAACCCGGTGCGGCCTTGGCGATGTTGCGCAGGTCGGCCTCGGAGTCCGTGGCGAACAGGCGTACGCCCTTGTCGAAGAAGTAACGGATGTCGCGGGCTTTCTTGATGGTATTGCCGTAGCTGATCTGGTCCGGACGCACACCGGCCTTCATCACCTTGTCCAGCTCGTAGATCGAGGCGATGTCGAAGTTCGAGCCCTTGTCGCGCAATAGCTCGGTGATCTCGGTGGCGGGGTTGGCCTTCACCGCGTAGTAGATCTTCGCGAACGGGAAGCAGCCGGTCAGCTGGTCATAGGCGTCGGCGATGGTCTGCTTGTCGATGACGACGAAGGGGGTTTCCTGCTTGTCGGCGAATGCCTTCATGCGCTGGAAGGTTTCGGGGGCGAAGTAATCCTCGACCTTGATGGACATGGTTGGGACTCCAAATGGCAGAACAGGTTATTCGTAGGGGTGAAGCTGAACGTCGAATCCGTTTCCCCACTTTGGTTCGCCTACTTCCCAAGGCATGTCGCCGAGTATCACCTGGTGCCCGGCGACTCCTGCGACCACTCCCTGGCGTCGTTGCTCCGCCTTGCCGTAGTCGATCTACTGTCTGCGGCGAAGCGTCTAGCCATGAAGTGGTCGCAGAAGCCGCTGAAGGGCTTCCAGAAAATCTCTCGTCGTCAGTACTTGAGCCGGATGGATCGTTTCCAG
Source organism: Pseudomonas multiresinivorans (assembly GCF_012971725.1). Taxonomy (NCBI): domain Bacteria; kingdom Pseudomonadati; phylum Pseudomonadota; class Gammaproteobacteria; order Pseudomonadales; family Pseudomonadaceae; genus Pseudomonas; species Pseudomonas multiresinivorans. The sequence continues at coordinate 6,009,015 of NZ_CP048833.1, forward strand.
CATGGACGTTCGGGCGCGAACTTTAGGACCTGAAGTTCGTGAGTTCAACCCTGAATTGCCGCTTTTTTACATCCCTTTGTCGCACTACCGGTTGACTGTTTTGGATACTCAACAAAATGCACGGAATACCGCACAGAATGGGGCTTTCGACGGGTTTCAGCATCATCGGCCTACTGAGTTAACGACCGGTGACAGAGGGGGGAGTTCAGCGCTTTGGGATGGGTGGTGCGGGAGGGGATTTGGTGAAGGGGAAAATGGGAGCTGGGCGCTCCCTCTCCCCCGCCCTCTCCCTGAAGGGAGAGGGAGCTTTCCGAGTGTGCTGGAAGTGCCATGCCAGCCGGCCTGTGTAAACGCAACAAGCAGCACGGATATCCCCTCTCCCTTCAGGGAGAGGGTTAGGGAGAGGGAAAACAAACGCCCAGGGCTATTCGCGAGCAAGCTCGCTCCTATAGAAAACTGCTTACGAAGCCTGCGCCACCTCCGCCGGCGACACGATATTGGTCTTGCGCCCACGCGAGCGGCCGGAGCTCAGGTAGTCCGCGATGGACTCCTGCGTCACCTCGCCGAGGAACTGCCCGTCCGCATCGAGCACCGGCAGCCACGAGCTGTTGAACTCGTACATGCGCGACAAGAGGATGCGCAGGTGCTCGTCGTGGCTGGCGGTGACGCGGAAGTCGTTGAGGAAGTTGCTGCACACACCGTCCTTGTGGCGCATGTCCTTGCGGCGCACGTAGCCCAGGCCTTTGCCGTTGGCGTCCACCACCACGAGATAGCGGCGGTCATCCTCCTCCATCTTCTCCAGCGCCTCGGCCACGCTGGTCTGCGGGCCGGCGGTGATGAAGCTGCTGTCGGCGGCATCCTCGGCGCGCACCAGCAGCAGGCGTTTCAAGGTGCTGTCCTGGCCGGTGAAGGCACTGACGAACTCATCCGCCGGGTGCGCCAGCAGGGTATCCGGATGGTCGAACTGGAGCAGGCGACCGCTCTTGAACACCGCCACCTTGTCGCCCAGCTTGATCGCTTCGTCGATGTCGTGGCTGACCATGATCACGGTCATGCCCAGCTTGCGCTGCAACTCGAAGAACTCGTTCTGGATCGACTCACGGTTGATCGGGTCCACTGCGCCGAACGGCTCGTCCATCAGCAGCAGCGGCGCATCCGCCGCCAGCGCGCGGATCACCCCGATACGCTGTTGCTGCCCACCGGACAGCTCGCGCGGGTAGCGCGACAGGTATTGCTTGGGTTCGAGCTTGACCATCGCCATCAGCTCGCGCGCCTTGTCCTTGCACTTCTGCTTGTCCCAGCCCAGCAGGCGCGGCACGACCATGATGTTTTCCTCGATGGTCATGTTGGGGAACAGGCCGATCTGCTGGATCACGTAGCCGATGTGGCGGCGCAGGGTCACTTCGTCCAGTTCGCGGGTGTCCTGGCCGTCGATCAACACGCGCCCGGAAGTGGGCTGGATGATACGGTTGATCATCTTCAGCGTGGTGGTCTTGCCACAGCCGGAGGGGCCGAGGAACACGCAGATCTCACCCTTCTCCACGGTCAGGCTGACCTTGTCCACGGCGCGGAATTCCTTGCCGTCCTTGAGGGTGAAGGTCTTGGTCAGTTGGTCGAGTTCGATCATGTTCAGTCTCCTGTCTGCGGGCGCAGGCCCTTCGGGGTCAGCGCACGCTGCAGCCACTGCAGCAGCAGGTCGGCAGCGATGGCGAGCAGGCTCACCAGTACCGCGCCGACCACCAGCATGGGCATGTTGGATTGGCTGATGGAATTGAGGATGAGGACGCCCAGGCCGCCGGCGCCGATCACTGCGGCGATGGTCATCACGCCGATGTTCATCACCACGGCGGTGCGCACGCCGGCGAGGATCACCGGCACGGCGATGGGGATGTCGACCATCCGCAGGCGCTGCCAGAAGGTCATGCCGATGCCCTTGCCAGCTTCGCGCATGCCGGGCTCGACGTTGGTCAGCGCCAGGTAGGTGTTGCGCAGGATCGGCAGCAGTGAATAGAGGAACACCGCGGTGATCGCCGGCAGCGGGCCCAGGCCCTGGCCGATCTTCGAGTAGAGCGGCAGCATCAGGCCGAACAGCGCGATGGAGGGGATGGTCAGCACCACGGTGGCGGCGCCCTGCAGCGGCCCGGCGAGCCACTTGAAGCGCGTCATCAGCACGCCCAGCGGCACACCGACGACGATGGCCAGGCCCACGGCGATGGATACCAGCATCAGGTGTTGCAGCGTCAGCTGGCCGACCTGCACCCAGTCGAGGCGGGAAATCACGGTCATGAAGTCCATGTCAGTTCTCCTCCTTTATGGGCTGGTCCTGTGCCGGCCGGGCCTTGTCGCCCAGCAGATCGTGCTCGCGCAGGAATTTCTGCGCCACGCGCTGCACTGGCTCCTGCTGGATGTCGACCTGGGCGTTGAGCGCCTGCATGGTCTTGTCGTCGAGCAGCCTGGCGATGGGGTCGAACAGCGTCTTCAGTTCCGGGTGCTTCTGCAGCAGATCGGCACGCATCACCGGCGCGGCGTTGTAGAAGGGGAAGAACTGCTTGTCGTCTTCCAGCACGCGCAGCTTGAAGTCCTTCAGGCGGCCATCGGTGGTGTAGACAAGGCCGACGAACACCTGGCGGTTCTTCAGCGCGGTGTACACCAGGCCCGCATCCATCTGCCGCACGTCATCGCGGGTGAAGTGGAAGCCGTACAGCTCGCTCATCGGCGCGAGGCCATCCGGGCGGCCGGCGAATTCCGGGTCCATGGCGAACAGGTGGGTCTTCTTGTCACCCTGCTCCTTCATCACCCGGGCGAGGTCACTGAGGGTGCGCACCCCGAGCTGTTCCGCCTGCTCCTCGGGCATCGCCAGCGCATAGGTGTTGTTGAACGGCGCGGGCGTGGGCCAGATCAAGCCCTTATTGCCGTCCAGCTCGCGGACCCTGGCCAGCGACTGTTCGGCGTCCAGCTTGTCCGTGACCTTGTTGTAGACGATCAGCGACGAGCCGGTGTACTCCCAGACCAGGTCCAGCTGGCCGCTCTGCTGCGCGCTACGCGCCAGGGTGCTACCCAGGCCGTTGGTGACCTTCACTTCGTAGCCCTTGCTCTGCAGGTACTGCGCGGTGATGGCGGTGAGCAGGCGCTGCTCGGTGAACGGCTTGCCGCCGATGCGGATCACATCGGCCGCCTGGGCGAGACCGGTGGTGGCGGCGAGCACGAGGCTCAGCACGCCAAGCAGACGTCGTGTCATGCGGGCTCCTTTCAAACAGCTCCCTTTCATTTCGCCAGCCCCCGCTCCAGGAAGCCGCGGCTGAACAGCACCACCAGGCCATCGAGCACCAGCGCCAGCAGCGCAGTACTCACGGCGCCGAGCAGCAGCTTGGACTGATCGTCCAGGGCGATGCCGGGGAAGATCAGGCTGCCCAGGCTGTTGGCGCCGATCAGGAAGGCCAGCGGCGCTGAACCGACGTTGAGCGCCAGCGCAATGCGCACACCGCCCATGATCAGCGGCACCGCATTGGGCAGTTCGACGCGCAGCAACACCTGGCGCGATGTCATGCCGATACCGGTGGCAGCCTCCTTGAGCGACGCCGGCACGGCGCGCAGGCCCTCGTAGGTATTGCGCACGATGGGCAGCAGCGAAGCGAGGAACAGCGCGAGGATCGCCGGGCCGTTGCCGATCCCGACGATCGCCAGGGCGATGGCCAGCACGGCCAGCGGCGGGATGGTGTTGCCGACGTTGAATATCTGCATCAGGCGCTCGGCCTGTCCTTGCAGGGCGGGCCGGCTGAGCAGCATGCCGGCGGGGATGCCGACCACGATGGCGGCGAACATGGACGCGAACACCAGAATCAGGTGCGCCTGCAGGTAGAACAGCAGGTCTTCGCGGTACTGCCACAGAGTGGCGGGGGTGATCCAGTGGATCAGCAAAGCCAGCACAACGACTGCAAAGCAGACGCCGAACAGGGCCTTGCCCGTGGTGGACTTCACCATGGTTGGGGGACTCCCTTCGGGTGCGCGGCGACTGGCATCGCCGCGCTCAAGTGACGCTCGATCCCGTCCTGAGACTTACCTGGGACCTCGATTAAACGCGACGAGAATCAAGTACTTGCGAAAGCGCCTGCGGATTGTCGTCGCGAAGGGGTGGACCCCCGTGCGTGCCGTTACGTTCAATAAAATTGCCATCCTTGTGCCATCGCGCAGCCGCGCATTCGGCTTCAGCCCCCATGGTCCGGGGGCTGTGGCGGACAAAAAAACTTTCGAAAAAACTTCCGATCCGGCTGAACCATCGCACTCCGCCGCTTGCCCAATGGCGGATGCGCCCGGTGAAAACGTACGCGACTTCGCCCAGCGGTTATCATCGGGATCCTTTCGCGTGCCCCCGACCCATGGATAGGTCACTCGGGGCCGGCGTCTTGCCTACCACGGAGATTCATCGCCATGCTTGATCTGGCCGCGGCGTTCATCGCGCTGACCACCCTGCTCACCTACGTCAACTACCGCTTCATCCGCCTGCCGCCGACCATCGGCGTCATGGCCACCGCCCTGGTGTTCTCCTTCATCGCCCAGGGCATGTCGCTGCTCGGCTACCCGGTGCTGGAAGTCGAGATGCAGCAGATCATCAGCCGCATCGACTTCTCCGACGTGCTGATGACCTGGTTCCTGCCCGCGCTGCTGTTCGCCGGCGCCTTGCACGTGAACCTCGCCGACCTGCGCAACTACAAGTGGCCCATCGGCCTGTTGGCCACCTTCGGCGTGCTGATCGCCACCACGGTGATCGGCTACCTGGCCTACTACACCTTCGCCCTCTTCGGCTGGCACGTGGACTTCATCTACTGCCTGCTGTTCGGCGCGCTGATCTCGCCCACCGACCCCATCGCGGTGCTGGGCATCCTCAAGTCCGCCGGCGCGCCCAAGCCGCTGGCCACCACCATAGTCGGCGAGTCGCTGTTCAACGACGGCACCGCCGTGGTGGTCTTCACCATCCTGCTGGGCATCCTCCTGGCCGGCGAAACGCCCACCGCCTCGACGATTGCCTGGCTGTTCGTGCAGGAAGCCATCGGCGGCATCCTGTTCGGCGCGGCGCTGGGCTACGGCGTGTTCCTGATGATGCGTGGCATCGACCAGTATCAGGTGGAAGTCATGCTCACCCTGGCCCTGGTGATCGGCGGCGCTGCACTGGCGGCGCGGCTGCACGTATCGGCGCCCATCGCCATGGTGGTGGCCGGCCTGATCATCGGCAACCAGGCGCGCCACTACGCCATGTCCGACGAAACGCGGCGCTACATCGACAAGTTCTGGGAGCTGATCGACGAGATCCTCAACGCCCTGCTGTTCGCTCTGATCGGCCTGGAGCTGCTCCTGCTGCCGTTCAACTGGCTGCACGTGGTGGCGGCGTTCACCCTGGGCGGCGCGGTACTGATCTCGCGCCTGCTCACCGTGGCCCCGGCCATCGTCGTGCTGCGCCAGACCGAGAACGGCCGCCGCCAGGTGCCCGCCGGGACCATCCGCATCCTCGTCTGGGGCGGCCTGCGTGGCGGCGTCTCGGTGGCCCTGGCGCTGTCCCTGCCGCTGGGCGAGCAGCGCGACCTGATCCTCAGCCTGACCTACGTGGTGGTGCTGGTGTCGATCCTGCTCCAGGGCCTGTCCATCGGTCCGCTGGTGCGGCGCATCTACAAGGGCGCCGAGCCGGCTGCCGACAGCGACCACTGACAGCGCCCTCCAGAGTCCTTGAGCCTTGCGTCGCCGGGTCTGCCGGCGACGCCTCGAATCAGGCTATAATCCCGCGTTTTTCGGGCCGCTCGCCGCCCGTCTTCACCGAATCGACCAGGCACCCATCCATGAGCATCCAAGCCGCCGAAGTCGCGAAGCGCCGTACGTTCGCGATCATTTCCCACCCCGACGCCGGTAAGACCACCATTACCGAGAAGCTCCTGCTGATGGGCAAGGCGATTGCCGTCGCCGGTACCGTGAAGTCGCGCAAGTCCGACCGCCACGCCACCTCCGACTGGATGGAGATGGAGAAGCAGCGCGGCATCTCCATCACCACCTCGGTGATGCAGTTCCCCTACCGCGAGCACATGATCAACCTGCTCGACACCCCCGGCCACGAAGACTTCTCCGAAGACACCTACCGCACCCTGACCGCGGTGGACTCGGCGCTGATGGTCCTCGACGGCGGTAAGGGTGTAGAGCCGCGCACCATCGCCCTGATGGAAGTCTGCCGGCTGCGCGACACGCCCATCGTCAGCTTCATCAACAAACTCGACCGCGACATCCGCGACCCGATCGAGCTGCTCGACGAGATCGAGGCGGTGCTGAAGATCAAGGCCGCGCCGATCACCTGGCCGATCGGCTGCTACAAGGACTTCAAGGGCGTGTACCACCTCGCCCAGGACAAGATCATCGTCTACGTACCGGGCCACGGCCACGAACGTATCGAGACCAAGGTCATCGACAAGCTCGACTCGGACGAAGCCCGCGCTCACCTGGGCGACCTCTACGACAACTTCCTCGAAGAGCTGGAACTGGTCCAGGGCGCCTGCCACGAGTTCGACAAGGACGCCTTCCTCAAGGGCGAGATGACCCCGGTGTTCTTCGGTACCGCGCTGGGCAACTTCGGTGTCGACCAGGTGCTGGACTGCATCGTCGACTGGGCCCCGCAGCCGCTGGAGCGTGGCGCCCACGAGCGCACCGTGGCGCCGACCGAGGAGAAGTTCTCCGGCTTCGTGTTCAAGATCCAAGCGAACATGGACCCGAAACACCGCGACCGCATCGCCTTCATGCGCATCTGCTCGGGCAAGTACGAGAAGGGCATGAAGATGCGCCACGTGCGCTTGGGCAAGGACGTGAAGATCGCCGACGCGCTGACCTTCTTCTCCAGCGAGCGTGAGCAGCTGGAAGAAGCCTTCGCCGGCGACATCATCGGCCTGCACAACCACGGCACCATCCAGATCGGCGACACCTTCACCGAAGGCGAGGCGCTGGGCTTCACCGGCATCCCGCACTTCGCTCCGGAACTGTTCCGCCGCGTGCGCCTGAAGGACCCGCTGAAATCCAAGCAGCTGCGCCAGGGCCTGCAGGAACTGGCCGAGGAAGGTGCCACCCAGGTGTTCTTCCCCGAGCGCAACAACGACATCATCCTCGGCGCCGTCGGCGTGCTGCAGTTCGACGTCGTCGCCAGCCGCCTGAAGGAGGAATACAAGGTCGAGTGCGCCTACGAGCAGATCAACGTCTGGTCCGCGCGCTGGATCGAGTGCAAGGACGAGAAGAAGCTCAAGGAGTTCAAGGACAAGGCCTTCGAGAACCTGTCCGTGGACGGCGGCGGCCACCTCACCTACCTGGCCCCGACCCGCGTCAACCTGAGCCTGATGGAAGAGCGCTGGCCGGACATCACCTTCCGCGCCACCCGCGAACACCACTGAGTTCGCCGCTCACGAAAACGCCCGCCTTGCGCGGGCGTATTTGTTTTTGTCGTTTGTTTTTTGTAGGAGCGAGCTTGCTCGCGAACCGGATCACGCAGGTTCGCGAGCAAGCTCGCTCCTACAGTCATGCCCCACCTCCTCTGCAATCTTTGACATCGGACAGCACGGGAGCGGCACGATGGGATTTCATGGCAGGGATCTACGAAACGGGCGTTGCTCGATTGACGGTCAGATATACCTCCTGACGACAGTAACTCACCAGCGCAAACCGCTCTTCCATCAGTGGTCAGCCGCCAGCGCCGTCGCCCGCGAGCTTCATCAACTAACTTCGACGAGCATTCTGGCTTGGGTATTGATGCCAGATCATCTGCATTGCCTGGTGCAACTCAAAGGTCACTCGCTCAGTGACTTCATGCAGTCGCTCAAATCGCTCACTGCCATTTCGCTCAACAAGGCACTCAAACGCACGAGCAAAGTCTGGCAATCTGGCTACCACGACTACGCCCTGCGACACGATGAAGACCTGAAAGCAGCGGCTCGCTATTTGGTCGCCAACCCTTTGCGCGCAGGACTGGTCAAATCACTTCGTGAATATTCCTTCTGGAACGCTGTCTGGCTGTAACGCATAGCCCTGTAGGAGCGAGCTTGCTCGCGAACCCTAGCCCCGCAGCGGAGTTTGTTCGCGAGCAAGCTCGCTCCTACGAAAAGCAGCACATCATGGATCGAGGGCACCGGACGTCCAGGTGCTTGAGGTCGCACTACCGGTGAACTTGCCCGCGATGGCACCCTGGGGAATCAACCGGTCACGGTAACGGGTGGCGAACAGCCCGCTCTGCGGCGCCCGCAGGATGTGTTCGCTGCTTGCATCACCGGGCCGGGAAATGATGCGAGCGAAGCGCTCGCCCGCCTCGATGAACTCACCCAGCTCACGCTCGAACACCAGCACCCCAGCGGCCGGTGCAAACACCGTTTCCATGAAGCCCATCGGCGTGGCGACGCCCTTCCATTCCGGTAACGGGCCTGCATCGCCCACCACGCCGCGCGCGCCGAGGAAACGATAGAGGCCGTCGGCATCCTGCTGCGCCAGCGCATCGCTGACGTCGCCCTGGCCACGCAGTTCAACAGTGGCGACCAGGCGCCCCTCGAAGCGCTGCTCGGCCAACCACGGCGCGATCACCACCTCCTCGAACGCCCCGTCGCCATCGCCTTCCCAGATGATCGCCAGCTCCGCGCGCAACGCCGCAGCGAGGTCCTGCGCGGCGGGCCAGAAGCACTCGTGGACGTAGACATACTGCAGCGCCTCGTCGTCGGTGTGCAGGTCGAGGACGATGTCCGCCGGCGCGGCCAGCTCGGCCAGGCGCTTCTGCCACAGCGTGAGGTTGTCCAGGGTCCCGCTGGCCGCTGCCGAGACGATGAAGCCACGGTTGAAATTGCGCGACGTGGCGTCATGGTTGCGGCCGAGAATTCGCCCCTGGCGGAACTGCCCGATGCCGATGGGATTGGCCTGCGGCACCAGCGTCACGCTGCCATTGAGGGCACCCCGCTCGGCCGCCTCGCGCAGGCGCGACAGCAGTTCGTGAAGCACCAGCATCCCGGCGATTTCATCGGCGTGCACGCCGGCCTGCAGGTGCACCCGCGGCCCCGGCTTGCCGCCGTCGATACGCCACGCCAGAACGCGCAGCTCCGCGCCCGAGTCACCCGGCACGCTGAAGGACACATCCTCGATCATCAAGCCCTCTCCTCTGTCCGAATCGCCCATGGAAATCTTTGCCGGCGCCTCCTAGTATCGACTCCAGTCGCCGGTTTCCGGCACGCCGCAAAAGGACGTCGCACCGTGGACATGCCCCGCCAGAAAGCCCAGCGCGCCACCTCCGAGGAACGTCGCGACCACCTGGTGCGCGCCTGCCTCAAGTGCCTGGTCGCCGATGGCCACGCGGGCATCTCGGTGCGCCGCATCGCCAAGGAAGCCGGCGTCGCCGTGGGCCTGGTGAACCACCATTTCGGCAGCATCGACGCGCTGGTTGCCCAGGCCTACGAGACCCTTGCCAGCGAGGTCACCCAGGCGCTCTACCAGCAGGTAGACGCCGCCGGCAGCGATCCCGCCGCACGCATGGAAGCCTTCCTCACCGGATCCTTCTCACCGCAAGTGCTGGACCCTGACCTGCTCAGCCCCTGGGTGGTGTTCTGGAGCCTGATCCGCCACTCGCCGCCGGTGAACGAGGCTCACGAGCGCGGCTATCAGAGCTACCTTGCCATCCTCGAAACACTCATCAGCGAGCTCGCCCACGCCGAAAGCTTCAGCGTGGCGCGCCCGCGCCTGGCCGCCATCGGCCTCTCCGCCATGCTCGACGGGCTGTGGCTGGAGTGGTGCCTGAACCCGAGCAACTTCAGCGCCGCCGACGGCCTCGAACTCAGCCGCTGCTGGGTAGAGGGACTCCGTCGCGGCGCCTACGCCTGAAGTGCGGCAACGATCTGCTGCGCGTCGGCTGGATGTCGCCAGGCGAGCCGCGAATATTCAAACCGCCGTTCTTGCGCGACGCTTGCCCAACCATGATCGCTGCGCCGGCTTCTGTGTTTCGCGGCGGACCGGCGTGGTGCGCTCCAGCACGGCGAACAGCGCCTCGATGATGAAGGTCAGGCAGACGTAGATCGCCGCCACCAGCAGCAGCGGCTCATACACCTGGAAGGTCTGCGCGCGCACCACGTTGGCCGCGCCGAGCAGGTCGACCACGGCGATGGTGGACGCCAGTGCGGTGGACTTGAGCAACATCACGCTCTCCCCCGCCAGGGTCGGCAACAGCAGGCGGATCGCCCGCGGCAGCCACACGCGGTAGAGCACCAGCCTGCGGTTCATGCCGAACGCCGAGGCGGCCTCCAGCTCGCCGCGCGGCACCGCCTTGAGGCCACCGCGAACCACCTCGCCGACGTAGGCGCCGACCGAGAGGATCAGCGCGATCACGATGTACCAGAAGCCGTCGCGCAAGTAAGGCCAGAGGAAGCTGCCGCGGATCAGCGGGAACTGCGCGAACAGGCTGCCCAGGCCGTAGTAGAAGATGTAGATCTGCACCAGCAACGGCGTGCCGCGAATCACGCTGGTGTACGCCAGCGCCAGGCGCGAGACCAGGAAGTTGCGCGACATCCGCGCCAGCGCCACGACCAGCGCCAGGGCAAAGCCGAGGATGGCGGAAATCAGCAGGATCACCAGGGTGGTGCCCAGGCCCTTGAGCAGCAGGGCCCCGTAGACGAATAGCCAGTGTTCGTTCATCGCCGCGCCTCGTTCAGACCGCCGGAATCCAGCGACGGAATCGTCGCTCCAGGTAGCCCGCGAACAGGTTGGAAAGCACGGTGAGCACGTAGTACAGCGCCGCCGCGGTGAGGTAGAAGGTGAGATAGTGGCGGGTCGAGCCGGCGGCCTGCTTGGCCGTGTAGAGCAGCTCGTTGGTGCCCACCACGCTGATCAGCGCACTGTCCTTGATCAGGTTGACCCACAGGTTGGCCATGCCGGCCAGCGCGTTGGGCGCCATCATCGGCAGGGTCACCCGGCGGAACAGGCCGAAGCCGTGCATGCCGTAGGCGCGCGCCGCTTCGATCTGACCGAAGGGAATCGACTGGATGGCGCCGCGAAAGATTTCCGAGGCGTAGGCCCCCTGCACCAGGCCGAGCACGACGATGGCCACCATCATGCCGTTGAGCTTCACCTGGCCGTAGCCGAGCCACTCGAAGAACTGGTTCAGGCCCATGGAGCCGACGTAGAACAGCAGCAGGATCAGCAGCAGCTCCGGCACCGCCCGGCACAGCGTGGTGTAGCCGCGCGCGAGCATCGCCAGCGGGCGCGGGCCACCGATCTTGGCGCTGGCTGCGGCCAGGCCGATCAGCAGGCCGACCAGGAAGGCGCCGACGGAAATCTGCAGGGTGACCAGCAGCCCCTTGAGCAGGGCCGGGCCCCAGCCGGTAGGACCGAAGCCGATCAGGTCGAAGATGCTTTGCATGGCCGTCTCCAGGATGGGAGGCTCAGGTTCGTGCCCGCGCGCCGGACAAGCGCGCGGGCGCTGAAGCGGATCGCGCCGGGGTCACTGCTTGGGCGCGACGCTCATGCCGAAGTACTTGTCCGACAGCGCCTTGTAGTCGTCGCTGGCGAGCAGCTTGCCGATGGCCTCGTCCATCTTCGCCTTCAGCTCGGTGTCGCCTTTGCGCATGCCGGCGCCAACACCACGGCCGAACAGGGGGTCGTACTTCACTTCGCCCTTGTTGACGATGCCGGCAGCCTGGGCGTCCGGCGACTTGACGAAGGAAGCCACGGCAATGCCGTCGGCCATCATCAGGTCGATGCGCCCGGCCACCAGATCGGCGTTCACCGAGTCCTGGGTGTCGTAGTAGCGCACGTCGGCGATCTTCTCGTAGTACTTCTTCAGGTAGTTGGAGCTGACCGTGGATATCTGCACGCCGATGGCCTTGCCCTTCAGGCCTTCGGGGCTGATCTGCACGTCCACCGCCTGGGGCGCGGCGACGGCGACCGGAGTGTCGTAATAGGGGCGGCTGAAGGCAATCTGCTTCTCGCGCTCGTCGGTGATCGACAGGGAGTTGAAGATCACGTCGATCTTCTTCGCCAGCAGTGCCGGGATAATGCCGTCCCAGGCCACTTCGTCGATCTCGCAGGTGGCCTTCATCTCGGCGCAGACCTTGTGGATCAGGTCCGGCTCGAAGCCGACCCAGCTACCATCGGGCTGCTTCTGCGAGAAGGGTGGATAGGGTTCGGCGGCCAGGGCGAAGCGGATCGTTTCGGCTTGGGCGCTCGCTACGCCGGCCATCAGCATCGCCGCGCCCACCATCAGATTGCACAGACCTTTCTTGCTCATCGTGATCCCCTGCGTTGTTTTCGTTTGTTATGGGTCCACGCTCATCGATGCGCCGGCAGCGCGGCATCGGTCAGCGATTCTGGTGCGCGTTGACGAACTGCCGGCAGCGCTCGCTGCGCGGGCGCGAGAAGACTTCCTCGGGCGTTCCCTCCTCCTCGATCAGACCCTTGTGCAGGAACGCCACATGGCTCGACACGTCGCGGGCGAAAGCCATCTCGTGGGTGACCAGGATCATGGTCCGCCCCTCTTCGGCCAGCGAGCGGATCACCCGCAGCACTTCGCCCACCAGCTCCGGGTCCAGCGCCGAGGTCGGTTCGTCGAACAGCATCACTTTCGGCCGCACGGCCAGGGCGCGGGCGATGGCGACGCGTTGCTGCTGGCCGCCGGAAAGGAACGCCGGGTATTCGTGGCGTTTCTCCGCCAGGCCGACACGTTCCAGCAACGCCTCAGCACGCTCGCGGGCCTCAGCCTTGCTCTCGTGGAGGACGAAGGTCGGTGCTTCGATCAGGTTCTCCAGCACGGTGCGGTGCGGCCACAGGTTGAAGCTCTGGAACACCATGCCCAGCTGCGAGCGGATACGGGTGAGCTGCTTCTGGTCAGCCACCATCGGCTCGCCCTGGCGGCTCTGGGCCAGACGGATGGTTTCGCCATTGACGGTGACCGAGCCCTGGTTGGGAATCTCCAGCATGTTGATGCAGCGCAGCAGGGTGCTCTTGCCCGAGCCGCTGGCGCCGATCAGCGAGATCACCTCGCCCTCGCGGGCCGACAGCGATACGCCCTTGAGCACCTCGAAGTCGCCGAAGCGCTTGTGGATATCGCGCACTTCGATGACAGGCCTGGCGGCGGGCTGCTCTGCTTTTTGTAGGAGCGAGCTTGCTCGCGAACCAACCTCCGCACCAGAAACATCAAGAGCGTTCGCGAGCAATGGCTGAGGCGCCCCCCTCGCTCCTACAGTTGATTCGGCACGAGCGGGGAGGGACTCGACGAAGCGAATGATCCGCGCACAGGCCTCCGCCATGCTCTCGTCGCTCAACCCGAAGGACAGCCGCACGAAGCCTTCCGCCTGCGGGCCGAAGGCCGCCGCGTCGAGCACCGAAACACCGGTGGCATGGAACAGTTGCCAGGAGAAATCCAGCGAGCTGAGGCCGGTGTCGCGCACGTCGACCATGACGAACATGCCGGCTTCGGGCGACAGGACCTTCACCCGCGGGCAATCGCTCAGCGCCGCCACCACCAGGTCGCGGCGACGGCGGTAGATCTCGCGCATCGACGCCACCACTTCGTCGTGGCGCTCTACGGCGACGCGGGCGGCTTCCTGGATGAAGCCCGGCAGGCCGTAGAACATGTTCAGCGCGAGGTTTTCCAGGTGCCCGACCAGAACCTCGTTGGCGACTATCCAGCCGGCGCGCCAGCCAGTCATTGCGTGGGATTTCGACAGGCTGCCGATGCTCAGGGTGCGCTCGGCCATGCCCGGCAGCGCGGCGAAGCTCTGGTGTTCGCGCTCGAAGGTCAGGCCCTCGTAGACCTCGTCGACCACCACCCAGAGGTCGCGAGCCTCGGCCAGCGCGGCAATGGCCAGCAACTCGTCGCGGTCCAGCACGACGCCGGTGGGGTTGCTCGGGTTGGCGAGGAAGATCGCCTTGGTGCGCGGAGTGATCGCTGCGGCGATATCGGCAGCCAGTGGACGGAAGCCGTTTTCCGGACGGGTCGGAACCCCGACCAGCACGGCGCCGGTGGCTTTCAACGTGGCTTCGTAGGTGACGTAGACCGGGTCGAAGGTGATGACCTCGTCGCCCGTCTCCAGCAGGCACATCGCGGCGGCGAACAGGCCGTTCTGCGCTCCGGCGACCACGATGATGTTCTCGGCGGCCACCTTTTGGCCGAATCGTCGCTCATGCAGCGCAGCGATCGCCTGGCGCAGCTCAGGCTTACCGGCCACGTCGCTGTAGTGCGTATCACCGGCACGCAGCGAAGTGACGGCGGCTTCGGTGATGAAGTCCGGGGTGGCGAAATCGGGATCGCCGACGCTGAGCACTATCACGTCGCGGCCGGCGCGCTGGGCGGCGATGGCGGCGTAGTGAATGTCCCAGGCGGCGACGCCGGGTCCGACCATCCTGTCCACAAGCGACGAATAACGCATGCAAGGGCCTCATCCGAATGACGGAATGTCCTGCAGAAGGGTCCGCAGGAGCGTTGGGCCACCATAGCCAAGGATGAACGAGTGTTCAACAGCGTTTTCCGACATCAGACATGTCGTTTTCAGACCGTTCACTCACCTCCCTCCCATCTTCGGGTGTTGCTTGTCGCATGTTCGACCGACGAACGGAATCACGACATCCACTTAACGGCTTCTTAACGATCGCCCCCGTAGCGTTTACACATCTTGAAACAGTGCCGCCACGGCCTTTGGAACACCACATGGAAACGCCCTTCCTCCCCTTCTCCCGTCCCAGCATCGGTGAAGAAGAGATCCAGGCAGTCAACGAAGTCCTGCGTTCGGGCTGGATCACCACCGGGCCGAAGAACCATGAACTGGAACAACGCTTCGCCGAGTCCATCGGTTGCCGTCACGCGGTCGCGCTGTCGTCGGCCACCGGCGGCATGCACCTGGCGCTGCTGGCCCTGGGCATCGGCCCGGGCGACGAGGTGATCACCCCGTCGCAGACCTGGGTCTCCACCGTCAACATGATCAGCCTGCTGGGCGCCACGCCGGTGTTCGTCGATGTCGACCGTGACACCCTGATGACCGACGCCGCGCGCATCGAAGCCGCAATCACCCCGCGCACCCGTGCCATCATTCCGGTGCACTACGCCGGCGCGGCCTGCGACATGGACCCGATCGACGAGCTGGCCCTGCGCCGAGGCATCCCGGTGATCGAGGACGCCGCACACGCCGCCGGCACCTTCTACCGCGGCCGTCCGGTGGGCCAGCGCGGCACCGCGATCTTCTCCTTCCACGCGATCAAGAACCTCACCTGCGCCGAGGGCGCCATGTTCGTCACCGACGACGAGGCCCTGGCCAACCGCGTGCGCACCCTGAAGTTCCACGGTCTGGGCGTGGACGCCTACGACCGCCTGACCCATGGCCGCAAGCCGCAGGCACAGGTAGTGGAACCGGGCTTCAAGTACAACCTCACCGATATCAACGCCGCCATCGCCCTGGTGCAGTTGCCCAGGCTCGAAGCGATAAACGCCCGCCGCGCCGAACTGGCCGCCGGCTACGCCGGTCGCCTGGCGCACCTGCCGGTGCAACCGCTGGCGCTGCCGGACTACCCGCAGCACCACGCCTGGCACCTGTACGTCCTGCGCATCGACCAGGAGCGCTGCGGCATCGACCGCGACGCCTTCATGCAGGGTCTGCAGGAGCGCGGCATCGGCAGCGGCATCCACTTCATCGGCAGCCACCTGCACAGCTACTACCGCCAGCGCTACCCGGATGTGCACCTGCCCAACACCGAGTGGAACGCCTCGCGGATCGTCTCCATCCCGCTGTTCCCCGACATGACCCAGGCCGACCAGGACCGCGTGGTCGACGCCATCGAAACCCTGCTTCGGTAACGCCACCGTGAAAGCCTATCCGATCAACCGTGTGTCCATCGTCATCCCGGTGTACAACGAAGAGGCCAGCCTCCCTGAGCTGCTGCGCCGTACCACCGCCGCCTGCGAACAACTGGGCCGCGACTACGAGATCGTGCTGATCGACGACGGCAGCCGCGACAGCTCCGCCGACCTGCTCCAGGAAGCCGCCGAAGCGCCCGGCAGCCACGTGGTGGCGGTGATCCTCAACCGCAACTACGGCCAGCACGCGGCGATCATGGCCGGCTTCGAGCAATGCCAGGGCGACCTGGTGATCACCCTCGACGCCGACCTGCAGAACCCGCCGGAGGAAATCCCGCGCCTGGTCGCAGAAGCCGCCAAGGGCTACGACGTGGTCGGCAGCGTGCGCCAGCAACGCCAGGACTCCGCCCTGCGCCGCTGGCCGTCGAAGCTGATCAACCTCGCCGTGCAGCGCTCCACCGGCGTGGCGATGAACGACTACGGCTGCATGCTGCGCGCTTATCGCGCGAGCATCGTCAAGGCGATGCTCGCCTGCCGCGAGCGCAGCACCTTCATCCCGATCCTGGCCAACAGCTTCGCCCGCCACACCAGCGAGATTCATGTCGCCCACGCCGAGCGCGAGCACGGTGAATCGAAGTACGACTTCCTGCGCCTGATCAACCTGATGTTCGACCTGGTCACCTGCATGACCACCTCGCCGCTGCGCCTGCTGTCCTTCGTCGGCGGCGGCATGGCGGTCGCCGGCTTCGCCTTCGCCCTGATGCTGCTGGTGCTGCGCCTGCTGTTCGGCGCCGCCTGGGCCGGCCACGGCGTGTTCGTGCTGTTCGCCGTGCTGTTCATGTTCACTGGCGTGCAACTGGTCGGCATGGGCCTGCTCGGCGAGTACCTGGGCCGCATGTACAACGACGTACGCGCCCGCCCCCGCTTCTTCATCGAGCGCATCGTCCGCGCCGACGCACCGCGCCCGCAGCTTTCCTCTTCCTCCCCTTCTTTCGAGTCCATCCAGCCATGACCCAGCAGACCATCGTCTTCGCCTACCACGACTTCGGCTGCGCCGGCATCGAGGCACTGCTCGCCGCCGGTTACCAGATCTACGCCGTCTTCACCCACGCCGACGATCCCAAGGAGAACCGTTTCTACGGATCGGTAGCCCAGCTCTGCGCACGCCTGGGCATCCCGGTGCATGCCCCGGAAGACGTCAACCATCCGCTGTGGGTCGCGCGCATCCGAGAACTGCAGCCGCAGTACATCTTCTCCTTCTACTACCGCCACCTGCTCAGCGAAGAGCTGCTGGCCTGCGCCGCCAAGGGCGCCTACAACCTGCATGGCTCGCTGCTGCCGCGCTACCGTGGCCGCGCCCCGGCCAACTGGGTGCTGGTCAACGGCGAGAGCGAGACCGGCGTGACCCTGCACCGCATGGTCAAGCGCGCCGATGCCGGCGGCATCCTCGCCCAGCAGAGCGTCGCCATCGGCCCGGACGACACCGCACTGGTGCTGCACGGCAAGCTGCGCGAAGCCACCCGCGAGCTGCTCGCCTCCGCCCTGCCCCGCCTGGCTCGGGGTGAGCTGCAGGAAGTCGCCCAGGACGAATCCCGCGCCAGCTACTTCGGTCGCCGCACCCCGGCGGACGGCCAGCTCGACTGGAAGCGCCCTGCCAGCGAACTGCACAACCTGGTCCGCGCCGTGACCCAGCCGTACCCCGGCGCCTTCGCCCCGGTGGGCGATCGCAAGCTGATCGTCTGGAGCTCGCGCGTGGTCGCCGGCAACAACGGCCTGCCGGCCGGCTCGGTCCTGTCGGTCGACCCGCTGCGCATCGCCTGCGGTGCTGACTCGCTGGAAATCCTCTCCGGCCAGCAGGGCGACAGCGGCTTGTTCCTCGCCGGTCCGCAGCTGGCCCGCGAAATGGGCCTGGTGGACGGCTCGCGCCTGCACGGCGCCAGCGGCAAGCCCAAGCGCAAGACCCGCGTACTGATCCTCGGCGTCAACGGCTTCATCGGCAACCACCTCTCCGAGCGCCTGCTGCGCGACGGCAACTACGAGGTCTACGGCCTGGACATCGGCTCCGACGCCATCGAACGCCTGAAAGGCAACCCGGACTTCCACTTCGTAGAAGGCGACATCAGCATCCACACCGAGTGGATCGAGTACCACATCAAGAAGTGCGACGTGGTCCTGCCGCTGGTAGCCATCGCCACGCCCATCGAATACACCCGCAACCCGCTGCGCGTGTTCGAGCTGGACTTCGAGGAAAACCTCAAGCTGGTCCGCTACTGCGTGAAGTACAACAAGCGCGTGATCTTCCCGTCCACCTCCGAGGTGTACGGCATGTGCACCGACGCCAACTTCGACGAAGACAAGTCCAACCTGATCGTCGGCCCGATCAACAAGCAGCGCTGGATCTACTCGGTCTCCAAGCAGTTGCTCGACCGCGTTATCTGGGCTTACGGCCAGAAGGGCCTGAAGTTCACCCTGTTCCGTCCGTTCAACTGGATGGGCCCGCGCCTGGACCGCCTGGACTCGGCGCGCATCGGCAGCTCCCGCGCCATCACCCAGCTGATCCTGCACCTGGTGGAAGGCACGCCGATCCGCCTGGTCGACGGCGGCGAGCAGAAGCGCTGCTTCACCGACGTGGACGACGGCATCGAGGCGCTGGCGCGGATCATCGACAACGAAGGCAGCAGCTGCGACGGTCAGATCGTCAACATCGGCAACCCGGACAACGAAGCCAGCATCCGCCAGCTGGGCGAAGAACTGCTGCGCCAGTTCGAGGCGCACCCGCTGCGCGACCAGTTCCCGCCGTTTGCCGGCTTCCGCGAAGTGGAAAGCCGCAGCTTCTACGGCGACGGCTACCAGGACGTGTCGCACCGCAAGCCGAGCATCGAGAACGCCCGTCGCCTGCTGAACTGGCAGCCGAGCGTGGAACTCTCCGCCACCATCGGCAAGACCCTGGACTTCTTCCTCCGCGAAGCTCTGGCCGAACGTGCCGGCGGGGTTCCCCACGCCTTCCCGCTGAAGAAAAGCATCGCCTGATGAGAGCAGGACTGCGTATCGACGTCGACACCTACCGCGGCACCCGTGACGGCGTGCCGCGGCTGCTGGACATGCTCGACGAGGCCGAGGTGAAGGCGACCTTCTTCTTCAGCGTCGGCCCCGACAACATGGGGCGCCACCTGTGGCGCCTGATCCGCCCGCAGTTCCTGTGGAAGATGCTGCGCTCCAACGCCGCCGGTCTGTATGGCTGGGACATCCTGCTGGCCGGCACCGCCTGGCCGGGCAAGCCGATCGGCCGCGACCTGGGCCACCTGATGCGGCGCGCCCAGGACGCCGGCCACGAAGTCGGCCTGCACGCCTGGGACCACCACGGCTGGCAGGCCAACGCCGGCCGCTGGAGCGCCCAGCAACTCGAACAGCAGATCCGCCGTGGCGTCGACACCCTCGCCGACATCCTCGGCAACCCGGTGGAGTGCTCGGCGGTGGCCGGCTGGCGCGCCGACGAACGCACCGTGGAAGCCAAGGAGCGCTTCGGCTTTCGCTACAACAGCGATTGCCGCGGCCGCTCGCTGTTCCGCCCGCGCCTGGCCGACGGTCGCGCCGGCACCCCGCAGATCCCGGTAGACATGCCCACCTTCGACGAGGTCGTCGGCCCGCAAGTGGCGCCGTCCGCCTTCAATGACTACATCCTTTCCCGCTTCGACATGGACGCCTTGAACGTGTACACCATTCACGCCGAGGTCGAGGGCATTCTCATGGCCCACGACTTCCGCCGCTTGCTGGCCCAGGCACGGGCCGGCGGCATCCGCTTCGTCCCGCTGGGCCGGCTGCTGCCGGACGACCCGACCACCCTGCCCGTCGCCAGCCTGGTGCGTGGCGAACTGGCTGGCCGCGAAGGCTGGCTGGGGGTGCAGCACGCATGAAGCGTCTGGCCTACCCGGCACTGCTCGCCGCCTTCGTCCTGTGCATCCTGCTGCCAATGGCTTTCCACGGCCTGTGGATCCCGGACGAGTCGCGCAACGCACAGATCAGCCAGGCCATGCTGCAGAGCGGCGACTGGGTGTCCCCGCACCTGCTGGGCCTGCGCTACTTCGAGAAGCCTACCGGCGGCTACTGGCTGATCGCAGCCAGCCAAGCCGTGTTCGGGCAGAACCTGTTCGGCGTGCGCTTTGCCTCCGCACTGGTCACCGCGCTGAGTACCCTGCTGGTGATCCTGGTCGCCCGCCGCCTGTGGAACGACCCGCGCCGCACCTGGGCCGCCGGTCTGCTGTACCTGAGCTTCGGGTTGATCGCCGGGCAGGCCGGCTATGCCAACCTCGACCCGCAGTTCACCTTCTGCGTGAACCTCAGCCTCGCTGCCCTGTGGTTCGCTTTCGATGCCAGTACCACGCGCGGGCGCCTGGCTGCCTGGAGCCTGCTGGGGGCCGCCTGCGCCTTCGGCTTCATGACCAAGGGCTTCCTCGCCTTCCTGTTGCCGGTGATCGTCGGCCTGCCCTACGCCGTGCTGCAGAAACGCCGGGGCGAACTGCTGCGCTACGGCCCGCTGGCCGTGCTGGTGGCTGCGCTGGTCTGCGCGCCCTGGGTGCTGCTGATCCACGCCCGCGAGCCGGACTTCTGGGACTTCTTCTTCTGGAACGAGCACATCCGCCGCTTCGCCGCAGAAGACGCCCAACACGGCCGGCCGATCTGGTTCTTCGTCCCGCTGCTGTTCGCCAGCGCACTGCCCTGGGCCGTGCTGGTCTTCCCCGCACTGCGTAACGCAATCCAGGGCTGGCGCGACTCGAAGCTGCTGTTCCTGCTCCTGTGGTTCGTCATGCCCTTCCTGTTCTTCAGCCTGGCCAAGGGCAAGCTGCCGACCTACATCATGCCCTGCTTCGCCCCGCTCGCCCTGCTGATGGCCGACGCCCTCGGCCGCGCGTTGCAGCAGCACAGGCAAGTCGCCCTGAAACTCAACGGCGCGCTCAACCTGCTGCTGGGCAGCAGTGCGCTGGCCGGGCTGCTGTTCATGCAAGCACGGCACCCGCAGTACCACGACGAACTGCCCAGCGTGCTGATGGTTGCCCTGGTGTGCATCGTCTGGCTGCTGTCCGGCCTGCTGCAACTACTGCGCCCCACTCGCTTCTGGGCGGCGCCGGCCTTCGCAGCCTGGCTGCTGGTAGCCCTGGTGCCCAACGCGATGCCGAACAAGATGGTCAACAGCAAGATGCCCGACCAGTTCATCGCCGAGCATCTGGACCAGCTCAAGGACGCCCGCAGCCTGCTGAGCAACGACCTGGGCGCCGCCACCGCGCTCGCCTGGCGTACCCGGCGCAGCGACATCACGCTGTTCAACACCGAAGGCGAGCTGAAGTTCGGCCTGGGCTACCCCGAAGGCCAGGGCCGCAGCATCCCGCCCGAGGGCATCCACGCGTGGATCGACCGCGCCCGCGCCGAGGGCTCCATCGGCGTGATCATGCGGGTCAACAGCGCCAGCGACGAAGCGGAACTGGCCATGCTGCCCAGCGACGCCATCAGCTACCGGCAGAACCACCTGGTGGTCCTGCTGATTCCGCAGGCCGCGCCATGACTGCCCTGCTGCTGGCCGGCGTCTGCCTGCTCACCTGCCTGGGCCAGCTGGCGCAGAAGTTCGCCGTGGAAAGCTGGCGCGATGCGCCGTCGAGCCTGACAGCGAAGCTCTTCTCGCCCTGGCTGATCCTGGCCGTCGCCTGCCTGGGCGCCGGCCTGCTGCTCTGGCTGCTGGTCCTGCAACGCCTGGAAGTCGGCGTCGCCTACCCGATGCTGAGCCTCAACTTCGTGCTGGTGACGCTATTGGCGAGTCGCCTGTTCGGCGAGCGCATCGACGGCCGCCACTGGTTCGGCGTGGCCCTGATCGTCGGCGGCGTCGCCCTGCTGGGGATGCACTCGTGAAGCGCGGCATCGCTTTCGCCCTGGGCAGCGTGCTGCTGGTGAGCAGTGCGCAGCTGGGCATGCGCTGGAGCATGTCGCACCTGCCCTCGCACTGGCCGTTCGACCTGGCGCAGCTCGACATCGCCGCGCTCCTGTTGCTGGCCGGGGCGGTGCTCGCCTACGCGCTGTCGATGCTCTGCTGGCTGCTTGCCCTGAAACACCTGCCGCTGAGCCGCGCCTACTCGCTGCTGAGCCTGAGCTATGCCCTCGTCTATCTCGGTGCCGCCGTGCTGCCGGGCCTCGGCGAGCCGCTGAGCCTGCCGCGCACCCTGGGCGTTGCCCTGGTGATCGCCGGCGTGATCGCGATCAACGCGCCACGCCGACCTGACAGAACAACCGTCATCAAACCCAGCGACGCTCGCTCCGAGCACGCGCAGTTCGACTGACCTCAATCCCGCTTCAAGTCCCTTATCGGGAGAGCAGACCATGAAAATCAGCGTATTCGGAATCGGTTATGTAGGCCTGGTGCAGGCCGCGGTCATGGCCGAAGTGGGCCACGACGTCCTGTGCATGGACATCGACGAGGACAAGATCGCCAAGCTCAAGCGCGGCCAGATCAGCATCTTCGAACCGGGCCTGGCCGAACTGGTAAGGGATAACCTGGAAGCCGGACGCCTGCGCTTCACCAACGACGTCGCCGAGGCCGCCGGCCATGGCCGCGTGCAGTTCATCGCCGTCGGCACACCGCCGCTGCCCGATGGCTCGGCCGACCTGCGCGCCGTGCTGGCCGTGGCCGAAGGCATCGCCCGCCACCGCACCCAGCCGGTGATCATCGTCGAGAAATCCACCGTGCCGGTGGGCACCGGTGACCGCGTGAAGGCCAAGGTGCTAGCGGTGCTCGCCGAAGAAGGCCGCAGCCTGGACTTCGAGATCGTCTCCAACCCCGAGTTCCTCAAGGAAGGCTCGGCGCTGGCCGACTGCCGCAAACCCGACCGCATCGTCATCGGCTGCGAAAGCTCCGAGGTGCTGGACGTGATGCGCGAGATCTACGAGCCGTTCAACCGCAACCACGACCGTATCCTGACCATGAACCTGCGCAGCGCGGAACTGACCAAGTACGCCGCCAACTGCATGCTCGCCACCAAGATCAGCTTCATCAACCAGATCGCCGAGCTGGCCGAGCACCTGGGCGCCGACATCGAAGCCGTGCGCCAGGGCATGGGCGCCGACCCGCGCATTGGCTACCACTTCATCTATCCCGGCTGCGGCTATGGCGGCTCGTGCTTCCCCAAGGACGTCCAGGCGCTGATCCAGAGTGCCGAGGAAGCCCACTGTTCCAGCGACCTGCTGCGCGCCGTGGAAGCGGTCAACCAGCGGCAGAAGAGCAAGCTGTTCGAGCGCATCCACAGCTACTACGGCGGCAAGCTCAAGGGCCGCACCTTCGCCCTCTGGGGCCTGTCGTTCAAGCCCAACACCGATGACATGCGCGACGCTCCCAGCCGCACCCTGATGGAAGCCCTGTGGGCCGCCGGCGCCAAGGTCCGCGCCTTCGACCCCGAGGCCATGCCCGAGGCGCAGCGCCTGTATGGCCACGATGAACGCCTGACCCTGATGGGCACCCCGGAAGCCACCCTCGGCGGCGCCGATGCCCTGGTGATCTGCACCGAGTGGCGGCAGTTCAAGGCGCCGGACTTCGAGCTGGTGGCCAGCCGCCTGAAAACACCGGTGATCTTCGACGGCCGCAACCTGTTCGATCCCGAGCGCGTGGCGCGCTACGGTTTCGAATATTTCCCCATGGGCCGCGGCGACTCGCACCGCCTGCCGGTGCCGGCGCAGGTCGTCGAACAACGGCCGCGCCGTAGCGCCTGACCTGACGTAGGAGCGGACTCCGTCCGCGATGTCCCATCGGGCGCTCCGCGGGTTAGCCTGGCGCGCGGATAAGCCTATCGCGGACGGAGTCCGCTCCTACGCGCCCGCGAGCTCCGGTTACCCCCGCCCCGGCGCCTGCTCGCCCATCACCATCATCGGCGCTGCCTCACTACGCTTGAGCAGCGCATAGAGCACCCCGGTCACCACGCTGCCGATGGCAATCGCCAGCAGGTAGAGCAGTGCGTGGTTCATCGCATTGGGGATCAGCAGCACGAATAGCCCGCCATGGGGCGCCAGCAGCTTGCAGCCGAACAGCATCGACAGCGCGCCGGTCAGCGCACCACCGGCGATGCTTGCCGGGATCACCCGCAGCGGGTCCTTGGCAGCGAACGGAATCGCACCCTCGGAGATGAAGCACAGCCCCAGCACCAGCGCCGCCTTGCCGGCCTCGCGCTCGCTCTGGGCGAACTTGCGCCGCGCCAGCAGCGTGGCGATGCCCATGCCGATCGGCGGGACCATGCCGCCGGCCATCACCGCCGCCATCGGCGCATAGCTCTGCGAGGCGAGCAGACCGACCGAGAACGCATAGGCGGCCTTGTTGATCGGCCCACCCAGGTCCACGCACATCATCCCGCCCAGCAACAGGCCGAGCAGGATGGCGTTGGTGGTACCCATGCCGGCGAGGAAATCGGTCAGCGCGCCCATCATCGCCGCCACCGGCGAACCCACCACATAGATCATCACCAGCCCGGTGAACAGGCTGGCCAGCAGCGGGATGATCAGGATCGGCTTGAGCGCCGCGACACTGGCCGGTAGCGGAACCCACTGGGCAATCGCGCGCGCCGAATAGCCGGCGAGCAAGCCGGCGACAATGCCGCCAAGGAAGCCCGCCCCCAGCGTGCTCGCCAACAGCCCGCCGATCATCCCCGGCGCCAGCCCGGGGCGGTCGGCGATGGACCAGGCGATGTAGCCGGCGAGCATTGGCACCATCAGCTTGAATGCTGCGTCTCCACCGATCTGCATCAGCGCCGCCGCCAGGGTGCCTTGCTGCTTGAACGCCTCGATGCCGAAGACGAAGGACAACGCGATCAGCAGGCCGCCCGCCACCACCATCGGCAGCATGAAGGACACGCCGGTGAGCAAGTGCTTGTAGACGCCACGCGCTTCGTTCTTCGTCGGTGCCGCACTGTTGCCGGCAGACGAGGCGGACTCCGTCGTCGCCTCCTGCAGCGCTCGCTCGATGGTCGCCTGGGGCTGCTTCAACGCCACACCCGTGCCGCAACGGAAAATGCGTTTGCCGGCGAAGCGCTCGGGATTGACCTCGATATCCGCCGCCAGCAGGACCACGTCAGCAGCAGCGATTTCTTCCGCACTCAGCGGATTGCGCGCGCCCACCGAGCCCTGGGTTTCCACCCGCAGCTCGACGCCCATCTGCTGCGCCGCCTGCTGCAGCGCCTCGGCGGCCATGAAGGTGTGCGCCACGCCGGTCGGGCAGGCAGTCACCGCTACGACCTTCGCCACGCGTTCCGTTTCGGCAGGCACTGGCGAGGCCTCGCCCGGCTGCCAGACGGGTGCTTCCGCCGCCGCGCGCTGAAGGAAACCGGCCGGGTCGGCCAAGGCCTCGGCCGGGCGCGCCTGCACCAGGCGCTTGCCGGCGAAGCGGGTGAGGTCCAGCGGCTGCGCGCTGACCACCAGCACCCAGTCGGCCGCGGCGATCTGTCCTTCGCTCAACTGGCGTTCCGGATGCTGCGGGTCGCGCTGTTCAACGCACACCGACCAGCCCAGTCGCTCGGCCGCCGCACGTAGCAGGCGGGCGCTGAGCACGCTGGAAATCTGGCCGTTCGGGCAGGCCGTGATCAGGGCAAGGTTCATCGTCATACCTCTTGTTGTTCTATCGCTCAGGGCTGGCACGGGGCCAACGCCTGAACCTGCACCGCGTCCTCGATGCGCTTGAGCCGCTGCGCGTCGCCGATGCCGAACTGGATCTGGGTGACCGCCAGTGCCGCCACCGCCGTGGCCTGGCGCAACACGCGCTCGGCCGGCCAACCGGCGAGCAGGCCATGGACCATGCCTGCCAGCAGGGAATCGCCGGCGCCCACCGTGCTGGCGACTTCCACCCTGGGCGGCACCGCTTGCCAGACACCCTGCGGGCCGTACCAGCGCACGCCCTCGGCGCCCTGGGAAAGCACCACCTGCTCGATACCGCGCGCGCGCAATGATTCGACCTGCGCGACCAACTCGGCGGCACTGCCAGCGGGTTTTCCACAGGCATCGCCCAGCTCCTGCTCGTTGGGTTTGATCAGCCAGGGAGCGGCGTCCACTCCAGCGCGCAGTGCGGCACCACTGCAATCGAAGGCGACCTTCAGACCATGGCCCTGCAAGCGCAGCAACAGCTCGCGCAGCCATTGCGGATCGACTCCGCGAGGCAGGCTGCCGGCAACCACGGCGATGTCGAAATCGGCAGCGATCAGGTCGAGGCGGTCGAGCAGCGCATCCTGCTGGGCGCTACTGACTTCCGGGCCCGGACCGTTGATATCGGTGATGCGCCCGGTGCCTTCGGCGATCTTGATGTTCCGCCGCGTTTCGCCCGGCACGCGGACAAAGGCATCGACGAAACCACGGCGACGGAACAACGCCTCGAAGGGCAACGCATTGTCCGCACCGAGGAAGCCGGCGACGGTCAGCGAATGTCCCAGGTCGGCCAGCACCTGGGCAACGTTGAGGCCCTTGCCGGCGGCCTGGCTGAGTGCCGACTCGCTGCGGTTCACCTCGCCGGGCGCAAGCGTCGGCAGGCGCACGGTGAGGTCCAGCGCCGGGTTCAGGGTCAGCGTGAGAATACGGGCCATCAGTGCACCTCCGGCAGCGCGAGGGCAACACTCTGGCGCACGTCCGCCGCCGAGCACAGGGTCAGAGCGGCCTGCGCCAGCTCGCGAGAAGTCGGCAGGTCCAGCTCGCGTACCCGCGCCTTCACCAGGGGAATGCTGCGCGCCGAGACACTCAGCTCATCGACACCCAGCCCAACCAGCAGCGGCACCGCCAGCGGGTCGGCGGCCAGCTCACCGCACACTCCTACCCACTTGCCATGGGCATGGGCGGCGCGCACGGTCATGTCGATCAGTTGCAGCACGGCCGGGTGCAGGCCATCGGCCTGGGCGGACAGGCTCGGATGGCCACGATCGATGGCCAGGGCGTACTGCGTCAGGTCGTTGGTGCCGACGCTGAAGAAGTCCACCTCGCGCGCCAGTACCGGCGCCAGCAGCGCGGCGGACGGCACCTCGACCATGATGCCGAGTTGCAGGTCATGCTCGCCGCCCAGTTCCTCGCAGAGTTCGAGAGTGAGGTCGCGGGCCTGCCGCCACTCCTCCACCTGCCCGACCATGGGGAACATGATGCGCAGCGGACGGCCGGCAGCCGCACTCAGCAACGCTCGCAGCTGGGTACGGAAAATCTGTGGGCGTTGCAGCGTCAGGCGCACGCCACGAATGCCCAGGTAGGGGTTGGTTTCCTCCGGGATCGGCCAATACGGCAGCGGCTTGTCGCCGCCCACATCGAGGGTGCGCGCCACCAGCGGGCGGCCTTCGAGGGCATCGAGCACGCGGCGGTATTCGGTCTCCTGGGTCGCCTGGTCCGGCGCCTGGGGGTTGTCCATGAAGACGAACTCGGTGCGCAACAGGCCTACGCCCTCCGCGCCCAGCTCCACGGCTTTCGCCGCGCCGGCGGTGTCGCCAAGATTGGCGCAGACTTCCACGGCATGGCCATCGCGGGTCACCGCCGGCTCATGACGGCGCGCCTCGGCCTGCGCGGCGCGGCGCTGGCGCAGATCGTGCTGGGTTGCGGCGGCGTGCAGCGCTTGGGCATCGGGGGCGACCGTCATCTGGCCTTTCTCGCCATCCAGCAGCAACGCCGTGCCGGACTCCAGCGCCAGCACGCTTTCCCCGGCGCCCACCAGCGCGGGAATGCCCAGCGCGCGGGCGATGATCGCGCTGTGCGAAGTGGCGCCACCGCGCGCCGTGACGATACCCGCCACGCGTTCCGGATCGAGCCGCGCCACGTCCGAGGGGCCGACTTCGTCCATCACCAGGATGTAGGGCTCGTTCGGTTCCATCGCACTCTCGACGCCGCACAGGCGCGCCAGCACACGCCGGCCGACATCGCGCAGGTCCGCTGCGCGCTCAGCCAGCAGCGCATCGCGCAGGGCCTCCTGCTCGCCGGCCACCCGTTCGATCACCTGGCTCCAGGCCGCTTCGGCGCTGGCGCCTTCGACCAGGCGCGCCTGCACCTCGTCGAGCAGCTCGGGGTCGTCCAGCAGCGCCTGGTGAGTGACGAAGATGTCGCGAATTTCCTTGACCTGGCTGCGTTCCACCAGCGCTCCGATTTCCCCGCTGATGGCCATGCGCGCCTCGTCGAGGCGCTGGCGCTCGACTTCCGCCGACTCGCCGCGCACGGCGAACTCGAAGGCACGAGCGACCTGCACGTAGGCAGGGCCGTGGGCAATGCCCGGCGATGCGGCAATGGCCTGCAACTGCGCGCCCGCTTCGGGAGCCCGCTGCGTTTGCAGCTCTCCATCGTCCAGTTGAACGCTATCGCCGACCAGCTCGAGGGTTTCCGGCAGCGGCTCGACTTCTTCGCCCAGGCCCTGCTCCACGGCCGCGCGAACGGCAGCCAGTGCGGCCTCGGCGATTTCCGGCTCGGCGAAGAACTCCAGCACCTGCCCACGCCGCGCGCCCAGGCTGAGCAGTTTGCTCAGGCTGCGGATGGAAACCGGAGCACTGTCGCCCTCGGCGATGCGCACGCGAATTTCGCCGCTGTAGTCCCGCGCCAGCAGCATCAGCACCTGCGCCGGGCGCGCGTGCAGGCCATGCGGGTTGGCCAGCGGCACCCGGATGCTCGGCCAATCCACTGGCAATTCACCGCCCAGGGCTTCCAGCACTGCACGTATGGAAGTCGCGCTGGCCAGCTCTCCGGCCCGGCCATCCACCAGCAAGTCGCACAGGCGCGCGAACACCGCCTCGTGCGCGTCGCCCTGGCGAGCCAGGCAGAACAGGCCACGCACCGGCTGGCCGGCGTGGCTCAGCTCACGCGCGGGGGTAACGAAGACGAGGCCCGGACGAGTGACGCATTGTTCGCTGTCCTGCCACCAGAGTCCCGCGCCCAACGGCAGGGCCTCCTGGTCATGCAGCGCGGCAGCGAAGCCGGGGACCACGCAGCCGGCCTTCTTCAGACGCCGCGCACCGACCAGCGCCAGTTCGTCGAAGTCTTCGGCAGCAACGCCAAGCCCTACCAGATGCTCGTCGAACAGCAACGGCTGAGGCGCGCCACCTTGCAGCAGCTGCAGCAGGTCCTCGGGTTTTTCCGCTGCACGCAAGGCCGGGCCTACTTCTCCATCGCCCAGCGCACGGGTAAGCAGTTGCAGCAGGCGCAGGTGCTCATCGGACTTGGCCGCAATGGCGATGGCCAGGTGCACGGTCTGCCCGTCGCCCCAGGCCACCCCCTCGGGGAAGTGCATCAGGCGCACGCCGGTGCGTTGCACCAGGTGGCGGGTTTCCGGCGTACCGTGGGGGATGGCGATGCCCTGCCCGAGATAGGTGGAGCCTTGCGCTTCACGGGCCTGCAGACCTGCCAGGTAGCCTTCGGCGACCAGGCCATCGGCTTCGAGGGCAGAGCCGAGCATGGCCAGGGCGGCCTGCTTGTCGGCAGCGCGCTGGCCCATGCGGACCTGCTGCGCGTTGAATTCGAGCATCGCGTTCTCCTCACCGGCGTTCGCGCGTGCCGGCGCTGGGGCGGTTATCCGCTTGTACGGTGATCAGCTTAGAGGCTGCGGCGCAGGAACAGGGTTCAGGCAATACTGCGTGCGCAATGCTGAATCGTTTCACCTATTGAGACTGGCACGTTACTCGATAATGCGTGATCCTTGAAGCCCCCAATTGTCGGCAGCATCTCGCGTTGAAACTCAGTGATATCGCCCGCCTGGCCGGTGTTTCGGTCACCACCGCCAGCTATGTGATCAATGGCAAGGCCGTCCAGCGCCGCATCAGCGCCGCCACGGTGGAGCGCGTGCGCGCGGTGATCGAGGAGCACGGCTACCACCCGGACCAGCAGGCGGCCAGCCTGCGGCGCGGGCAGACCCGCACCCTGGGCTTCGTCCTGCCGGACCTGGAGAACCCCAGCTACGCCAAGCTCGCCAAGCTGCTGGAGCAAGGCGCGCGAGCGCGCGGCTACCAGTTGCTGATCGCCTGCTCCGACGACGAGCCGGACACCGAGCGCCAGGTGCTCAGCCTGTTCCGCGCGCGCCGTTGCGACGCGCTGATCGTCGCCAGTTGCCTGCCCGTCGGCGACGAAAGCCACGCACGCCTGCAGGCTGACGGCGTGCCGATCATCGCGGTGGATCGCCAGCTCGACCCGCAGCGCTTCTGCTCGGTGGTCAGCGACGACCGCGACGCCAGCCACCGCCTCACCGCCAGCCTGCTGAAGCCCGCGCCCCGCAGCATCGCCCTGCTCGGCGCGCGGCCGGAGCTGATCATTTCCCAGGAGCGCGCCGCCGGCTTCCGCAGCGCCCTGCGCGATTACAAGGGCCAGGTGCTGGTCGAGCACGGCGAGACCTTCAGCCGCCCCTGCGGCCGCCGTCTGATGGAGGAGCTGCTGGCCGGCCAGGGGCAGTTGCCCGAAGCACTGATCACCACCTCCTATGTGCTGCTCGAAGGCGTGTTCGATGTACTCCAGGCGCTGCCCAGCGGCTGGCCGGCGAACCTGCGCATCGCCACCTTCGGCGATACCCAGTTGCTGGACTTCGTTCCGCTGAAGGTCAACGCGATCTCCCAGCAGCACGCGCTGATCGCCGAGCGCGCGCTGGACCTGGCGCTGGCCGCCATCGAACAGAACAGCTACACGCCCGGCGTGCACCCCATCCCGCGCAACCTCAAGCTGCGCACGGAGTGAACCGATGCGCCTGATCGACACCCACAACCACCTCGACTGCCCGGACTTCGAGCAGGACCGCGCCGCCGTGCTGCAACGCAGCCGCGAGCTGGGCGTGGAACGACAGGTGCTGCTGGGGGTGTTCCGCGAGAACTGGGAGGACGTCTGGGCGCTGGTGGACAGCGAGCCGGACCTCTACGCCGCCCTGGGCCTGCACCCGATCTATCTGGCGCGACACAAGCCGGAACACCTCGCTGCGCTGCGCGAGTGGCTGCAGCGTCTGGCCGGCCACCCGAAGCTCTGCGCGGTGGGCGAGATCGGCCTGGACTATTACCTGGAAGACCTCGACCGCGACGGCCAGCAGGCCATCTTCGAGGAGCAGTTGCGCATCGCCATCGACTTCGAGCTGCCGGTGCTGCTGCACGTGCGCCGTGCCCATGCGGCGATGATCGCCACGCTCAAGCGCTACAAGCCCGGGCGCCAGGGCATCGTCCACGCCTTCGCCGGCAGCCGCGAGGAAGCCCGCGAATACCTCAAGCTGGGTTTCCGCCTGGGCCTGGGCGGCGCGCCGACCTGGCCACAGGCCAACCGCCTGCGCAAGGTGGTGCCGGAGATTCCGCTGGAGTCCATCGTGCTGGAGACCGACTCGCCGGACATGGCGCCGTCGATGTACCCCGGCGTACGCAACAGCCCGGAGCATCTGCCGGATATCTGCGTGGCACTGGCGGAGTTGAAGGGCATCAGCCCGGAAGAGCTGGCCAGCGCCAGCACGCGCAATGCGATGGAGTTGTTCGGCTGGAGTTGAGCGGTTGCTCTTCGTAGGACCGAGGGGGACGCCCAGTTCTTGCTCGCGAACCGCACGACGATGAAGTGACCTGCCGAATCTGTTCGCGAGCAAGCTCGCTCCTACAGGCCAATGCCGAATTCACCGACAAACCGATGCCCGTGAGATGGGGTGCATCCGTGCGACCCACGGACATCGGTCTGCTGGCGAAACCCTGTAGCGAGGCGGACCGCTGCGGCCGCCTCGCACAACCCGAGATCAGACGCGGAACGCGCCGATCAGCCGCTTGAGCTCCACCACCTGCCCGGCCAGTTCGCGGCTGGCGCGCTCGGTCTCGCTGGCACCTTCGGAGGTGCGCTCGCCGGCCTGGTTGATCTCGACGATGTTCTGGTCGATGTCGTGGGCCACAGCGGTCTGCTGTTCAGCGGCAGCGGCAATCTGCTGGTTCTGGTCGACGATGGCGCCGACCGCGCTGAGGATATTCTCCAGCGCCTGCTGCACCTGGGCCGACTGGCTGACGGTGCCATCGGCGGTCTGGTGGCTGCTGCCCATGGCCTTCACGGCTGCGCCCACGCCGTTCTGCAGGCGGGCAATCATCTGCTCGATCTCTTCGGTGGATTGCTGGGTGCGCTTGGCCAGGGTACGCACCTCATCGGCGACCACGGCGAAGCCCCGCCCCTGTTCTCCGGCACGCGCAGCCTCGATGGCGGCGTTAAGCGCCAGCAGGTTGGTCTGCTCGGCGATGCCCTTGATCACGTCCAGCACACGGCTGATCGAGGCGCTGTCGGCGGCCAGCTGGTTGATCACCGCCACCGACTCGTCGATCTCCCCGGCCAAGCGCTGGATGCTGCCCACCTGGGACGCCACCAGGGCGCGGCCGCTGGTGGTTTCCTGGTTCACGTTGTGCGCGCTGCCCACCGCCACGGCGGCGCTGCGCGCGACCTCCTGGGCGGTTGCGGCCATCTGATTCATGGCCGTGGCAACCTGCTCGATCTGGTTGCGCTGACCGGCTACCGCCTGGTTGCTCTCGGCGGAAACCGACTCCACACGCACGGTCTGTCGCTCCACTTCGCTGACCGTGCGGCCGACCTGCTCGATCAGGTCGTGGATCTTCGACACGGTCTGGTTGAAGGCATCGCCCAGCTCGCCCAGCTCGTCGCGACTCTGGGCCTGGAAGTTGACGGTCATGTCGCCGGCGGCGACGCGCTCCATCATCTTGCCCAGGCTCTTGAGGGTGGTGCGGGTGGAGACGTAGAAGCCGCCGTAGAGGTAGACGATGGAAACGAACACCACCAGCAGCGCCACCACCAGCAGCACCATCTGCCGCTGCTTGCTGGCCAGGCGTGCCTGCAACTGGCCGTCGAAGAACTGCAGGACATGGTCGTCCAGGCGATAGGTCTGCTCGATCGCCTTGCTGACCTGTTCGTAGAAGTCGAGCCAGGGCGTGTCGAGGGTGTCGGCCATCACCACCTTGTCCTCGAACAGCTTGCCCATGGCCTTGATCGTTTCGCGGCTGGCCTGGGCATCGGCGGACAGCGTGCTCTGCGCTGCAGCGCTGGCGCCCAGCGCTTCCTGCAGCTTGAGCCCGTATTCGGCGTGGAGCTTCTCCAGCTCCTGCAGCAGGTCATCGAGCTTGCTGCTGGTGGAGGAATTCAGGAAGCCCTGGCCCAGGGCGCTGGCGCCCATGGTGCGGCCCTGGCTGAGGGTCTCGGTCACCTGGGGAGTGCCGGAGGTGATCAGTTCGGCCAACTGGCGCAGGTCGCGAGCGTCGTCCTGGCTCAGGCCAGCCTGGGACACCAGCAGCTTGTTGAAGACCTGCACTTCGCTGAGCAGGCGCGCCGCCATGGCCGACTTGCTCTGCAGCGAGCCCTCGGCGTCGACACCCTTCAGGCTGGCGAGCAGCTCATCGCGCTTGGTATTGAACTCGGCGATCTGCTCGGCGTCCTGGGTGACCGGTTGCAGAGCTTCGATCTGCGCCTGCAGGTCCTTGTGCAACTGGCTGATGCGCGAGTCGATACCGGAGGATTTGTTCGACTGGCCAAGCACCCCGTTGATCTGCAGCAGATCGTTGTAGGACTCGAGATGACGGCGCATCTGCAGTCCGTCGCCGATCAGCTGGAGGCTTTCCAGTTCGGCACGGGTACTGACGAACTGCCCGTAGGAGTCGCGCACCAGATAGAAGTTGGTAATCAGCATCGGCAGGAAAAACAGCACACTGATCAGGCTGAACTTCATGCCGAAGCTCAGACGGTTCATCAGCGCGATGGCCGGATAGAGCACGGTCCTCACGAAAGACGTCTCCTGTTCCCGTTATTGTTATGTCGCTTGTCGGGGATGGTGCGGCGCGCCCCTGGACGGGTCGTCGCCGCGTGCGCTCACCGGAGCGGCCACTGACATGCAGCGGCCGTCGCCTCACGCTTCGAGTTCGATGTGTACCTGATATCGGCGGGGAGTTCTGTAACTTAAGGTTAAAATGCCATCATCGGACCGGCGGCACCCGGCCCGATTCGCAGGATCAGAGCAGCAACGCCCAGATGGCGAAGACTGCGTACCAGAGCACGGCAGAGCGCACCAGCAGCTGCCACAGCGCGTCCAGACTGGCGACGCCCTTGGCGCCCAGCCCGCCTTCGTTGAAGTCTTCGGCGACATAGCCCGCACGCGCCAGCAGACGAGCGGCAGGTACGTCCCAGGCCAGCAGGTCATGCAGCAGCGTGCGGGTCACCGCGACGAAGTTGCCGACCAGGGCAAAACTCAGCACCAGCGCTCGCGACGGCAACCAGTCGAAGGCATGCCTCAGTTGCGCGGCACGCTCGCGCAGCACCGGCTGGCGCCCCTGTTCGGCGGCAATGGCGAGCAGCCGGTAGGCCAGCGCGGCCACCGGGCCGAGCAGCGCATACCAGAAGATCACCGCGAAGAAGGCCTGGTAGGCCTCCCACACCAGCGTGCCCTGCACGACGGCGAGCAGATCATCATCACCATCGGCCTGCACCTGCACGCCGAGGTCGCGCTCGGCGACATGGTAGGCGGCCTGGGCATCCTCACGGCGCCAGGCATCGCGGAACGGCCCGATGGCTCGCAGCACGTCGCCGCGCCCCAGGCTCCAGACCAGCACCAGCAACTGCACCGGCAGCGCCAGCAGACCGTAGGCCACCGGCTCGAGGACAGTCAGCAGCAGCGCCAGCAACAACAGCGGCGGCAGGATCGCCACCAGCAGTCCGAGCCAGGGTTGCGCCAGCAGCGATTTGACGCCGCCCACGCTATCCAGCCAGCCGAGCCACCAGCCGTCACGCTGCACCCGCGCACGCCAGCTGGAGAACTTCTCGACCAGCAGGACCAGCAACAGCACCAGGAAACTCATGTCGACTCCTTCTTCGCACCGATGTCAGCCAGGAAGCGCGCCCAGTCGAACGCCTCGCCGGGGTCGGTCTTGCGCTCCGGCGCGATGTCGCAATGCCCCTGGATGCGCTCCGCCGTGATCGCGGGATAAACCTTGCGCAGCTGCCGTGTCAGCTCGGCCAGCACTTCGTACTGGCGGTCGCTGTAGGGCTCGATGTCGGTACCTTCCAGTTCGATACCGATGGAGAAATCGTTGCAGTTCTCCCGCCCATCGAACGTCGACACGCCGGCATGCCAGGCGCGCGAGTTGCAGGAGACGAACTGGAACAGCGAGCCGTCGCGCTCGATGAGGAAATGCGCGGACACCGTCAGGCTGCAGATGCTGGCGAAGTAGGGATGCTCGTCGGCGTCCAGGCGGTTCTGGAAGAACTCCTGCACCTTGCAGGTGCCGAACTGGCCGGGCGGCAGGCTGATGTTGTGGATGACCAGCAGCGAGACTTCCTCGCCATCGGGGCGGGCGTTGAAGTTCGGCGAGGGACAGCGCTGGGCGTCTAGGCACCAGCCGGATTCGGGGTCGATCTGCATGGAGACTCCTTGGCAGAGTCCCACTCTAAAGCAGGCGACGGGGGAAATGCACCCGCTGGCACGCGGCCAGCGGACTCAGGCGTTCTTCAGGCGGCGCAGGTTGCCGATTACCGACTCCAGGGCGCGGTCGAACAGCAGTGCATCGTCGAGCAGGCGCACGGCGTTGCGGCGGAACTCGACCGCCAGGCTCATGCGGGTCTTTTCCAGCACCTTCATGCCGGTGCGGTTGACGAAGATGTAGCGGCCGCTCGGGCGGATGACCGCAGCCAGCTTGCAGCGCAGTTTGTGCTCTTCGTCTTCCTGGATTTCCACCCAGCTGCCGACACGCAGGTCATCGACCTTGCGCAGCGATTCGTCGTCATCGGCGAAGGCCTCTTCGGGCTCCACCGCGCGGGCTGGTTCCGGCGAGGCGAGAACGATTTCCTCGACCACGGCGACCATGGCCGGCTGCGCAGCGGCAGGCGCGACAGCCGCCGGCGCGTCCAGCGGATCGTCCAGCAGCGGCAGGTCGTCTTCCAGGTCGAGCAGCGGGGCTTCCTCGACCTGCTTGTAACGCTGGAAGGCCTGCACGTGCAGCCCTTCCAGGCGGCTGAAGAATTCGCCGGTGGAGAACGGATCGAAGGCGGCCGAAGCCAGGCCTTCGCGCAGCGACTTGAGCAGCTGCGGGACCATTTCCAGCAGACGCAGGCGCGAGTCCGGGTCCTCGTGGGGCTCCACGCTCCAGATCAGGTCGTCCATGGTCGCCAGGGCGGCTTCCCACTCGGCGGAATGGGTGCCGTGCTTCAGGCAGGTCAGCAACAGGACCTGGCTCCAGGCTTCCTGCAGCAGGCGCACCACCACTTCGGGCAGGGTACGGCCGAGCAGGCGCTCATTGAGCACACCTTCCACGTCCTGGCGGGCCAGTTCGGCGCGGGCGCGGCCTTCCTCGGCATCGCGGGTGCGCTGCTCCAGCAGGTCGCTGCGGCGACGCTCATCGCCGGTAAAGGAGATGAACTCGTCGAGCAGTTCGGAGAAGATCGCCGGGTCGTCGACGAAGTCGTTCAGCAGGCGCATCACCACCTGCTCGATCTTCTGGTACAGCTGGTCGCGCTGGCCGTCGGACTGCTCGGCCCAGCCCAGGGCGGCCGAAGCGATCTCGT
This sequence comes from Pseudomonas multiresinivorans, assembly GCF_012971725.1. NCBI lineage: Bacteria > Pseudomonadati > Pseudomonadota > Gammaproteobacteria > Pseudomonadales > Pseudomonadaceae > Pseudomonas > Pseudomonas multiresinivorans. Next base: position 6,045,346 of record NZ_CP048833.1, read on the forward strand.
TGAGCAGGCGACGCGCCGGATGGCTGCCACGGTTGAAGAAGGTCTTGTCGAGCACCGCGACCTTGAGCATCGGGATCTGCATGCGGCCGATCAGGGCCTTGAGCGAATCCGGCAGGGTGCGGTCGTCGAGGATGAATTCGAAGAGCATGGAGACGAGGTTGATGACGTCCTCGTCCACCTGGCCGACCACACGGGAACGGCCGCTCTTGCTGCTGACGCGGGTCAGCAGGTGGTCCAGGTGCTGGCGCACATCGATCTCATCGATGCTCTGCGCCGGCAGGTGGGACTGCAAGTGGGACAGCAGGCGCATCAGGTCGTTGCTGGAAATCGGTACCGCATCGGCAGGCATCGGGCGTGCCGGGGCTGCGCTGCCGCGAACCTGCGAGAGCAGATCGCGCAGGGCCGCGAAGGCCGCCTGGCTGTCGGCGTCCATGTACTGGCCAGCGCCGGCTTGTTCGCCGGCCTCGGCGGCAGCAGCGGCGGCCGGAGCGGCGCCCTGGCTGCTGGGCACCGTACGTTGCGGCGGGCGACGCAGCGGAACAGACTTGAGCTCCGGCAGCACGTTCAGGGCAATCAGTGTCTGGTTGGCTTCCGCGTACAGGTGCTCGGCATCAGCCAGCACGTACTTCTCGAAGAGCTTGAGGATGATCAGCTTGACCTTGATCTCCACACCCAGGCCGCGGCATGCCTCGAGGAAGGCCTCGCAGAGCTGGCGCGGGCCGAGCGGGTTGGTCTTGTCCTCGACCTTCTTGCTGACCAGGGTATTGAAACGGGTGGTGAGGTGAGTGAGGGCGACGCCGTCGCGGCTCATCACCTTGGCAACCATGGCATCCAGGGCGACGGACTCTTCCAGTTCGTCGTTCTGCACCAGGGTGAGATTCTCGTAGGAAACCGTATCCAGCGCCGGCGCGCGGCCGATTTCATACTGGTTCAGGTTGGCAAAGCTTTCGAAGACCTTCTGCAGGAAGCCACGCTCGATACCCTTGCGCTTCAGGCGCAGGTCACGCATGGCCTCGAAGTAGGCGCTCTGTTCGGCGTTGTTGGCGGCGCGATCGGCCATCTCGAACAGGGTATCGTCGGCGTTGTCGAACAGGGCCTGCATGGCATGACGCAACTGGACGGCGACCTTGTCGCGGACAGCGACGAGCCCCGCCGGAACGCGTCCAGCGAACGAAGTCTGCGAGGATTCCGTGGCCGGCTTGTTCAGCGGCACTACGTTCGCGTCGTTCTGCATCGCAAGTCTCCTGCCGTCAGACCTGGCTGGCGGCACCAACAGTCATCGAGGCGTCATCCATAACGTCAATTTAGTGGCGTCAAAAAGCGGAAAGATTCAACGTCATTATAGGGAAGCTTCTTACACAACCAAGAGACATTTCACGCATTCTTGAAGAAATTCACAGAGCAGTAGGCACCGTCCGTCCGACAGATCACGCGACAAGACAAAAAATGGCACTCCCTGCACGCCACGCGCCGCCGCCCGTATAATCGCGACACTGCGAACAGGAGCCTTGCATGCCGAACCTCACCCTCGCCGAGCTTTCCGGGGAAATCCAGGCCAACGTCCGTGCCGCCCTGGCCGAAGACGTCGGTAGCGGCGACATCACCGCCCAACTGATCCCCGCCGAGCGCGCCGCCAGCGCCCGCATCATCACCCGCGAGAACGCCACCCTCGCCGGTACCGCCTGGGTCGACGAGGTATTCCGCCAGGTCGATCCGCGCGTGCAGGTGAAATGGCAAGTCAGCGATGGCGAGCAAGTCAGCGCCGACCAGACCCTGTTCACCCTGGAAGGCCCCGCCCGCGCTCTGCTCACCGGCGAGCGCAGCGCCCTGAACTTCCTCCAGCTGCTCTCCGGCACCGCAACCCGCGCTCGCCACTACGCCAACCTAGTGGACGGCACCGGCGTGAAGCTGCTCGACACCCGCAAGACCCTGCCCGGCCTGCGCCTGGCGCAGAAGTACGCGATCACCTGCGGCGGTTGCCATAACCACCGTATCGGCCTGTACGACGCCTTCCTGATCAAGGAAAACCACATCGCCGCCTGCGGCGGCATCGCCCAGGCCATCGCCGCCGCCCAGCGGATCGCCCCAGGCAAGCCGGTGGAAATCGAGGTGGAAGACCTGGAGGAGCTGCGCCAGGCACTGGACGCCGGCGCCGACATCGTCATGCTCGACGAGCTGAGCCTGGACGACATGCGCACCGCCGTCGCCCTCACCGCCGGCCGCGCCAAGCTGGAAGCCTCGGGCGGCATCACCGAGAGCACCCTGCGCACCATCGCCGAGACCGGCGTGGACTACATCTCCATCGGTACCCTGACCAAGGACGTCAAGGCGCTGGACCTGTCGATGCGCCTGAGCTAGTAATCGCCCCGGCAGGCGCGCCTGCCCTCGCCTACGCTTCCAGCCAAGCGCCTGAATTTACCTAGGCGCTTTCCTACAGCTGGCGAAAGGAGGCACTGGCGCAATGGCGGGCAAGATTCTGCTGACCGGGGGCTGCGGCTATATCGGCTCCCATATCTGTCTGGAACTGATCGAACAGGGTTATCGGCCCGTTGTGCTCGACAACCTGAGCAACAGCTCGCCCGTCCCGCTACAGCGCATCGAGCAGCTCACCGGACAGAGCATTCCCTTCGTCAGGGGCGACGTCCGCGACGAGATCACCCTCGACCGGCTGTTCAACGAATACGCCATCGACGCGGCCATCCACCTCGCCGGCGTCAAATCCGTCGCCGAATCGGTGGCCGACCCTATCGCTTACTACCAGACCAACTTCACGGGCACCGTCACCCTGTGCCAGGTCATGCAACGCCATGGCGTGAAGCGCTTCATCTATAGCTCTTCGGCCACGGTGTACGGCCTGGCGGCCGAGAGCCCGATCCGAGAAGACGCACCCACTGGCCCCGCCAGCCCCTATGGCCAGTCCAAGCTGATGGCGGAAATCGCCCTGCGCGACATCGCCCATGCCGACCCGCAGTGGACCATGGCCATCCTGCGCTACTTCAATCCGGTGGGTGCCCACGCCAGCGGGCGCATCGGCGAAGATCCCAACGGCATCCCCAACAACCTGATGCCCTACGTCTCCCAGGTCGCCACCGGCAAGCAGCCTTTCATCCGCGTATTCGGCAACGACTACCCCACCCCGGACGGCACCGGCGTGCGCGACTACCTGCACGTCGTCGACCTGGCCAACGCCCACCTCAGCGCCCTGCGCTGGCTGGACGGCGCCAGCGGCGCAAAGACCTTCAACATCGGCACCGGCCGCGGCTACAGCGTGCTGGAAATCATCCGCGCCTATGAAAAAGCCTGCGGCCGCGAACTCCCCTTCCAGTTCCTGCCCCGCCGCGACGGCGACATCGCCAGCTACCACGCCGACCCGACCCTGGCGGGCGCAGAGCTGCACTGGAATGCCGCGCGCGATATCGAAGACATGTGCCGCGACGCCTGGAACTGGCAGAGCCAGAACCCCAGCGGCTACGCCTGACTTTTCCTTGAATCGGAAAACAAAAAGCCCCGCTCGAAAGCGGGGCTTTTTGCTGAAGATGGTGCCGGTAAGAGGAATCGAACCCCCGACCTTCTCATTACGAATGAGCTGCTCTACCGACTGAGCTACACCGGCGGCGGTGCGGAGGCTAACACTCCTCCGACAGGGGAATCAATTCATTGGCAACGAACGGAGCACTGTTCAGCGATCAAGTGCGAAATCTGAGAAACGCTGGCTGTCCGGATCGAAACAGGCATGGCCCTGGCGATACACCGACTCCAGATCAACTCTGATGCAAGGCTCCTGTGATTTGGCATGGAGCATCGGTATTGCTGCCGAACCACGCGGCAATTCACGGTAGAGCTCCGTGCGAAACTGCACTGGCTTCTCCCCGTTCAACAGCCCTTTTACATGCTGATTCAGGAATGCCATTTTTTCCTGCGGCACGGGCACGTAGACCAGAGAAGGGGTAAAGCCCGAGTAACCGTCGATATCTTTGGAATTCACACCGGCGTCCACCATACCCTCCCGGTTAAGGGCATAAAAGGTGTCGAAAACCTGCACAACCACGATCGGTCGAGAATAGAAGATGGTATAGACCCCACCCAGCAAACAGAGCAACTGTACCGTCGCAATGATCCCCAAGTCCCGCGTCAGCTCGCGGATTGGCTTGGCGCGGTTGAATACGATCAGGGTCAGCGTGGGCCCCAGCACCAGATCGACCGCCACGAGAATGCGCATGCCTTCCCATCCGCCAGCGGCATCGAACAGAGCGCCGGGGAACCAGCAGAAATACATCACGCCGGTAATGATCAGCAGCAGAACGAAGCTGATTGCCAGATGATAAAGAAATGCGATCCAACGATTGCGCGGCAAGGCCACCCACTGCATATCCGCTCCACCCTGTAGAAAATGACACTATAAAAAAAGCCCCTTCGAAAAGGGGCTTTTCTTGCTCAGGTGCTTGTCGAGATATCAGACTTCGGCAAGACCACTGTCAGGCACTTAGCGGCACTCGCTCGGAGCGAACTGAGCCGGCAGGGAACCAAGAGTCATGCCAGCAAAACCACGAGCGGTGGCAACGGCATTAGTAGTGCTGGAGCATGCCCAGTCAATATTGCCACGAGCCGGCGGAGTTGCGGCAAAGTTAGTGCCCAGCAGAACACGAGCAGCGCCGGTGTCAATGAACGGGGTGTATCGCAGGGTCGGAGTAGCAACACCAACGTTGCCCAGGTTGGTATCGTTGAAGGTAACGGTCACCTCACCCAGAGTCGCGCCAGCAGCAGCAATGATCTGAACGCTGTTTACGTACTTACTGCGCGCACCAACACCACCTGACTGAGCGTTGAAGGCGGTAGCAGCGGCAATGACTTCAGCCTCAGTAGCAGAGCTATCACCAATGAGCGACTTGGCAGCACCAGCCAGGTTGATACCTTCAACAACACGACCACGAATGGTGTAGTCCTGGTAAGCCGGCAGGGCGACAGCAGCCAGAATACCGATGATCGCAACCACGATCATGAGTTCGATCAGGGTAAAGCCTTTTTGAGCCTTCATAGTTCTCTCCAGGTTTGTAAGAGGTCGCAGGACCTGATCGTATGAAAGCAGCTTCCATGCCAAATCCAAATCACGCAGCTAATCTGACCTCGACACCAGAAAGAACCTCTTTCTTAACCTGAAATTTCGCAGGAAGTGACGTTTTTTGACACCTGCGCGCACGAGATTTGGCAGCACAGTGCAACTACGCTATAAGGCACAAAACCTCTGGCTGACCCATCCCCATGAACGATCAGGTCGTATTGTCCGGTCTTGCCCGGCAACTGGTAATTTCAGAACTGCTCGATGAGAAAAGCGCCCAACAAGCGCAACAGCAGGCCCAGCGCAACAAGCTGTCGCTGGTCACTTACCTGGTACAGAACAAGCTGGTAAAAAGCCGCCCCCTGACCGAGCTGGCGGCCGAGCAGTTCGGCGTGGCCTTCTGCGATCTAACCAGCCTGGACCGTGAGAGTTTTCCCAAGGAGTTGGTGAGTGAGAAGCTGGTCCGACAGCATCGCGTACTTCCACTCTGGCGCAGGGGCAACAAGCTGTTCGTCGGCGTTTCCGATCCGACAAACCATCAAGCCATTACCGATGTCCAGTTCAGCACCGGCCTGACCACCGAGGCCATCCTCGTTGAAGACGACAAACTCGGCGATGCCATCGAAAAACTGTTCGAAAGCGCTACCGGAGGGCTGGACGACCTGGGCGACATCGACCTCGATGGCCTGGATATCGAGAACGCCAACACCGAGGCGAAGGAAGAGACAGGTGGCGATGCTGACGACGCACCGGTGGTCCGCTTCGTCAACAAGATGCTGCTGGACGCTATCAAGGGGGGCTCGTCCGACCTGCACTTCGAGCCCTACGAGAAGATCTACCGCGTACGCTTCCGTACCGACGGCATGTTGCATGAAGTGGCCAAGCCACCCATTCAGTTGTCCAGCCGAATCTCCGCACGCCTGAAGGTCATGGCCGGCCTGGACATTTCCGAGCGCCGCAAGCCGCAGGACGGGCGGATCAAGATGCGCGTGTCGAAGACCAAGTCCATCGACTTCCGCGTCAACACGCTGCCAACCCTATGGGGCGAGAAGATCGTGATGCGGATCCTCGACTCCTCCAGCGCGCAGATGGGCATCGATGCGCTGGGCTACGAGGAAGCACAGAAGCAACTCTACCTGGACGCACTCAAGCAGCCCCAGGGCATGATTCTGGTGACGGGCCCTACCGGCTCGGGCAAGACCGTATCGCTCTATACCGGCATCAACATCCTCAATACGCCGGATATCAATATTTCCACCGCCGAAGACCCGGTGGAGATCAACCTGGAAGGCATCAACCAGGTCAACGTGAACCCGCGCCAGGGCATGGACTTCGCCCAGGCCCTGCGCGCCTTCCTGCGCCAGGACCCGGACGTGATCATGGTCGGCGAGATTCGCGACCTGGAAACCGCCGAGATTGCCATCAAGGCCGCGCAGACCGGCCACATGGTGATGTCCACCCTGCACACCAACAGTGCCGCCGAAACGCTGACCCGCCTGCTGAACATGGGCGTCGCCTCGTTCAACCTGGCCACCTCGACCAACCTGATCATTGCCCAGCGCCTGGCGCGCAAGCTCTGTCCGCACTGCAAGAAGGAACACGATGTTCCGCAGGAAGCGCTTCTTCATGAAGGCTTCCCGGCCGACAAGATCGGGACGTTCAAGCTGTATTCCCCCGTCGGGTGCGACAATTGCAAGGGTGGATACAAGGGGCGCTTGGGTATTTATGAAGTGGTTAAAATCACGCCAGCGCTGCAACGCATTATCATGGAGGAAGGCAACTCCATTCAGATCGCGGAGCAAGCCCGCAAAGAAGGCTTCAATGACCTGCGCACCTCGGGCCTGCTCAAGGCCATGCAAGGCATCACCAGCCTCGAGGAAGTCAACCGCGTGACCAAGGATTAATCCATGGCGGAAAGAGCATTAAAAACGAGCGTCTTCGTCTGGGAAGGCACCGATAGAAAGGGCGGGAAGATCAAAGGGGAGCTGTCGGGAGCCAATACGGCGCTCGTCAAGGCCCAGCTGCGCAAGCAGGGCATCAATCCGATCAAGGTCCGCAAGAAGGGAATCTCGCTTCTGGGCAAGGGCAAGAAGATCAAGCCCATGGATATCGCCCTGTTCACTCGGCAGATGGCGACCATGATGGGGTCGGGCGTCCCCTTGCTGCAGTCCTTCGATATCATCGGCGAGGGCTTCGACAACCCAAACATGCGCAAGCTTGTCGATGACATCAAGCAAGAGGTCGCCTCAGGCAACAGCCTGGCCAACTCTCTGCGCAAGAAGCCGCAATATTTCGACGACCTGTACTGCAACCTGGTTGACGCCGGCGAGCAGTCTGGTGCGCTTGAGGCTCTTCTGGATCGCGTTGCGACTTACAAGGAAAAGACCGAGTCGCTCAAAGCGAAGATTAAGAAGGCGATGACCTATCCCATTGCGGTGGTCATCGTGGCGCTTATCGTTTCGGCGATCCTGCTAATCAAGGTGGTTCCTCAGTTCCAATCGGTATTTTCGAATTTCGGCGCGGAACTTCCAGCCTTTACCCGAATGGTCATCGGCCTCTCCGAAACGCTTCAGGAGTGGTGGTTGATTGTATTGATCGGACTCTTCGCAGCCGCATTCGCCTTCAAGGAAGCGCGTAACCGCTCGGAGAAATTCCGCGACTTTCTGGATCGCGCCCTGTTAAAGACGCCTATCGTGGGCATGATTCTCTATAAATCCTCCATCGCCCGATATGCACGAACACTCTCCACCACGTTCGCGGCCGGTGTTCCCTTGGTAGAAGCCCTTGACTCGGTAGCCGGCGCAACTGGGAACGTGGTCTTCCGCACTGCGGTAAACAAGATCAAGCAGGACGTATCGTCGGGCACGCAATTGAACTTCTCCATGCGCACCACCGGGGTCTTCCCCAGCATGGCCATCCAGATGGCGGCGATCGGTGAGGAATCCGGCTCTTTGGATGCAATGCTCGACAAGGTCGCCAGCTACTACGAAGAAGAGGTCGACAACGCCGTCGATAACCTGACCACCCTGATGGAACCCATGATCATGGCCGTCCTGGGCGTACTCGTAGGTGGCCTGATCATTGCCATGTACCTGCCGATCTTCCAACTGGGCAACGTCGTATAACCCATGCCTGTTTTCGACCTCCTGGCCAGCACCCCGCTGGCCTTTGTTTTATGTGCCACCCTCCTCGGCCTGCTGGTCGGCAGCTTCCTCAACGTTGTGATCCATCGCCTGCCGCGGATGATGGAGCTGGACTGGCAGCAGCAGGCGCGGGAAACCCTCGGCCTGCCGGAGGGCGAGAAGCGTCCGACCTATAACCTGGTCCTGCCTAACTCCCAGTGCCCGCATTGCTCCCACGAGATCAAGCCCTGGGAGAACATCCCGGTTGTCAGTTGGCTGGTGCTGGGCGGCAAGTGTTCGTCGTGCAAGGCGCCGATCAGCAAGCGTTATCCGCTGATCGAGCTGGCGTGCGGTGCGCTGTCGGCGTTCGTCGCCTGGCATTATGGCTTCGGCTGGCAGGCCGGGGCGATGCTGCTGCTGACCTGGGGCCTGCTGGCGATGAGCATGATCGACGTCGATCATCAGTTGCTGCCGGACGCCCTGGTGCTGCCGCTGCTCTGGCTGGGGCTGATCGTCAACCACTTCGGGCTCTTCACCAACCTGGGCGATGCGCTCTGGGGCGCGGTGTTCGGCTACCTGAGCCTGTGGTCGGTGTACTGGCTGTTCAAGCTGGTCACCGGCAAGGAGGGCATGGGCTACGGCGACTTCAAGCTGCTGGCCATGCTCGGCGCCTGGGGTGGCTGGCAGGTGCTGCCGCTGACCATCTTGCTGTCGTCGCTGGTAGGGGCGGTGCTGGGGGTGATCATGCTGCGCCTGCGCAATGCCGAGACCAGTACGCCGATCCCCTTCGGCCCCTATCTGGCCATCGCTGGCTGGATTGCGCTGCTCTGGGGTGATCAAATAACCGCGACCTATCTGCAGTTCGCCGGTTTCCGCTAGCCTTCTCCGGCGCCGACTTCCCTCGGCGCCCGTGACGGCCACCGGGCCGGCAGAAAGGAGAACGATGAAACCCTGGATTCTGGGCCTCACTGGCGGCATCGGCAGTGGTAAGAGCGCCGCCGCCGAGCATTTTGCCTCGCTGGGCATACACATGGTCGACGCCGACCACGCCGCGCGCTGGGTGGTGGAACCCGGCCGCCCTGCCCTGGCGCAGATCGTCGAGCGCTTCGGCGAGGCCGTGCTGCTGCCGGACGGCCAGCTCAACCGTGCCGCCCTGCGCGAGCGCATCTTCAAGGCCGAAGACGAACGCCGCTGGCTGGAGCAATTGCTGCACCCGCTGATCGGCCAGGAGATCGCCAGCAACCTGGCGCAGGCGCAATCGCCCTACGCCATCCTGGTGTCGCCGCTGCTGGTGGAGTCCGGGCAGCACCGTATGACCCAGCGCGTGCTGGTGGTGGATACCCCCGAGCATCTGCAACTGGAGCGCACCATGCGCCGGGACCAGGTGTCCGAAGAACAGGTCCGTTCGATTCTCAAGGCCCAGGCCTTGCGCGACGACCGGCTCAAGCACGCGGATGACGTGCTGCTCAACGATGGCGACCTCGGCCACCTGCACCAGCAGGTCGAGCGTCTGCATCAGTTCTATCTAGGCCTGCGTGGAGGAAAACCATGAGCCAACCCCTGACCGTGGAATGCCCCACCTGTGGCGCCCCTGTTGAATGGAGCGCCAAGAACGAGTTCCGCCCCTTCTGCTCGCACCGTTGCAAGCTGATCGACCTGGGCGCCTGGGCGGCGGAAGAACACGCTATTCCCGGCGATAACCAGGAGGACGAGCTGTTCTCCGGCGATCTGGAAAAACCGCCGCGCGGGCATTGATCCGTGAAAAAGCCGCCTCGAGAGGCGGCTTTTTTGTGGGCGAACCTTTGCTCCAGGCCACAGGGTTTTCAATCAGGGGCGCATGAAGGCGTAGTCCCGCTCCTCGTCCAGGTTGTCGGCGAGGAAATGCAGTTCATGTCCCAGGTCTTCCTGTGTGCGGACTTGCGCGTTGGCCTGCACCACCGCGCTCAGCAGTGCCCGCACGACCAGTTGCGGGTCCTGGCCGGCCGCTTCGGCCTCGACCAGCAGTTCGTGGAGGCGTTGCTCGGCCCAGCTGTGAATGCTCATCGGCAATCTCCTTGCGAAGGGGGGCCAAGCTTCCCCGATCGTAGGAGGTTTCCGAACTGACCTGGATCAAGCCACAGGGGGCATGAGCCTCGCAGATGGCCGAACATCAGCGTGGTTCATCGTCGTCCTTCCAGGGCGCCTGCAGGTAGCGAGTGCGATTGAAGGTCTCCAGCCAGTCCGGGTAGAAGACCACCAGACCGGTGACGATGGTGCCGTTGATGAAAGCCTCGGGGAACATGATCAGCCACAGGTAACCGATGAAGTCCTCGATCCACGGCGGCATCGGGAACAGCCCGTCCATCCACAGTAGGCCGAGCCCCAGCAGCAGGCTGCAGAGGGCCGCCAGCGCCGCGGGGAAGAACCCCGAGCAGAAGATGTAGACGAACAGGTTGCGCGGTTGCCGACGCTCGACGAGGATCGCCGCCACCTCGGTGATCAGCACCGGGATCAGGATCAGCAGGATGCCGTTGACGCCGATGGCCGCCCAATCCTGGCGATCGATCAGGCACAGGCCGATCTGTGCGACGAGCCCGACGATGATCGCCAGCGGCCAGTCCAGCAGCAGGGTCACGGCGGTAATGCCGATGAAATGGAAGGACACCCCGGAAGCGAAATCCCGCCGTACCAGCCAGAGCAGGAATAGCCCGAGCATGGTGCCGAACACCAGGTGCTGGCGGCGAAAATCGCTGACCAGCTCCAGCCACGGCGCGCGCCAGATGGCCCAGGCGACGATGGGCAGGTAGATCGCCCAGCCGAGCTCGAGGGTTTCTTCGGACAGCAGCTGTGCGGCGATCACGGCGCGCCCCGCTCAAGCGCCTGGCGCAGGGCATCCGCCGAGTCGAAGCTGTGGCTGGCGACGACCTTGCCCTGTTCCAGTTGCAACCAGGTCACCGTATCCGCCGTGGCGGGGAAGCGACTGGCCACACGCGGCTCGCGGTCGAGCAGTACGCGATAGGAGTAGTCACGCATGGCGGGGATGGCGAACAGGCTCGAGATCGGTGCCGGCATGCGGCTGATGTCAGCGACGAAAGCGGCACTGCGCGACTCCAGGTAACCTTGCGGACGATCCACCAGGGCGGCCTTTACCAGCTTCGAACCGGCCATGTCGTGGGCGACCAGCAGCACCTTCAGATCGGCGTTCGCCGTGTAGGGTTTGTCGAACTGGTCCAGCAGCGTCCAACCGATGGCTGGCGACTCCTGCGCCATCGCCAGGCTCGCCAGCACCATCAACAGCAACCCGCTCAGCAGTCGTTTCACGCTTCCCTCTCAGCCCTGGCATCAACGATTGGCAACAGTCTACACGCGCCTCCGCCACCCGCCCGAGCTTCGCAGCAACTATGCTTGAGGCATGAACGAGTCCGACTATCTGCGCCTGCTGACGCGCCAGGCGGAACAAGCCAACGACTTCCTCTCCAATGCCCGCAAGTGGGAACGGGAGTGCTGGGCCTGCCAGCGACTGCTGCAGGCGCTCAAGGTGCCGTATCGCCAGGAAGACTTCGTTGCGCCAACCCAGCAGCCGCCGGACGTATTGTTCCGCGACGCCACCTTCGAGGTGTTCTTCGTGCTCGACCAGGGCCGCCGGCTCAACGAGGAATGGAAGGAAGAACTGCTGCGCCGGCGCATGGCCCAGAGCATCAACCAGCTGATCCGCCGAGAGCAGCGTCCGCGGCGGATTCCCTGTGCGGAGCTGCAGGCGCGCCTAGCGCCTACTTTGCGCAAGAAGGCACACAACTACACCGAGCGCGGCATCGACCCGCGCGAGCTGGACCTGCTCGCCTTCGTCAGCCTCAAGCGCGAGACACCGGACTTCAACACCCCTTTCCCGCCGCCGACCGAGTACCTGCGCCAGGGTTGGCGCTCGCTCTCGGTGGTCGGGCCAACTTTCGCCCGAGTGCTGTTCGCCCACAGTGACGCGCCGGATTTCCTGCGCGGCAGCCTGGGCCGAAGCATCCTTTTCGACATGGGCGTCGGCCTGTAAATAGGCGCTCATGCAATGCTGCATTGATCGGCGGCGCATTGAGAGGCCGCCCAAGCCCTACTAGAATGCTCGACATTATAAACGGAGGCCGCCCATGCCCAGTCGCCTGAGCCCCGAAGACCAGCAGAAGGTCGATCACTACCTCAGCTCCCCCGTGCACCAGGTCGAACGCGCGCCGTTCAAGCCCTGGCTGATGATGGGAGGCTTGCTCGCGGTAGTCATCGCCCTGGGTTTGCTGAGCCGCCTCCTGGCCTACCTTGCGTGAGCGCCGTGCCGCCACGGGCCGATACAGGATTCCTTAAGCTATGAGAATGCAACATGTCCCATCGTATCGTGATCGTCGGCGGCGGCGCCGGCGGGCTGGAGCTCGCGACCCGTCTCGGCCGCACCCTGGGTAAAAAGGGCAAGGCGCGCATTACGCTCGTCGATGCCAACCTCACCCACATCTGGAAACCCCTGCTGCACGAAGTCGCCGCTGGCTCGCTCAACTCTTCCGAGGATGAGCTGAACTACGTCGCCCAGGCGAAATGGAACCACTTCGAATTCCAGCTCGGCCGCCTCGATGGCCTGGACCGCGCAAGCAAGCGCATTCAGCTCGCTGCCACGCTCGATGAGCAGGGCGAGGAGCTGGTGCCAGCGCGCAGCCTGGAGTACGACACGCTTGTCCTGTCCATCGGCAGCACCACCAATGACTTCGGCACCACAGGCGCCGCGGACCACTGCATCTTCCTCGACACCCGCGAGCAGGCCGAGCGCTTCCACAAGCAGTTGCTCACTCATTACCTGCGCGCCCACGCCGGGCAGGACAAGGACGATCAGATCAGCGTCGCCATCGTTGGCGCCGGTGCCACCGGGGTCGAGCTCTCGGCTGAACTGCACCATGCAGCGCAGGAGCTGGCGGCCTACGGGCTGACCGGCATCCAGCCGCAGAACATGCGTATCACCCTGATCGAGGCCGGCCCGCGTGTGCTGCCGGCGCTGCCCGAGCGCATCAGCCAACCGGTGCACCAGACGCTGGAGAAACTCGGCGTGCGTGTGGCCACCGGTTCGGCGGTGCAGGAAGTGACGGCTGACGGCCTGCGCACGGCAGCAGGCGAGTTCATTCCGGCAAGCCTGAAAGTCTGGGCGGCGGGCATTCGCGCGCCGAGCCTGCTCAAGGAAATCGACGGCCTGGAGACCAACCGCATCAACCAGCTGGTGGTGCGCTCCACTCTGCAGACCACCCGCGACGACAACATCTTCGCCTTCGGTGACTGCGCCGCTTGCCCGATGGGCGATGGGAGCGAACGCACCGTGCCGCCGCGCGCCCAGGCCGCTCACCAGCAGGCTTCGCTGCTGGCCAAGGCGCTGGTCGCGAAGCTGGATGGCAAGCCGCTGCCGGAGTACCGCTACACCGACTACGGCTCGCTGATCTCGCTGTCGCGCTTCAGCGCTGTCGGCAATCTGATGGGCAACCTCATGGGCAGCGTGAAGCTGGAGGGCTGGCTGGCGCGGATGTTCTATGTATCGCTGTACCGCATGCACCAGATGGCGCTCTACGGACCGTTCCGCACGGCGTTGTTGATGATTGCGGATCGGATCGGGCGCAGTACCGAGCCCAGGTTGAAGTTGCATTGATCGGATAGCGATCGGGGACGGAGTCCACTCCTACAAGGTCAAAAGCCCCTCACCCTAACCCTCTCCCGCAAGCGGGAGAGGGGACCGTTCTGAGCAGGATGAAACCATTGCGTCAGCCGGCACGATCTGCCCCCTCTCCCCTTGGGAGAGGGCTGGGGTGAGGGAAGCGCAGGCATGGACTCTCAAAGAGAAGACAGTTGCTCCTACGGGAGCCGATCCCCCTGTAGCGAGCCTGCACGCGAACGCTCTTCCCGGCAGTTCCGGTGCTCAGGCGGTTCGCGAGCAAGCTCGCTCCTACAAAAGCACCATCGCCAAGCTGATATGTCAGGCACAAAAAAGCCGCCCCGAGGGGCGGCTTTTTCGTTGCAGCAGAGCAGCCTTACAGCGCCGCCAGCATCGACTGGGCCGGGATGGCCTGGAAGTCGATGGACATCATCAGGCTCAGCACGCTGATCGCGATGATGGAGAAGGCGAACAACTGGCGGGCCCAGCGGCGATCGTCTTCGGCACTGAAGCCTTTGACCGCGATGAACAGCCACCAGGCGCTGACCGCCAGCGCCACTACCAGGTAACCGTAGCCGGCGAAGCCGGTCACGGTCAGCAGCAGAGTCGCCAGGCCAAAGGCCACGACGTAGTACAGGATCTGCTTCTTGGTCGCGTCGATGCCCCGCTCCACCGGCAGCACGGGAATCCCGGCGGCGCGGTAGTCGTTGAGGCGGAAGATCGCGATGGCGTAGCTGTGCGGCATCTGCCAGAGGCAGAAGATCAGCAGCAGCACCGCCGCGCCCATGTCGAAGTGACCGCTGGCGGCGCAGTAGCCCACCACTGGCGGCATGGCTCCGGAGAGACTGCCGACCAGCGTGCCGTAGACCGAGGCGCGCTTGAGCCAGAGGCTGTAGAGCACGACGTAGACGAAGAAGCCGAACGCAGCGAGCAGGGTCGCCTGCACGTTGGTCTTCCACGCAAGCAGGCCGAAGCCCGCCGCGCCGAGAACCACGCCGTGGGCCAGGGCGGCCTTCAGCGAGATCTGCCCGGTCACGGTGACGCGGCTGCGGGTACGCTCCATGAAGCGATCGATGTCGCGGTCGATGCAGTTGTTGAACACACAACCGCTGGCAACGACCAGGGACAGGCCGATCACGGTGGCCAGCAGCAGCATCGGGTCAACGCTGCCGCGAGCGGCGAGGAAATATCCCCCCGCCACCGCGATCAGGTTTCCGAAGATGATGCCCGGCTTGGCGACCAGGAGATAACGCTTGAGTTTCACGGCATCGGCCCTCAGGGCATCGGCATCATCAGGGTGTCTGCGGTGTAGATGATCCACAGCGACAGACCGACCACCAGCAGGATGATGATGGCGGTGAAGATGAATGCCATGACGTTCCAGCGACCTTCCGAGGAGAAGTTCATGTGCAGGAAGCAGATCAGGTGCACGACGACCTGGACCAGGCCCAGGATCACCATGGTCAGCAGGGTGGCGTGACGCGAGAAGCCACCGTCGATGACCATGTAGAACGGGATCGCGGTGAGGATCACCGAGAGCACGAAGCCAATGGCGTACGAGCCCAGGCTGCCGTGGCCAGCACCGTGGGAATCGTGGCCGTGGGCGCCGTGGGAGTCGTGATGATGTGCAGCAGCGGACATTACAGAGCCCCCATCAGGTAGACGACGGTGAAGACGCAGATCCAGACGATGTCCAGGAAGTGCCAGAACAGGCTCAAGCACATCATGCGGGTGTTGTTCTGCGCGGTCAGGCCACGGGTGCCAATCTGCGCCATCAGCACCAGCATCCACAGCAGGCCTGCGGATACGTGCAGGCCGTGCATGCCGACCAGGGTGAAGAAGGACGACAGGAAGGCGCTGCGGCTCGGGCCGAAGCCTTCGACGATCAGGTGATGGAACTCGTTGAGTTCCATGCCGATGAACGCGGCGCCGCACAGGAAGGTCACGCCCAGCCAGGCGATGGCCTTGCCCTTGGCACCCTTGTGCGCGGCCAGCATGGCCAGGCCGTAGGTGCAGGAGGAGATCAGCAGGATCGCGGTTTCGACGGCCACGTAGGGCAGTTCGAAGATGTCCTTGCCGCTCGGGCCGCCGGCCGTGTGGTTGACCAGCACGGCGTAGGTGGCGAAGACGCTCGCGAACAGGATGCAGTCGGTCATCAGGTACAGCCAGAAGCCGAATACCGTCATGCCGCCGCTGTCGTGGGCGTGGTCATGGTCGTGCGCCGCTTCGTGCGTATCGACCAGGTGTTGATTCAGTACTGCCGTCGACATGGTTTTATACCTGCTGCGCGGTGGCGAGTTTCTGGAAGTTGGCGTTCTCGATGCGCTCGATCTCATCCGGCTGGACGTAGTAGTCCACGTCGGTGATGTAGCTGCGCACGATGACCGAGGCGATCATGCCGACGAAACCAACACCCACCAGCCACCAGATGTGCCAGATGGCGGCGAAGCCGAAGAGGAAGGCGAACACGGCGATGGAGAAGCCAGCGGCGGTGTTCTTCGGCATGTGGATCGGCGCGTAGGCCGGCAGCTTGCGGTACGCGGTACCGGTCTGCTTCATGTCGTGGAACGCGTCGATGTCGTTGACCTTCGGCAGTTCGGCGAAGTTGTAGTACGGCGGCGGCGAGGAAGTGGACCATTCCAGGGTACGGCCACCCCACGGGTCGCCAGTCAGGTCGGCCAGTTGCTCGCGGTTCTTGATCGACACCAGCAGCTGGATCAGCTGGCAGGCGATGCCGAGGAAGATCAGCACGGCGCCGAAGAACGCCACGACCAGGTACGGCTTCCACATCGGGTTGTCGTAGTGGTTCAGGCGACGGGTCATGCCCATGAAGCCGAGGATGTACAGCGGCATGAAGGCCATGTAGAAGCCGACCAGCCAGCACCAGAAGGAGCGCTTGCCCCACTTCTCGTCCAGCTTGAAGCCGAAGGCTTTCGGGAACCAGAAGACGAAGCCGGCCAGGTAGCCGAACACCGCACCACCGATGATGGTGTTGTGGAAGTGGGCGATCAGGAACAGGCTGTTGTGCAGCAGGTAGTCAGCGCCCGGGATGGCCAGCAGAACGCCGGTCATGCCACCGATGGTGAAGGTGACGATGAAGCCCAGGGTCCACAGGATCGGGGTGTCGAAGCGCAGGCGGCCACGGTAGATGGTGAACAGCCAGTTGAACAGCTTCACCCCGGTCGGGATGGAGATCAGCATGGTCGCAACGCCGAAGAAGCCGTTGACGTCGCCGCCCGAACCCATGGTGAAGAAGTGGTGCAGCCAGACGGTGAAGCCGAGGAAGGTGATCGCGGCGCTCGCCCACACCATCGAGGTGTAGCCGAACATCTTCTTGCCAGCGAAAGTCGCGGTGACTTCGGAGAAGATACCGAAAGCCGGCAGGATCAGGATGTACACCTCAGGATGGCCCCAGGCCCAGAAGAGGTTGATGTACATCATGGCGTTGCCGCCCAGCTCGTTGGTGAAGAAGTGCATGTCGAAGTAGCGGTCCAGCGACAGCAGGCCCAGGGCCGCGGTCAGGATCGGGAACGACGCAACGATCAGGATGTTGGCGAAGGTGCAGGTCCAGGTGAAGATCGGCATCTGCATCAGCTTCATGCCGGGGGTACGCATCTTGAACACGGTCACCAGGAAGTTGATGCCGGTGAGCAAGGTACCCATACCCGATATCTGTAGCGCCCAGATGTAGTAGTCCACACCCACGCCCGGGCTGTAGGCCAGCTCGGACAGCGGCGGGTAGGCGACCCAGCCGGTACGGGCGAATTCACCCAGGCCCAGCGAGACGTTCACCAGCATGGCGCTGACGACCAGCAGCCAGAAGCTCAGGGAGTTCAGGAAGGGGAACGCCACGTCGCGCGCGCCGATCTGCAGCGGCACGGCCAGGTTCATCAGGCCGGTCATGAAGGGCATGGCCATGAAGATGATCATGATCACGCCGTGAGCGGTGAAGATCTGGTCGTAATGTTCCGGCGGCAGGTAGCCGTGGTTGGCGCCTTCAGCCAGGGCGAGCTGGCCGCGCATCATGATGGCGTCGGCGAAGCCGCGCAGCAGCATGATCAGGGCGACGATGATGTACATCACGCCGATTTTCTTGTGGTCGATGGACGTCAGCCATTCGGTCCACAGGTAAGTCCACTTGCGGTAGTAAGTGATCGCGCCGAACACACCGAGGCCCGCCAGGGCGACGACAGCCAGCGTGATGACGATGATCGGCTCGTGATACGGCACGGCCGACAGTGTCAGTTTCCCGAACATCTGCGGTTACTCCTGGCTCGGATTCATTTGCATGCCAGGCATGCCTTGCATGTTGCTCATGTCGTGGCCCGCCATGGCGGCCTCTTCATGCGCTTCGCCGTGTTCGCCCTTCTCGGCCTGTTCTTTGGCCTCGTGCGCCTTGGCCATTGCGTGGCCGGCGTGTTCCCACTTGTTCAGCACGTGGGAGAACAGCTCGGGGCTGACGGTTGCGAAGTAGGTCGCCGGGACGTTCTCGGTCGGCTTCACCAGCTCCGGGTACTGATCCAGGTTCAGGGTCTGCTGCGAGGCCTTGACCTTCGCAACCCAATCCTGGAAACCCTGCTCGGAGGTGGAGATGGCCTTGAACTTCATGCCCGAGAAACCGCCGCCGCTGTAGTTCGCGGAGATGCCGTCGAACACACCTTCTTCATTGGCGATCAGGTGCAGCTTGGTGAGCATCCCGGCCATGGAGTAGATCTGGCTGCCCAGCTGCGGGATGAAGAACGAGTTCATCACCGAATCCGAGGTGATCTGGAAGTTCACCGGGGTGTCTTTCGGGAAGGCGATTTCGTTGACGGTGGCGATGCCCTGTTCCGGGTAGATGAACAGCCACTTCCAGTCCAGCGAGATGGCCTGGATGGTCACCGGCTTGACCTCGGAGTCCAGCGGACGGTACGGGTCCAGCTTGTGGGTGCTTTCCCAGGTGATCCAGCCGAGCACGGCGATGATCACGCAGGGAACCAGCCATACCACCAGCTCGATTTTGGTCGAGTGAGACCAGTCCGGCATGTAGGTGGCCTTGGTGTTCGAAGCCCGGTATTTCCAGGCGAACCCGAAGGTCATCAGGATGACCGGCACCACCACGATCAGCATCAGCAGGGTTGCCGTGATGATCAGGGACTTCTCGTCAGCGCCGACCTGCCCTTTCGGGTCGAACAGCGCCATGTTGCAACCACCGAGCATCAGCATCGGCAGCCACGCCAGTCTCTTCAAAATTCCTGTGTACTGCTCTTTTTTCATCTTGCGGCCTTAGTGGATGAAAATCGCTTCACCGCCCACGAGTCTTCGCCATGTACTGCTCGACGACTCGTTACCCGCGACTTTTCCAAGCCGCCTGCCAGGGCTGTCATGGATTCACGAACGCGGCCGCACGGATTCCAGGCAAAGGGAGGTCGCCCGGTCTTCGCGATGCGAAACCGATTTCGTCAGCTGATTCGTTCCGTGAGTATTCAGCGTGTGGTGTCTGGACTGGCGGCTTGTTGAAGCACGCGCGTCGCACACCGATTGCACGAGCGGATTGCCCGACTCGTCAGATGACAGGAGCCCACCGATGGCAGCCCCCTGTTGTTATGCCGCTGCACCGAAGGGTGAACACTGACAATGACTTGCGTCAGTGCGACTCAGCGATTTGGGGGTAGGAAATGGACGGCGGGTATTACAAAGCATTTCAGAAACGCCTTTCAAGGCCCCAGCCCCCCATTTTTAACAAGATATTTTCTCAAACCAGGAAACAGTCCGAAGCGTTCCCTGCTCGACCCGACGGTCGAACAGAGCCGTCCAGCTCCCTGCCAGGAGATGTTATCCACATCCCTCAAAAGGGCTGCAAAGGCCGGAACAAAGGGGCTGCAGGACAAAGGAAATTACCGCGAGAGGGCCGTGCGCACGTTCGCACAACGCCCGGATCAATGTTGCGCTCACGGTTATTTTCGAGGGGGTGAAGGGGGCATTTCGCGTTGCGACATATCGCCGCATCGGAGCGATTTGCTGCGCTCAATCAATGCAGGTTGTTTCCGGATGAGCCCTGTCCGGAGCTCATTTTTCTCCCGCCAGCGAGCGCGACATGAGCAGGTCGATGACCTTGCACGAGCGTGCTCCACAGCTGGCGAACAGAGGTGTCAGCGAAACCACTGGCGGCGGCCGACAAGGCTCGCCGCCAGTGGTCGAAGACGCAGGCACTCGGGCAATCAACGTTGCGTGGCCGGGCGCTCGCCATCTACCGCCAGCCACGCCAGCAGGCCACTGGCTTCCGAACGGATCTGCAGGTCGGCCGACTTGCTGGCGTAGAAGTTATCGATGGCCTGGACCTGCCCCGAGTAGTAGTCGTTCTCGGCGATCAGCACATCCAGCAGGGTGCGCTTGCCCAGGTGATACCACTGGTCATAGAACATTTTGCGCACGCCATCGGACTCTTTCAGCAGGGAGTCGAATTCCGAGATTCGAGTAACCGCAAGATCGCGTTGTTCGGCCAGATTGCGAATCTGGTACTCCGCCTCACGGCGCGCCGTTTCCATGCGTTGCTCGGCTGCATCGGCACGCTGGTAGGCGGCACGCTGTGCAGCTCTGCCCGCGCCACCCTGGAACGCGTTCCACTGTACGGCCAGGCCGGTCGACCAGGGTTCATTGTTGCTGAACACGTCATTCCCGGTGTTTCGACCGACCACCCAGTTGAGCGCCGGAAGCTGCGATGACTTGACGGACTCGGCGTTGGCGCGAGCGGCATCCATTTCCCAGCGAGACTGCTGGATGGCCGGGCTTTCCTGCATATCCTTGAGGGCCTTGTCGAGGTTCATCGGGGTCCACTCCCATTTCACGCTGGCAGGTACCTCGACGTCTTCGCTGACCAGTTTGGCCAAGCTGGTTTTCACCTGCTGCAGCTTGGCCTGCACGTTGGCGCGAGCGGTCTCTGCCTGCAGCAGGCGGGAACGCGCCTGCACCACTTCGCTGCGCCGCCCCGGGTCGACCTGGGAAATCTGCGACAGCATGTCCACCAGCTCGCGCATACGCGCCACGTACTGGTCGGTGACACTCAGGGCTTCCTGCTGGTGGCTGAGTTCCAGCAACGAGGCAACGGTGTTGTAGGCGACGGTTACCCGTGCCTGCTCCATCGCCTGCTCCTGGGCGTTCGCGGTCTTGTTGCGGCTATCGATGGTGTTGCGGATGGCGCCGAAGTCGTAGACCGGCGTCACCACCTGTACCGAGGACCCCGATCCATCACCGTCACCGTCTTCTTTCTTGGTCCGATAGGTCGGCGAGTTCAGCCCCAGTTGCACCTGCGGCCAACGCGCGCCCTTCGCCTGGTCAACGTCGCTTTGAGCGGCGCCCAGCGAGGCGGAAGCCTGCTTCATTTCCGGGCTGATGCTCAGCGCGGTACCCACCATGTTGCGGATGTACTCCAGGGTGGAGAGCTGCAGATCGGCGCCCACCGCCGAGGTACCGGCGAGGCCTGTCGCCTGGCGTGGATTGCTCGCCAGCGAGGCTGGCAGCGACAGGTCCAGCGTACTGGCGGCAAAGGTTTTCCTGTCGACCGGGGCCGGCGCCTTGGCACCGCTGCCAATAGGCTTCACCACAGCAGGCTGATTGACGGAGCTCGCAGTGGCAGCAGGTTTGGACTGGAAGCTCAGCAGCTCCGAGTCATCGTCCGCGGCGAGTGCCACAGGAGCGGCAACGGCAGAGAGCGAAGCCAGGGCAACGGCCAGGGCCGAGCCGCTGAGCCACGACCGTTTCCGGTCGGATTTCGAGGGTTTGTACGGTTTCATTTCATTATCTCTCGCGGAACGCCTCGCGTGCTTTGAGCGCGGGCTTAAGTAGGTAATCCAGGATGGTTTTCTCGCCGGTGCGGATGTCCGCGGTCGCGGTCATCCCCGGGATGATCGGGAAATGCTTTTCGCCCTTGACCAGTTCGGCTTCGTCGGTCCGGATCAGCACCCGGTAATAAGTATCCGGACGCCCCTGGCGGGACTTTTCCTCATCCTTGATGGTGTCGGGGCTGATGAGCTCGACCTTGCCCTTGAGCCCGCCGTAGATGGCGTAGTCATAGGCCGAGATCTTCACCGTCGCGGGCAGGCCGGGACGCAGGAAGGCGACGTCGGCGGGCAGGATCTTCGCTTCCACCAGCAGTTGGTCTTCCAGCGGAACGATCTCCATGATGTCGTCGCCCTGGCGGATCACACCGCCAATGGTGTTGACCCGGACGTTCTTGACGATGCCCTTCATCGGCGCGGTGATCGTGGTGCGCTTCATCACGTCCTCGCGCCCGGCGAGGTTCTCGACGGACTGCGCGAGTTCGCTCTCCGTGCGGGTCAGGTCGGCGTTGGCGTCGGAGCGGTACTTGTTGCGCCGTTCGCTCATCTGGATGCGCAGTTCGTTGGCCGACCGGCGCATCCGCAGGATCTCGACGTCGGAGATCAGGCCCTTCTTGGCGAGTTTTTCCGACACACTCAGCTCGCCTTCCGCCAGCGACAGGCTCCTCTGCAATCCGGACAAGCCTTCGTCGAGCATCTGCCGGCGAGCGTTGAACGCCTCGGTCTCGGAATCGACGATCGACGGCACAGCCTGAACATCCGGCGGGAAGCTCAGCTTCTGCCCATACGCCTCGGCACGCAGGCGCGCCAACTGGCCCTTCAAGGCCAGCACCTTGGACTCTGTCTCGCGGAAGCTCGCGCCGGCACGGGTCGGGTCGATCTTCAGGAGCACCTGGCCGGCCTCCACTACGTCGCCCTCGCGGACGTTCATCTGTTCGAGGATGCCGCCTTCCAGGCTCTGGATGACCTGCTCGCGGCTGGAAGGAATGACCTTGCCTTCACCACGGGTGATCTCCTCGACGCGGGCGAAGTAGGCCCACACCAGCGTTCCGCAGAAGATCGCGCCGATCAGCATCAGGAGAATCGTGCTGGCGGTGGTTTTCTGGGAGATCAGCGCCGCCTGCAGGTCCGCCACGTAGGCGATGTCGTTTTCGCGCAGCCGCGCCACTTCCTTGGCGTAGGGCGCAAGCGCTTTCGTTTCGCTCTTGGCAGGCAGCGTGGTGGGCGGCGTACCGGCCGGCACCACTCCGGCCTTGATTGGGGAGTCAGTCATGATCGGCTCTTCAGGAGTGGACCGCAGCCTTGTTCGGCTCGGTCTGGGATTGGTTGGTCTGCAGAGCGCGCAGCACTTCGTCCTTGGGGCCATCGGCGACGATCTGCCCGGCGTCCAGGACGATCAGTCGGTCGATCTGCTCGAGTACCGAGAAGCGGTGCGTTACCACCACCAACGTGCGGCCCTTGGTGGCGTGCTCCAGGCGCTGCAAGAACATCCGCTCGGTCTGCATGTCCATGCCGCTGGTGGGCTCGTCGAGCAGTAGTACCTGAGGGTGCAGCAGCAGCGAGCGCGCCAGGGCAACCAGTTGCCGCTGCCCACCGGACAGCGCCTGGCCCATTTCGCCTACGGGGCGATCGAAGCCCAGGGGATGGCTGCTCGCCACGGACGCCAGGCCGGTCAGCTGCACCACGTGGATCAGCTCCTCGCTGGTCGCCGACGGGTTGCCAATCAGCAGGTTCTCCCGCAGCGAGCCATAGAACAGTCGCGCGTCCTGGCCGACGAAGCCCACCGCAGCACTCCAGTCCGCCGGGTCTATCTGCTCGGCATCGATGCCGTTCATCATCACCTGGCCTTCCACCGGCTGGTAAAGGCGGGCCAGCACTCGCAACAGGGTGGACTTGCCACTGCCGATGCTGCCGACGATGGCGACGCGTTCACCATGCTTGATGTTCAGGCTGATGTTGTTCAGCACGGTCGGTTTGGGCTGCATCGGCGGTGCCGGATAGGAGAATTTCACCCTGCGCATGGACAGCGTCGCGTCCTTGGGCGACTGCAGGTAGCGGCGGCCGTTCTCGCGCACCGTGGGGATTTCCATCAGCTGATTGAGGGACTTCAACGCCGTCTTCGCCTGCTGGTAGCGCACCGCCAGGCCCACCGCACTGGCCAGCGGCGCGATGGCGCGACTGGTCAACATGACCGTACCGATCAACGCGCCCTGGGTCAGGTCACCATCGGCGATCCGGTAGACGCCCCACAGCACGATTGCCACGGTGGTCATCTGGCTGATCAGCGAAACCGAGTTGCCCGCCAGGTTCGACAGCGCCTTGGTCTTGATCGACGAGGCGGCGAGTTGCGCGCTGAAGTCTTCCCAGCGGCGCAGCATGCTGCCCTCGGCATGGGTCGCCTTCAGCGTCTCCACGCCTTCGATGGACTCGATCAGCAGGCCATGCTTCTGCGATGCCTCACGCAGGTTCTCCTTCATAAGCCGCGACAGCGGCAGCTGGATGTAGGTGCAGACGCCCAGCAGCACGATCATCGAGGCCAGCGGCACCATCGCCAGCGGACCGCTGATCAGGAACAGGACGAAGATGAACAGCAGGCAGAACGGCAGATCCGCCAGTGTCGCCAGCGACGCCGAGGTGATGAAGTCGCGCACCGATTCGAATTCACGGAACTGGTTGGCGAAGGAGCCGGCCGACGGCGGCTTGTGCTCCAGGCGCACTTCCAGCAGCTGGCGAAACAGCTTGGCACCGAGTATCAGGTCGGCCTTCTTGCCGGCCGTGTCGAGCAGGTAGGCGCGGGTCTGCCGTGAGGTGAACTCGAAACCGATCGCCACCATCACGCCAATTGCCAACGACCAGAGCGTGACGAAGGCCTGGTTGGGTACGACCCGGTCGTACACGTTCATGATGAAGAAGGTGCTGCACAGCGCCAGGATGTTGATCAGGAAAGTCGCCAGGGCTGCGCTGTAGTAGTAGCGCCGGTAGTTCCACAGGGTGGAGAACAGCCAGTGGCCCTTGCCCTCCCCTTCGGGAATCTCCGTGCGCGCATCCGGCGCCGCCTTCGGCCGCACCAGCAATGCATAGCCCAGGTAGTTTTCCTGCAGCTCCTCCGCACTCAGGGT
The DNA here is from genome assembly GCF_012971725.1 of Pseudomonas multiresinivorans. NCBI lineage: Bacteria > Pseudomonadati > Pseudomonadota > Gammaproteobacteria > Pseudomonadales > Pseudomonadaceae > Pseudomonas > Pseudomonas multiresinivorans. The sequence continues at coordinate 6,070,101 of NZ_CP048833.1, forward strand.
GATGGTACCGCCGCCCGCCTCGGGAACGATCAGTTCGAACTGATCGCCATGCCGAGCCACCAGAATGCGTGCTTCGCCATTCTTGAACAGCAGCATCAGCGGAAACAGGTAGGACGACAACTCTGCAGGACGGCGCTTGACCCAACCGGCACCGATACCGGCCTGCTCCAGCATGCGCACCACCAGGCTCGGCTTCAGTCGCTGGTCACGCGGCATCCCGGCATACAGCGACTCGAGGGTCGCCGGCTTGTCGTAATGGGCGCAGAACCATTGCACCCCCGCCAGCAGGCTGTCGTTCTCGGAAGAAACGCCCAGATCCACCGTGGCGGAAGGGGATAACGCAGAGGGATTCATCAAGGCACCTACGATGAGGAAGAAGAGGCATGCGCATGGTAGAAACGGCCCGTTTCGGGCGGCATAGGAAAAACCTGATTGGCCTGACGTATCTTTCTGTCTACCGACAGACAGGAACTTCACTGCCGCTTTAAGCGAGGGAAATGCCTGTCAGGGCAGGCGAACAGCGCGGGAGCGGCGGGCGCCGCTGGGAGGGAGGGAAAAGACTCAGGCCAGGCGAAAACCGCCAGAACCGGACGAAGTCCGGCCCCGGCGGAAACACGACGCTTGCTTAGCTGTCGCCGCGAACGCTGCGAATCATCAGCTCGACGCGGCGGTTAGGCGCGTTGCAGGCAATGCGCTTGCTGCGCGAACCACTGTTGCACTGCACCACAGGCTCGCTGCTGCCGCGCCCGCTGGCCTGCACCAGGTCGCTCTGGACACCCAGTTCGAGCAGTACACGACGCACACTCTCGGCACGCTGCAGCGACAGACGCTGGTTGGCCTGCGCATTGCCGATGGGATCGGCGTGCCCCACCACCTCGATACTCTCGATGGCGCCGGTCTGGGTACCGATCTGCTGGGCAACCTTGCGCAGCTCCGCATGGCCCTGGGCCGTGAGGTCGTTGTAGGAGCCCTTGCCGAACTTGAACAGCACATCGCCACGCAGGCTCAGCTTGGTCGCCGTCGCACAGGCCACGGTGGCGCTGGCACGGTTGAGCACGTGGGTCTGCTGACGCAGCCCCTGCAGTTCCTGCTCGGCGGCAACGCGAGTGAGCGCCGCAGGGACTTTCGCGGTGCCTTCGGCCGGCGTCTTGAGGAAGTAGCTCTTGCCGCCGACGAAATCGGCATAGGTGCTCGGGTTGCGCTTGCCAGCATATTGCGGCGCGTCGCCCACGTAGGTTTCCAGCGAGTGGCGGCCGGGAGCCAGGCAGAACACGGTGTAGCCACCGGGCATCAGCGCGCTCTGCAACTCGCCGTCGACGTACACATGGTTGGCCTCGCGGCCTTCGCCGAGGGCGCGATAGAGCACTACCTGGGCCTGCTCCGGAACCACACTGCCTACCGGGCTGTAGGTATTGCCGTAGATGGAATCGTTCTGCGCCAGGGCATCCGTAGCGAAGCCGAGGGCGACAACCAGGACGCTCAGGCCGGCGATATTGCGCAGCGGCCTGGAAAGGGAATTGACCATTGAAAATCTCCGATACCCGTCGCTTTCGCGACGGGATATTCAATTGAAACGGGTGGGAGTGCCGGAGTGCGGAAGCTTCCGCACTCCGGCCGGGCCTTAGCCGACGAGGTGGACCTGCACCTTGTCCTCGATCAGCAATTCAGCGGAGCCGTAGCTGTAGACCTTGTAGCTATGGCCATCGCTGCTGGCGGTGGACTCGGTCCAGGTGATACCGGTCTTGGTCAGGTCGACACTGCCGTTCTGCCCATCGATCACCATCTGCTTCTTGCCATCCTTGAACACCATGTCGGTCTCGCCCATGCGCAGGACGTCATCCAGCTTCACCGTCATCGAGTTGCCACCGCTGCCCAGGTCGAACTTCTCGAAGTTCATGACCCTGGCCTGCATGGCGCCCAGGTTGAGGTTCAGGCCGCTGCCGTCCAGCACCAGGGTGTCGGTACCAGTGCCGCCATCCACCGCGCGGAAGTCCAGGGAGACGACGTGGATCGTGTCGTTACCGGAACCGCCGTTGGCGAAGTCGCCTTTGCCGATGTTCAGGATGGTGTCGTTGCCGGCACCGCCCAGGATCAGGTTGTGGTCGACTGCCTGGCCGTCGAGGCCCTTGCCATCGGCGATGATCACGTCGTCCCCGGTGGTGTACATCTTGGTGAAGTCGGCCTTCGAGTAGTAGATGTACGCCGCGCCGGAAGTGTTGCCACCATGAGTCTTGTCGACGCTGCCATCCGGGTTGGTCCCGAAGGCATTGCTGGTCGGAGCGCTACCGGCGATGTCGATGATGCCGTCGCCGTTCCAGTCACCCATGGCCACGGACTGCCCCAGGTGTTCGCCGGCCGTCTGGCCGTAAAGGACATAGCCCTTGCTCGGGTCACTGATCAGATCAGTGATCGAGATCGCCGGAACGCCGTTGGTGAAGTTCTCCTCACGGCCGTAGATGACGTAGATCGCCCCGCACTCGCTCTTGCCGTTGGCAGTCACCTTCGGCGCACCGATGATGAAGTCGGCGATACCGTCACCGTTGACATCTCCGCCACCGATAATGCCGGCGCCGAACCACTCGTTGGCATCGACCCACTTGGACGTCGTGGACTTGTCATTGAGGATGGTGAAGCCATCGGCGCTGGTCAGTGCGCGGGTACCGGCCGGAACAGCACCGGTAGCCGAGTTGGCCAGACCGATCGGCTGGGTAACGTCGAGGCCACCCTTCTTGCCGTAGATGACCACGGTACGGTCGATACCCGCGTTCGGCATGCCGAACGCGAAGTCGTCCACGCCATCGCCGTTGATGTCGCCCAGGCGGGCAACCGGGTGGTAGCCATACCAACGATCCACCAGCATGTTGTTGTCGGCGGTGACGAAGCGCACGCCGTCAATGCCATCGCGGAATTTCGCCAGGTCCATCGTGGTATCGAAGCCACCCGCCTTGCCATAGACCAGGTAGCTGGTGGTGCCATCGTTACCCTCGAAGAACATGTCCTCGATGCCATCGCCGTTGATATCGCCGACGGTGCCCATGTACAGGCCCATCGCCGGCTTGTCGCCAGCTGCCAGGGCGAATGTGGTAGTGCGTACGTCCGAAGTGACTGTCTCCTTGGCCAGGTCCGTGGTGGGTACGAAGGTGTCGGGGTATTTGTTATCGGTCCCGACGTACTTCATGTAGATGTTCTGCCACGGCTTGCCGTCGGCCAGGGTGGCGCCACCGTAGATGACCTGAACCGAGCCCTGCTTCCAGCCCGCGGAGCCGTTGGTGTAGCCGCCCCAGTTGCTGAAGATCAGGTCGGTGTAGCCATCACCATCGATGTCGCCGCCTGCCGAACCGAAGAACATCCAGGAGTCGGCGCCGTGACCGGTGACCGGGTTGCGGGTCGAGATCATGAAGCCGTGGCTGTTGTCCCCGTCGTTGATCGACTTGAGGTCCAGTGTGCCATTGGTGTAGCTGCCGTTGGGGCCACCGAAGAGCACATACATGCTGTCCTGGTAGTGGCTGCCCACCGCGATGTCGGCGTAACCGTCACCGTTGAAGTCAGCCAGCGCCGAAGCCACCATGCCTTCCTGCGTGAAGCGGCTGTCGGTGTTGGTGATGATCAGCCCCTGATCCGGACGCAGCGCGCCGAGGTTCCCCAGGTTCGGCAGACCGCCGGCCGCACCGTAGATCAGGTAGGACCTGCCGAGGTCATTGCCGGCATTGGGCGCAGTGACGAAGAAGTCATCGATGCCGTCGCCGTTGAAGTCGCCGACGTTGGTGATCAGCCAGCCAGCGTTGTCGCCCGGCTTCTCGCCGACCAGCGAACTGCGCATGTTGCTGTTGATCACCAGGTCATCGGTGCCGCCATGGGCGCCGATCAGCTTGCCGGCGTCCGGCGTCTGCACGTTGCCCGCTTCATCGACCACCACGGCCTTGAGCTTGTAGGTGCCGTCCTTGAGGCTCGGCAGGTCCACTGTCCAGGTGCCGTCGGCGTTGACCTTGACGCCACTGACGAAGACGGTGTCGCCCGCCCCCAGCTTGCCATCGTTGTTCTTGTCATCGAACAGGGTCACGGTGAGCTTGTCGAAGGCATCGCTGCCCGCAGTCACCTTGCCGTTGATGGTCGGCGTGGAGTCGCCGGTGATGTTGTCGTCGTTATAGTCGCCCCAGTCGCTGGACGGATCCAGGTCGATCGTCGTGGTGTTGCTCGGCCCGGAGATATCGATGATCACCTGCTGGGTCGTGACAGCGCCGGCGATGCCGGTCTGGCTGACCACGCGGGCCTCGAAGAGGTAGGTACCGGAAGCCAGGGTCACCGCGGTGTTGTCGTAGGACCAGTGCAGACGATCGCTGTTCAGCGTTGCGTCTTTCCAGGTGAGACCGCCATCCGCAGAGAACTGCACCTTCTCGCCAGCCGAGAGCGCCGTGTCGACCTTGCCACTGATCGCCAGGGTCTGATCCCGGGTGATGAAGTCGTGGTCGGAAATGCCGGTGTCATCGGTGATCCCGGTGATGGTGGCGAGGTTGCTCGGCGTCGACGCGTCCAGCGTGATGCTGTACTTCGCACTCGGATCGGTGGCGTTGCCGGCCGGGTCGGACTCCACGGCGGTCAGGTCGTTCAGGCCAGAGACCAGTGCAGCCGTAGGCTGCATCGACCACTTGCCGTTGGCGTCGACAATCGCGGTGCCGACCTGATGGTTGCCGGTGCTGTCCTTGGCGAACACGGTGATGGTGTCGCCAGCCGTACCGGTACCGCTGATCACCGGACGCGAATCGTCAGTGAGACCACCGTTGCCGATGTTGCCGGTGACATCACCGACGTTGTCCAGCACACCGGTGATGGCCAGCTTGCTGGCATCCGGCGGGGTGTAGTCGGTGGTGATGGTGAACACGTCGGACTTCGGACTGGTGTTGCCGGCCTTGTCGGTCGCATCGGTGGTGAAGTTGTGCTCACCCTCGCTGATACCGGTGGTCGGCGTGTAGCTCCACTTGCCGTCTGCGCCTGCGATCACGCTGCCCAGCACTGCACCGTTGTCATAGATGACAACTTTCGAGCCAGCCTCGGCCTCGCCCGTCAGGGTCGGCGTCGGGTCGTCGGTGACGCCATGGTTGGCGATCGGGCCCTGGATGGCGCCCACGTCATCGATTACCTCACCGATGGTCGGCTTGGCCGGCGGCGTGATGTCGATGCTGAACTTGAACAGCGACGAATCGCTGGTGTTGCCCGCCAGGTCCTTAGACTCGGCCTTGATGCTGTGCGGCCCCTCGGCAAGAGCAGTGCTCGGCTTGAAGGTCCAGGTACCATCGGTCTTCACCGTGGTGGTGCCCAGCGCAACGCTGCCATCGAAGACCGTGATGGTCGCGCCGGCCTTGCCCTTGCCCTGGATTTCCGGACGGGTGTCGTCGGTCACGCCATTGGCGGCGATGTCGCCGGTGATGCTGCCCACCGCGTCGATCACGTGGGTGATGCTCACGTCGACCGTGCTGGTGTCCACCACCACGTTCAGCGGAGCGCTCTGGCCACTGCCGTTACCGGCCTTGTCCACCACTTCCGTGGTGAAGGCGTGGCTACCCTCGGAAAGGTCGCTGCCCGGCGTAAAGCTCCACTTGCCGTCGGTGCCCACATCGGCTTCGCCGATCTTGCTGCCGTTGTCGTAGATGATGACCTTGCCGCCGGCTTCCGCGCCGCCACTGAAGGTCGGACGGCTGTCGTCGGTGGTGTCGCCTGCGTGCAGCGGACCAGTCTGCGCGCCAACATCGTCCATGACCTCGAGGTCGGTGACGTTGCCCGGCTTGCTGGTGTCGGTGCTGAAGTTCCAGATACCGGTCGGCTCGCTGACCTGGCCCACGGTATTGGTGGCGGTGGCGGTGACGTTGTGCAGACCGTCAGCCAGTACGTTGGTGGTGATTTCCCAATGACCCGAGGCATCGGCCTTGCCGCTGCCGATCAGGGTGCTGCCGTCGTACAGCTTGATGACGCTGCCGGCATCCGCGGTGCCCTTGAAGGTCGGCTGGCTGTCATCGGTCACGTCGCCCTTCTGCAGGAAGCCGGTGTACGGCCCTACATCGTCGAAGACGCTTTCGATCGTCGGAACGGACGGGCTGCCCGTCTGGACGTCGATGCTGTACTTAGCGCTCGGACTGGTGGCGTTGCCGGCCGGGTCGGATTCCACGGCGGTCAGGTCGTTCAGGCCCGAGACCAGTGCAGCCGTAGGCTGCAGAGTCCACTTGCCGTTGGCGTCGACAATCGCGGTGCCGATCTGATGGTTGCCGGTGCTGTCCTTGGCGAACACGGTGATGGTGTCGCCAGCCGTACCGGTACCGCTGATCACCGGACGCGAGTCGTCGGTAACGCCGCCGCTGGTGATGTTGCCAGTGATCTCACCCACGCTGTCCAGCACGCCGGTGATGGCCAGCTTGCTGGCATCCGGCGGGGTGTAGTCGGTGGTGATGGTGAACACGTCGGACTTCGGACTGGTGTTGCCGGCCTTGTCGGTCGCATCGGTGGTGAAGTTGTGTTCGCCTTCGCTGATACCGGTGGTCGGCGTGTAGCTCCACTTGCCGTCTGCGCCTGCGATCACGCTGCCCAGCACTGCACCGTTGTCATAGATGACAACTTTCGAGCCAGCCTCGGCCTCGCCCGTCAGGGTCGGGGTCGGGTCGTCGGTGACGCCATGGTTGGCGATCGGGCCCTGGATGGCGCCCACGTCATCGATTACCTCACCGATGGTCGGCTTGGCCGGCGGCGTGATGTCGATGCTGAACTTGAACAGCGACGAATCGCTGGTGTTGCCCGCCAGGTCCTTAGACTCGGCCTTGATGCTGTGCGGCCCCTCGGCAAGAGCAGTGCTCGGCTTGAAGGTCCAGGTACCATCGGTCTTCACCGTGGTGGTGCCCAGCGCAACGCTGCCATCGAAGACCGTGATGGTCGCGCCGGCCTTGCCCTTGCCCTGGATTTCCGGACGGGTGTCGTCGGTCACGCCATTGGCGGCGATGTCGCCGGTGATGCTGCCCACCGCGTCGATCACGTGGGTGATGCTCACGTCGACCGTGCTGGTGTCCACCACCACGTTCAGCGGAGCGCTCTGGCCACTGCCGTTACCGGCCTTGTCCACCACTTCCGTGGTGAAGGCGTGGCTACCCTCGGAAAGGTCGCTGCCCGGCGTAAAGCTCCACTTGCCGTCGGTGCCCACATCGGCTTCGCCGATCTTGCTGCCGTTGTCGTAGATGATGACCTTGCCGCCGGCTTCCGCGCCGCCACTGAAGGTCGGACGGCTGTCGTCGGTGGTGTCGCCTGCGTGCAGCGGACCAGTCTGCGCGCCAACATCGTCCATGACCTCGAGGTCGGTGACGTTGCCCGGCTTGCTGGTGTCGGTGCTGAAGTTCCAGATACCGGTCGGCTCGCTGACCTGGCCCACGGTATTGGTGGCGGTGGCGGTGACGTTGTGCAGACCGTCAGCCAGTACGTTGGTGGTGATTTCCCAATGACCCGAGGCATCGGCCTTGCCGCTGCCGATCAGGGTGCTGCCGTCGTACAGCTTGATGACGCTGCCGGCATCCGCGGTGCCCTTGAAGGTCGGCTGGCTGTCATCGGTCACGTCGCCCTTCTGCAGGAAGCCGGTGTACGGCCCTACATCGTCGAAGACGCTTTCGATCGTCGGAACGGACGGGCTGCCCGTCTGGACGTCGATGCTGTACTTAGCGCTCGGACTGGTGGCGTTGCCGGCCGGGTCGGATTCCACGGCGGTCAGGTCGTTCAGGCCCGAGACCAGTGCAGCCGTAGGCTGCAGAGTCCACTTGCCGTTGGCGTCGACAATCGCGGTGCCGATCTGATGGTTGCCGGTGCTGTCCTTGGCGAACACGGTGATGGTGTCGCCAGCCGTACCGGTACCGCTGATCACCGGACGCGAGTCGTCGGTAACGCCGCCGCTGGTGATGTTGCCAGTGATCTCACCCACGCTGTCCAGCACGCCGGTGATGGCCAGCTTGCTGGCATCCGGCGGGGTGTAGTCGGTGGTGATGGTGAACACGTCGGACTTCGGACTGGTGTTGCCGGCCTTGTCGGTCGCATCGGTGGTGAAGTTGTGTTCGCCTTCGCTGATACCGGTGGTCGGCGTGTAGCTCCACTTGCCGTCTGCGCCTGCGATCACGCTGCCCAGCACTGCACCGTTGTCATAGATGACAACTTTCGAGCCAGCCTCGGCCTCGCCCGTCAGGGTCGGGGTCGGGTCGTCGGTGACGCCATGGTTGGCGATCGGGCCCTGGATGGCGCCCACGTCATCGATTACCTCACCGATGGTCGGCTTGGCCGGCGGCGTGATGTCGACGCTGAACTTGAACAGCGACGAATCGCTGGTGTTGCCCGCCAGGTCCTTAGACTCGGCCTTGATGCTGTGCGGCCCCTCGGCAAGAGCAGTGCTCGGCTTGAAGGTCCAGGTACCATCGGTCTTCACCGTGGTGGTGCCCAGCGCAACGCTGCCATCGAAGACCGTGATGGTCGCGCCGGCCTTGCCCTTGCCCTGGATTTCCGGACGGGTGTCGTCGGTCACGCCATTGGCGGCGATGTCGCCGGTGATGCTGCCCACCGCGTCGATCACGTGGGTGATGCTCACGTCGACCGTGCTGGTGTCCACCACCACGTTCAGCGGAGCGCTCTGGCCACTGCCGTTACCGGCCTTGTCCACCACTTCCGTGGTGAAGGCGTGGCTACCCTCGGAAAGGTCGCTGCCCGGCGTAAAGCTCCACTTGCCGTCGGTGCCCACATCGGCTTCGCCGATCTTGCTGCCGTTGTCGTAGATGATGACCTTGCCGCCGGCTTCCGCGCCGCCACTGAAGGTCGGACGGCTGTCGTCGGTGGTGTCGCCTGCGTGCAGCGGACCAGTCTGCGCGCCAACATCGTCCATGACCACAAGGTCGGTGACGTTGCCCGGCTTGCTGGTGTCGGTGCTGAAGTTCCAGATACCGGTCGGCTCGCTGACCTGGCCCACGGTATTGGTGGCAGTGGCGGTGACGTTGTGCAGACCGTCAGCCAGTACGTTGGTGGTGATTTCCCAATGACCCGAGGCATCGGCCTTGCCGCTACCGATCAGGGTGCTGCCGTCGTACAGCTTGATGGTGCTGCCCGCATCTGCGGTGCCCTTGAAGGTCGGCTGGGTATCGTCGGTCACGTCGCCTTTCTGCAGGAAGCCGGTATACGGCCCTACATCGTCGAAGACGCTTTCGATCGTCGGAACGGACGGGCTGCCTGTATCCAGGGTGAAGCTGTACTTCGCGCTGGGATCGGTGGCATTGCCCGCAGGGTCGCTCTCCACGGCGGTCAGGTCGTTCAGGCCAGAGACCAGCTTGGAATCCGGCTGCAGCGACCAGGTACCATCTGCCTTGACGGTGGTGGTGCCGATCGGATGGTTGCCAGTCGAGTCCTTGGCAAACACGGTGATGGTGTCGCCGGCGGTACCGGTACCGCTGATCACCGGGCGGGTGTCATCGGTGCTGCCACCGTCGACGATGTTGCCGGTGAGCGGCCCCACCTGGTCCATTACACCGGTAATGGCCAGCTTGGAGTAATCCGGCGGGGTGGTATCGATGCCCACGGAGATGACCGTCGGGTTGCTGGGGTTGCCGGCCTCGTCAGTGGCGATGACGATGATCTCGTTGTCACCCTCGGGCAACGGCTTGGTCGGAGTGATCTTCCAGTCGCCATTATCGTCGGCAACGACGGTGATGGTCTCGCCCGTCGGGAAGGTCACAGTGACCTCCGCGCCCCGTTCGGTCTTGCCATCGATGGTCGGCAGCGGGTCGTTGGTGATGCCATCGCCCTTGATGCCGGTGTCGGAATCCGGGTCCAGCCAGGCCTTCGGTGCATCGGGGCCGGTGGTGTCGACATTGACCACGAACGGGTCCGACATCGGGCTGGTGTTGCCGGCGACATCGGTCACGCTGAGGGTAATGCTGTGCTCACCTTCGGACAGGGCCTGGTCTTCCGGTGCTTCGTAGCTCCATTTGCCATCCGGACCGACGACCACTTCGGCGACTTTCGTGCCGTTGTCGTACAGGGTGATGATCTCGCCGGCCTCGCCGTTGCCGGAGAAGGTCGGGCGGGTATCGTTGGTGCTCTCGCCGCTCTGCAGGTCGCCGACCTTCGGCTCGACGTTGTCATAGACTTCGGACAGGGTGCCATCCGGACCGAACGTCGGCTTGGGCGGAATCGAAGTATTGATGTCCACGGTGATGATCGTCGGATCGCTGGCATTGCCTGCCGGATCGGTGGCGATGATCCTGATCTCGTTGTCACCCTCACCCAGCGGCTGGGTCGGGGTCACCTTCCAGTCACCATTCTGGTCGGCAACGACGGTGATGACCTCGCCCGTCGGGAAGGTCACGGTGACTTCTGCGCCCGGCTCGGTCTTGCCATCGATGGTCGGAGTGGTGTCGCTGGTGATGCCATCACCCTTGATGCCGGTATCGGACGCATCGTCCAGCCAGACCTTGGGCGGAGTCGGCGCGGTAGTATCGATGACGACAGGGAGGATGACGACCGTCTGGTTGCCGGCCGGGTCCTGTTCGATCACCGTGATGGAAGTCGGGCCATCGATCAGCGGGTTCTGGGGAGGCGGTGCTACCCAGGTGCCATCCTCGTCGACAATGACGGTCACCGCCTCGCCGGTGGGGAAGATGACGATGATGGTGTCGCCGGGCGCGCCCGTGCCATGGATGATCGGATCGTTATCCGGCACCAGGTACTGGCCATCGTGATTGAGGCCGCCGTAGATCTCAGCGGTGGGAGCAGCGGGCGGCAGGGTATCCACGGAGAAGTCGATCACGTGGATCGGCTCGCTGGGCTTGTTGCCCGGCACTTCCTGGACGATGTCGATGCTGTGGTTGCCATCGCTAAGGTCGCTGGTGGGAACATATTCCCACTTGCCATCCGGCCCTACATTGACGGTGCCGATTTCCACGCCATTGTCGAGGACGTGAATGATCGCACCGGGGACACCGCCGCCGGAGATGGTCGGGCGGCTGTCGTCGGTCTCCTGGCCATTGACCAGATCACCGGTGATCGGGCCGACATTGTCGGTGACCTTGGTGTCGCTGACGCTCGGACTGGTCTTTGTGGAATGGTGGTGCTTTTGATCATCCCTGTGGGCAGCATAGGCCGCGCCACCAGCAGCAAGCACGCCGGCACCAGCCAGCAGCGGCCACAGCAGGAAGCCGCCGCTCTCATCGATCTCGCCATCGACCACCGGCACCGCACCAAGCGGATTGCCGCCCAGGGCAATGGGGGCCTGCTCGCCATCGGCGAGCATCAGCTGGCCGTAGAAGCCTTCGCCATCGGTACGCACATACGCGTACATCTGGCCGTTCTCGGAAACGCCATAAAGCTGCGAATCCATGCCGTCGGCGAAGAAATCCTGGATAGTGAGGTCAGGCTTGTCGCTGCCCTCGAAGAACACCTGGAGATCCTTGCCCTCGCGCTTGACGGTGACGTTTTCGGGAGCAACGTCGCTGTCATCGAGCTTGAGCAGATACCGGGTACCGATTTTCGCCTTGATCTTGCCGCCTTCCTTGAACGTAACCCGCTGGGCTGCGTTTTCGGCAACGGCGATCAAGCCAACCTTTTCAACTGACATAAAAAACCCACCTTTGGGGACACAGAACCATGAGGTGGGGAGGATAAATTTCTGCTGCGAACTTCCAGATCAGACTGATCTGATGCCCCGCGCGGATAATCTGATAAGCCTACACTTCGCCCCTTCCCGCTCGTACGAAGCGGCCCAGAGCGTCAAGCGACAAAGCAGCAGGACAGGTTCACGGGGGACGACGCAACGGCGCTGGCAGTCTGTAGGACAAGCCAGGGACGCCCGAAGCGCCGGGCGAATACGGCGGGAGAGGAAAAAATAGCAGAAACGAAAAAGCCCACCTCGCGAGGTGGGCTTTTTCAGTAGGCTTATTTTCAAGCCCGGACCACAATATTTTTGCGATCCAAATATGGTGGGTCGTGTAGGATTCGAACCTACGACCAATTGGTTAAAAGCCAACTGCTCTACCGACTGAGCTAACGACCCAAAATTTGGTCGGGGTAGGGGGATTCGAACTCCCGACATCTTGCTCCCAAAGCAAGCGCGCTACCGGACTGCGCTATACCCCGTTTGAAAGTTGGCTCCGCGACCTGGACTCGAACCAGGGACCCAATGATTAACAGTCATTTGCTCTACCGACTGAGCTATCGCGGAACGAAAAACCTTTCAATCTCTTCCACTTCGCTTCCGGCTTCACCGGAATCCCGTATCAGAGGCGCGCCATTTTACGTATATCGAAACGCCTGTCAACACTCTGATCCAAAAAGTTTTTCTTCGCTTTGCAGGGACCAGGCTGATTGCTATATCTGCTTGGAAAAACACGAGTGATCCACCGCGGGTGTAAACGGAACGATCACGCACAGGATGGCCATGAGCAGCAAGGACACCCCACCACCCTCCCCGATCGCCAGCCGGGTCATCCAGCCCCGCTTCGGCGAATTGGTCCAGGGCTGCCGCCAGTTGGCGATGAATCACATCGCCGAGCTCCTGGGCAATGTCTTCGCCCAGGTGGACGACACACTCTTCGAATGCGCGGAAAAAGCCGAGAACAATCAGGTCCAGGCGCTGTTCTTCGACGCCATGCGCGAAGTCCGTCGCGAAAGACCGAACCTTGAGCGTTTCTACCACCAGCGTATCGCCCAGGGCCTGAGCGACTTCCTCGAAGGCAAGCTGCCTACCGCCGAGCCGCTGGAAGAACTGGACATGGACCAGCTGACCCTGGTCGGTAACGACGAATATGAAGAGACGCTCCTGGTGACCAATATGGTCAACCAGGTACGCGCCCACTGTGCCCAGTTGCTGTTCGCCCTCGATCAACGCCTGGCGCTGCTCAACAACGGCAGCAAGCTGGGCGAGGACCGCAACCCCTTCGGCCCGCACGCCGTTGCCCAGGCGTTCCGCGACACCCTGGCACGCAGCGCTTTCCCTCTACGCATCAAGACCATCCTGTATGTCCTGTTCGATCAGCAGGTCATGCAGCATCTTCAGCCGCTCTATGAACAGCTGAACAAGCGGCTGGCCGACGGCGGCGTCCTGCCGAACCTCAAGTACCGCCCGCAGGGGCAGCGCTCGGCGTCTGTGCCGACGTCCCGCTCCGTGACACAGGAGAAAGACGCAGGGGCGACGAACGACAATCCATTGCCACCACAGAGCTATGCCACCGGCGACCTGCCGGAAATGCCGCCCGGAGACCGCAATGCGCTGTTCGGCGGCCTCGCCGTGCTGCTTGCCGAACGCCGCCGACGCGGAGACAAGGCCACGCTGTTCGGCAACACCCAGAGCATTGTCAGCTTCGGCCCGAGCTCCGCCACGACGACCTACAGCGCCAACGAGCTACTGGAAGCCTTGAACCGGCTGCAGCGCGAATCGGCCCAGGAACTGGCCCAGCGCCTGCGCCAGCCGCAGCCGGTCGATGCATTGAAGGCCGACCTGCAGCGCCAGCTGGAAGCCGGCAGCGCCCAGCCGAAGAACACTCGGCTGACCGACCAGGAAGCCGACGTCATCGACCTGGTGGGCATGGTCTTCGACTTCATCCTCGATGATGAAAACCTGCCTGACAGCTGCAAGACCACGCTTTCCCACCTGCACACGCCCTTCCTCAAGGTGGCGCTGCTGGACAAGCAACTGTTCACCCAGCACCACCATCCGGCTCGCAAGCTGCTCAACGCCATGGCCCAGGCCGGCGTGCTCTACGGCGGAGAGGGCGAGGAGCGCGCACTGCTGGCGAAGATGCACTGGGTGGTCGAGCGGGTGATCCAGGACTTCGTCGGCAACCTGTCGCTGTTCGACACCCTGCTGGGCGACTTCAACGAATACGTCACCAACCTGCGACAGAAGGTCGAGTTGCGCGAGCGCCGCGCCATGGAGGCCGCGCGCGGTCGCGACCGCCTCCTCGCCGCACGGGAGCAGGCGCTGGACGCCATTACCAAGGTGACCCACGAGCGCGAACTACCGGAGCTGGTGCGTAGTTTCCTCGAAATGAGCTGGTGTGATGCTCTCACCTTCATCGTCCTGCGCAGCGGAGAGCACAGCGACGAATGGAGGCGCGCCTGCGAGGTGGGCGAGCAGTTGGCCTGGAGCGTGACGCCGCTGGATGCCGACGGTCGCGATCATCTGCAAGCGATCCGCCTGGCCCTGCTGGAAGACCTGCGCAAGGGGCTGGAGGTGCTGGGCGGCTACCACGAGGACGGAATCCGCCGACTGCTGCAGGACCTGGTCGCCTGCCAGCACGCGATTCAGGCGCAGAAGCCGCAGATCGCCGCACAACTCAAGCAGGAACTGCCGGAAAGCCCGCTGGGCGCCATGCTTGGCGCAGAGGGGCACACGCTGGTCAAGGCCGATAGCGAGGCGCTCTCCGAGCGCGTGCGGGTATTGATGAAAGAGCTGAGCCAACTGGAGTTCGGCACCTGGTTCGAGTTCAGCGACACCACCCCGGCCCGCCGGCTCAAGCTTTCGTGGTTCAGCCCGACCACGCGCAACTATATGTTCGTCGACCACACCGGGCAGCGAGTGGCGGTCAAACCGATAGTGCAGTTGGCCCAGGAGATGGAAGCGGGCAAGGTCCGCCTGGTACCGACGGAACAGTCCGCCCCGCTGATGGATCGCGCCTTGAATGCGATCTACCGGGTCCTGCAACGCTTTACCTCCGGGCGCAGCCCGGCACAGACCTGAGGAAGCAGTCGATGGGAGAACGTCGCCAGCACAGCCGGCAACAGACCGGGCTGACCGTGGAAGTCTTCGACCGCCATACCGGGCGCAGCCTGGGTCGACTCGCGGACCTCTCTGCCGAAGGGTTCATGCTTTGTGGCGTGGACGTCCCGGAGGCCGATTCCGTCTGGGATTGCCAGCTCGTGCCGGCACCGCCGCTGGACGAGATCGGCGAAATCCATCTGGGCGCGGACTGCCTGTGGAGCCGAGCCGGCACCGACGGCCAATTGGGCTGGGCGGGTTTCCATATCATCGATATCGCCGAGGACCAGGCTGAACTGGTCGAGCAGTTGCTGCTAATGCTCGGTGGCGACCGCGAGCCTGGCTGACGCTCAGGACTCTTTATGTAGGAGCGAGCTTGCTCGCGAACCATCGGCCCCGCAGCGGGGGTGTTCGCGAGCAAGCTCGCTCCTACATAAAGCCCAAAGCCGCCCCGAAGGGCGGCTTTTTCGTGGGGCGGGGATCAGGAGAAGACGATCTCGTCGTTCTCGACCTTGGCGTGAATCTTCGCGCCGGGGTTGAACTTGCCGGCCAGGATCAGTTGCGCCAGCGGGTTCTCGATCCAGCGCTGGATCGCACGCTTGAGCGGCCGCGCGCCATACACCGGGTCGAAGCCGACGGCGATCAGCTTGTCCATCGCCTCATCACTCAACTCCAGGCTCAGCTCACGCTCGGCCAGGCGCTTGCGCAGGCGACCCATCTGGATCTTGGCAATTCCGGCAATCTGCTCGCGAGCCAGTGGCTCGAAGACCACCACTTCGTCGATCCGGTTGATGAATTCCGGACGGAAGTGCGCATTCACCGCATCCATGACCGCAGCATGCTGGGCCTCACGGTCGCCGACCAGCTCCTGGATCTGCGCCGAACCGAGATTCGAGGTCATCACCACCACGGTGTTGCGGAAGTCGACGGTACGGCCATGGCTGTCGGTCAGGCGGCCATCTTCCAGAACCTGCAACAGCACGTTGAAGACGTCCGGGTGAGCCTTCTCGACTTCGTCCAGCAGCACCACTGAGTATGGCTTGCGGCGCACGGCCTCGGTCAGGTAGCCACCCTCTTCATAACCTACGTAGCCCGGCGGTGCACCGATCAGGCGAGCCACGGAGTGTTTCTCCATGAACTCGGACATGTCGATGCGCACCAGTGCTTCCTCGGTGTCGAAGAGGAATTCGGCCAATGCCTTGCACAGCTCGGTCTTGCCCACCCCGGTCGGGCCGAGGAAGAGGAACGAGCCGCTCGGGCGATTCGGATCTGCCAGGCCCGCACGGGAACGGCGCACGGCGTTGGAGACGGCCACCACGGCTTCGTGCTGGCCGATGACGCGCTTGTGCAGCTCGTCTTCCATGCGCAGCAGTTTCTCGCGCTCGCCTTCGAGCATCTTGGAGACCGGAATGCCGGTCCACTTGGCGACAACCTCGGCAATTTCCTCGTCGGTCACCTTGTTGCGCAGCAGTTGCTTCTCGGTCTGGCCGTGCTGGTCGACCATCTGCAGGCTGCGCTCCAGGTCCGGAATGGTCTGGTACTGGATGCGCGCCATGGTTTCCAGGTCGCCCTTGCGCCGCGCGGTCTCCATTTCCTGCTTGGCCTGCTCGATCTTCTGCTGGATCTGCGCGGAACCCTGAACCTCGGCTTTCTCCGATTTCCAGATTTCCTCGAGATCGGCGTACTCGCGCTCGAGCTTGGCGATGTCTTCTTCGAGCTTGGCG
Source organism: Pseudomonas multiresinivorans (assembly GCF_012971725.1). Taxonomy (NCBI): domain Bacteria; kingdom Pseudomonadati; phylum Pseudomonadota; class Gammaproteobacteria; order Pseudomonadales; family Pseudomonadaceae; genus Pseudomonas; species Pseudomonas multiresinivorans. The sequence continues at coordinate 6,086,577 of NZ_CP048833.1, forward strand.
AGGCGCTTCTTGGTGGCCTCGTCATCCTCTTTCTTCAGTGCCTCGCGCTCGATCTTCAGCTGGATCAGGCGACGGTCCAGGCGATCGAGTTCCTCCGGCTTGGAGTCGATCTCCATGCGGATGCGGCTGGCAGCCTCGTCGATCAGGTCGATGGCCTTGTCCGGCAGCTGGCGGTCGGTGATGTAGCGGTGGCTGAGCTTGGCCGCGGCGATGATCGCGCCGTCGGTGATGGTGACGCCGTGGTGCACCTCGTAGCGCTCTTTCAGGCCACGGAGGATGGCGATGGTGTCTTCCTCGCTCGGCTCATCCACCAGGACTTTCTGGAAGCGACGCTCCAGGGCGGCATCCTTCTCGATGTACTGGCGGTATTCGTCCAGGGTGGTGGCGCCGACGCAATGCAGCTCGCCACGGGCCAGGGCCGGCTTGAGCATGTTGCCGGCGTCCATGGCGCCTTCGGCTTTGCCGGCGCCGACCATGGTGTGCAGTTCGTCGATGAACAGGATGATCCGGCCTTCCTGCTTGGACAGCTCGTTGAGCACGGCTTTCAGGCGCTCCTCGAACTCACCGCGGAACTTGGCGCCGGCGATCAGAGCGCCCATGTCCAGCGCCAGCAGGCGCTTGTCCTTCAGGCCGTCGGGCACTTCGCCGTTGACGATGCGCTGGGCCAGGCCTTCGACGATGGCGGTCTTGCCGACGCCGGGCTCGCCGATCAGTACGGGGTTGTTCTTGGTCCGGCGCTGCAGGACCTGGATGGTGCGGCGGATCTCGTCGTCACGACCGATCACCGGGTCGAGCTTGCCGTCCTCGGCGCGTTTGGTCATGTCGACGGTGTACTTGTCCAGCGCCTGACGCGACTCTTCAACGTTGGGGTCGTTCACCGCCTCGCCACCGCGCAGGTTGGTCACGGCGTTTTCCAGGGCCTTCTTGGAGACGCCCTGGCTGGTCAGCAGCTTGCCGAGCCTGGTGCTGTCGTCCATGGCGGCGAGCAGCACGAGTTCGCTGGAGATGAACTGGTCGCCCTTCTGCTGGGCCAGGCGGTCGGCCTGGTTGAGCAGGCGCGCCAGGTCCTGCGACAGGTTCACGTCGCCGGTGGGGTTCTGGATCTTCGGCAGCGTATCCATCTCCTTATTAAGAGAGGAGCGCAGCGCGGGAATGTCGAAGCCGACCTGCATCAGCAGGGGCTTGATGGAGCCGCCCTGCTGATCGATCAGCGCGGACAGCAGGTGCACCGGCTCGATGGCCGGGTGGTCATGTCCAACGGCCAGGGACTGGGCATCGGAGAGTGCAAGCTGGAGCTTGCTGGTCAAACGGTCGATTCGCATGAGGGTCGTCCTTCCTTTCTAGAGCGGGCCGGAGCGATGGATGCCCCTGATCACGACTAACCCGCCGGGATGCCAGATAGATAAGGTCGATTTTGGTCGGTTCAAGCCATTTGGCCATGACACCCGTCAGATGATGCTCTCGAAATGATCGTAGGAGCGGACTCCGTCCGCGATAGGTCTGCATCACGCCTGGGACCATCGCGGACAGAGTCCGCTCCTACGAATTTGGCGTCAGGCCAGCCAGATCAGGCTGGCCAGGCGGCCGGTGCGGGAGCTGCGGCGGTAGGAATAGAAGCGCTCGGTGTCGGTGAAGGTGCAGAAATCGCCGCCGTAGACGGCGGTCACGCCTTTCGCCGCGAGGCGTATGCGCGCCAGCTCATAGATGTCCGCCATGAACTTGCCGGCATTGGCGCTGGGCAGGAAGGCGCGCTCGGCCTCGGCATGCTCGGCCAGGAAGGCTTCGCGAACCTCCGGACCGACTTCGAAGGCTTGCGGACCGATCGACGGTCCCAGCCAGACCAGCAATTGCGAAGGCTCGATACCCATGGCATCCACGGTCGCCTCCAGCACGCCACCGGCCAGCCCGCGCCAACCGGCATGGGCCGCGGCGACGCGAGTGCCTGCTCGGTCGCAGAACAAGGCAGGCAAACAGTCGGCGGTCATGATGGTGCAGGCGATGCCAGGGGTATCGCTCCAGCTGGCATCCGCGGTGGCGACGGCGGACGGATCAGCCTCGACCACCTCGATGCCATGCACCTGGCTCAGCCAGGCTGGCTGGCAGCCCAGCTCGGCAGTCAGGCGGCGGCGATTCTCGGCCACGGCCGCCGGCTCGTCACCGACATGGTCACCGAGGTTGAAGCTGTCGAAAGGCTCGGCGCTGACGCCGCCGGCACGGGTGGTCACGCAGGCGCGGACGTTCGCCGGAGCCGGCCAATCGGGCGTCAGCCAGGGGTTCATACGAAGGACTCGTTGTCCTGACGCAGCAGGCTCAGCAGCCAGGTGAAGTCGTCCGGCAGCGGCGACTCCCACTTCATGCGCACGTTGGTGGCCGGGTGGTCCAGCTCCAGGAAGCGCGCGTGCAGGGCCTGGCGCGGGAAATCGCGCAGGGATTCGATGAGAGTCGGGCTGGCACCCGGCGGAATACGGAAACGCCCGCCGTAGGTAGGGTCGCCCACCAGCGGATGGCCGATATGCGTCATATGGACGCGGATCTGGTGGGTGCGGCCGGTTTCCAGCTTCACCCGGGTGTGGGTGTGCGCGCGGAAGCGCTCCAGCACGCGGTAATGGCTGATGGCGACCTTGCCAGTCTCGATCACCGCCATCTTCTGCCGTTGTACGCCATGACGACCGATGGGCGCGTCGACGGTGCCCCCGGCGACGATGACGCCGGTAACGATGGCTTCGTAGATGCGACTGACCGAGCGCGCCTGCAGCTGCGCGACCAGGTTGGTATGGGCTTCCAGGGTCTTGGCCACCACCATCAGGCCGGTGGTGTCCTTGTCCAGGCGGTGCACGATGCCGGCGCGCGGCACGTTGGCCAGGTGCGGCACGTGGTGCAGCAGCGCGTTGAGCAGGGTGCCGTCCTGGTGGCCGGCCGCGGGGTGAACCACCAGGCCGGTCGGTTTGTCGATGACCAGGATGTGGTCGTCTTCATAGACGATGTCCAGCTCGATGTCCTGGGCGACCCATTCGCCCTGGGCCTCCAGCTCGACGTCCAGCTCCAGACGCGAGCCGGCATGGACGATGTCGCGCGGACGCAGCACGGCGCCGTCGACCTTGAGACGGCCGTCCTTGATCCAGCCAGCCAGGCGGGAGCGGGAGTGGTCGGAGAAGAGCTGGGCGGCGACCTGGTCGAGACGCTGACCACCGAGGTCGAACGGCACTTCTGCCGCGAGTTGGATCATATTGGACATGACTGGACACGAAGGGCGCGCGGCCTTTTGGTTCGGCTGCACGCTGTGGTTAAATACGGGGCCTTTGTCCCAGGGGTATCCCTGGGGCGCCAATCATAACAGACGGTTGCGGCCGCGACAGCCGACCGTCCAGGGACGCAAGCCGCCATGCAAGTGAAACACCTGCTGCTGATCGCCATCCTCGCCTTCGTCACCGCTTGCTCCTCCAAGGGTGAGAAGGTGGATGAGAACCTGAGCGAAAGCCAGCTGTACCAGCAGGCACAGGATGACCTCAATAACAAGAGCTACACCAACGCCGTCGCCAAGCTGAAGGCGCTGGAGTCCCGCTATCCGTTCGGCCGCTATGCCGAGCAAGCCCAGTTGGAACTGATCTACGCCAACTACAAGAACATGGAGCCCGAAGCTGCCCGTGCCGCAGCCGAGCGCTTCATCCGCCTGCACCCGCAGCACCCGAACGTCGACTACGCCTACTACCTCAAGGGCCTGGCCTCGTTCGACCAGGACCGTGGCCTGCTGGCGCGCTTCCTGCCGCTGGACATGACCAAGCGTGACCCGGGCGCCGCCCGCGACTCCTTCAACGAGTTCGCCCAGCTGGTCAGCCGCTACCCCAACAGCCGCTACGCCCCGGACGCCAAGGCGCGCATGATCTACCTGCGCAACCTGCTGGCCGCCTACGAAGTGCACGTCGGCCACTACTATCTCAAGCGCCAGGCCTACGTCGCCGCCGCCAACCGTGGCCGCTACGTGGTCGAGAACTTCCAGGAAACCCCGGCCGTCGGCGATGGCCTGGCGATCATGGTCGAGGCCTACCAGCGCCTTGGCCTGAACGACCTGGCGGACTCCAGCCTGGAAACCCTGAAGGCCAACTACCCGGACAACCCCAGCCTCAAGGATGGTCAGTTCGTTCCGCGTGAGGACGAAGCCGACAACCGTTCCTGGCTGGCCAAGGCCACCCTGGGCCTGATCGAAACCAACGATGCCCCGCCGCACATGGAAACCCAGGCATCCAAGGACGTGATCAAGCAGTACGAAGACGCCGAACAGCAGATCCCCGCCGAGCTCAAGCCCGAGAATCAGAGCGACGTGGAAGAGGAACAGCACGAGTCCGAAGGCAACGCCGGCAGCAGCGACCGCTCCTGGTTCAGCTACATGACCTTCGGTATCTTCGACTGATACCGTCGGGTGCGACGAAAAAGGGAGGCTTCGGCCTCCCTTTTTTCATACTGGAAAACCATGGGGTTCTTTATGGGTGCGCGTGCAGGCTCACTGTGCGGCACCGCGCGGCTTGGATAAACTGCCGCAATTTACGCACAAGGGATTGCCATGACCCGTCTGCTGTTCTGGATCGCCCTCTTCGCCTTCGGCTGGTGGCTGTGGCGCAAAGCCACCCAGCCGGCGCGCCCCGTCGAGAAGCCCAAGGGCGACGACCAGGCCGCGCCAATGGTCCGCTGCGCGCAGTGCGGCGTGCATGTGCCACAGAGCCATGCCCTGCAGGACGAGAGCAAGTGGTACTGCAGCCGCGCGCACCTCGAACAGGACCGCTCCGACCGTGGTCGCTGAAGGGATATCCCTCACGGGCCAGGGCCTGCGGGTCCTGCGCCTGTACCACCTGTATCGCCTGACCATCGGCCTGGTACTGGTACTGCTGATCTCCAGCAGCCTGGATGACGAACTGCTCAAGCTGGCCCACCCCGAGCTTTTCCATGTCGGCTGCTGGGTCTACCTGATCCTCAACATCCTGATCGCCGTGCTGATGCCGACACCGCGCCAGTTGCTGCCGCTGTTCATCCTGGCAGCGCTGGACATACTCTTGCTCAGCGCGCTGTTCTATACCGCCGGCGGCATTCCCAGCGGCATCGGCAACCTGATGGTGGTCGCCGTGGCGATCGCCAACATCCTGCTGCGCGGACGCATCGGCCTACTGATCGCCGCCATCGCCGCCATCAACCTGATCTACCTGACTTTCTACCTGAGCCTCAGCCAGGCCACCGCCCTCAACCACTACGTGCAGGCCGGCGGCCTGGGCGCCCTGAGCTTCGCCTCGGCCCTGCTGATCCAGGCCCTGGCCCGGCGCCAGCAGGTCGTCGAGAACATCGCCGAGCAACGCGCCACCACAGTAGCCAACCTCGAAGAGCTCAACGCGCTGATCCTGCAGCGCATGCGTACCGGCATCCTGGTGCTGGGCGATCGTCACCGCGTGCTGCTGGCCAACCAGAGCGCCACTACGCTGCTGGGCGGCCACGACCTGCCCGGCCACTCGCTGGCCGAGTACAGCCCGCAGTTGGTCTCCAGCCTGCAGCAATGGCAGCAGAACCCCGCCCTGCGCCCGCCAAGCCTGCAGCCCACGGAGTCCGGGCTGACCGTACAGCCCAGCTTCATCCCCCTGCGCCGGGGTAATGAACAGCACATCCTGATGTTCCTCGAGGACATCTCGCAGATCGCCCAGCAGGCACAGCAGCTCAAGCTCGCGGCGCTTGGCCGGCTGACCGCCGGCATCGCCCATGAAATCCGCAACCCGCTGGGCGCGATCAGCCACGCGGCGCAGCTGCTGCTGGAGTCGGAAGAACTGGACAAGCCCGACCGGCGCCTGACGCAGATCATCCAGGACCAGTCGCGGCGCATGAACCTGGTCATCGAGAACGTTCTGCAGCTGTCACGCCGACGCCAGTCCGAACCGCAGTTGCTCGACCTGAAATACTGGCTGCACCGCTACGCCGGCGAGATGCGCGAAGGCCTGCGCGAGGGACAGCAGATTCACGTGGAGACCGGCCAGGGCACCGTGCAGACACGCATGGACCCGCACCAGTTGACGCAGGTACTGACCAACCTCGTGCAGAATGGGTTACGGTACAGCACCCAGAAGAACGGCACCGGCCAGGTCTGGCTGCGCCTGTACCGCGACAGCGAGACCGACCTGCCCGTGCTGGAAGTGCTCGACGACGGTCCCGGCATCAGCGCCGAACAGCGGGGGAAACTGTTCGAGCCGTTCTTCACCACCGAAAGCAAGGGCACAGGCCTTGGCCTGTATATCTCCCGCGAGCTGTGCGAAAGCAACCAGGCTCGACTGGACTACAAGACGCGTGACGAAGGCGGCAGCTGCTTCCGCATCACCTTCGCCCACCCGCGCAAACAAAGCTAAGAAGACGCAAAGAACATGAGCCGTCAAAAAGCCCTGATCGTCGACGACGAACCCGACATTCGCGAGCTGCTGGAAATCACCCTCGGTCGCATGAAGCTGGACACCCGCAGCGCCCGCAACGTCAAGGAAGCCCGCGAATTCCTGGCCCGCGAGCCGTTCGACTTCTGCCTCACCGACATGCGCCTGCCCGATGGCACTGGCCTGGACCTGGTGCAATACATCCAGCAGCGCCATCCGCAGATGCCGGTGGCGATGATCACCGCCTTCGGCAGCCTGGACACCGCGGTACAGGCGCTCAAGGCCGGCGCCTTCGACTTCCTGACCAAGCCGGTGGACCTCGCCCGTCTGCGCGAGCTGGTGAACTCCGCCCTGCGCCTGCGCTCGCCGGAAGCCGAGGAAGCGCCGGTGGACAGCCGTCTGCTTGGCGACTCGCCGCCCATGCGCACCCTGCGCAACCAGGTGGCCAAGCTGGCCCGCAGCCAGGCGCCGGTTTATATCAGCGGCGAATCCGGCAGCGGCAAGGAACTGGTAGCCCGGCTGATCCACGAGCAGGGCCCGCGGGAGGTGCAGACCTTCGTGCCGGTCAACTGCGGCGCCATCCCGTCGGAGCTGATGGAAAGCGAGTTCTTCGGCCACAAGAAAGGCAGCTTCACCGGCGCCGTGGAAGACAAGCTGGGCCTGTTCCAGGCAGCGAACGGCGGCACCCTGTTCCTCGACGAGGTGGCCGACCTGCCGCTGCCGATGCAGGTCAAGCTGCTGCGCGTCATCCAGGAAAAGGCCGTGCGTGCCGTGGGTGGTCAGCAGGAAGTCGCGGTGGACGTGCGCATCCTCTGCGCGACCCACAAGGACCTGGCCGCCGAAGTGGCTGCCGGGCGTTTCCGCCAGGACCTCTACTATCGCCTGAACGTCATCGAGCTGCGGGTTCCGCCCCTGCGCGAGCGTCGTGAAGACATCCCGCTGCTGACCGATCGCGTACTCAAGCGCCTGGCCGGCGACAGCGGGCTGACGGCCGCCTCGGTCAGCGCCGACGCGCTGGAGAAGCTCAAGAGCTACCGCTTCCCCGGTAACGTGCGGGAGCTGGAGAACATGCTCGAGCGTGCCTACACGCTGTGCGAGGACGACGTCATCCAGCCCCACGACCTGCGTCTGGCCGAGACCAGTTCCCCGGACGGCGGTGGCGAAGCCAGCCTCGCGCAGATCGACAACCTCGAGGACTACCTCGAGGACATCGAACGCAAGCTGATCATGCAGGCCCTGGAAGAAACCCGCTGGAACCGCACCGCGGCGGCGCAGCGCCTGGGCCTGACCTTCCGCTCCATGCGCTACCGCCTGAAGAAACTGGGGATCGACTGATCCCCGGCCGCACTTAGACGATGGGCGTCGCCACCAGGCGCCCTTCCGGCGCGTACGGCGCCGCCTCGATGATCGGCGAGCGTTTCTGCATCAGGTCCGCCAGCAACTGGCAGGACGCCGGCGCCAACACCAGGCCGTTACGGTAGTGGCCGGTGTTCAGCCAAAGGCCTTGATGACCAGGCACCTCACCAATGAAGGGAATGCCCTGCGGTGAGCCCGGACGCAATCCGGCCCAGTGACTCACTGGCTCCCTGCCCGCCAACGCGGGGATCAGTTCTTCCGCCGAGGCGCGCAGGCTGCTCATAGCCTCGCCCGTCGGAGTCTTGTCGAAACCGGCATGCTCCAGCGTGCTGCCCACCAGGATGTGCCCGTCACGGCGCGGAATCGCATAGCGACCTTTGGCCAGCACCATGCTGGAGAGGAAGTCCGGGGCGCAGCGATAGAGGATCATCTGCCCCTTCACCGGCTCGACTGGCAGCTCCAGGCCGAGCTTTGCCAACAACTCACCGCTCCAGGCACCGGCCGCCAGCACCACTGCATCGGCAGTGAAATCGCCCTGTTCAGTACGCACTCCGTTCACGCGCTCGCCTTCGCGCAGGAAGCCGGTCACCTCGACCTGCTCGCGCACGCTGACGTTCGGAAGGCGCAGCAGCGCCTCGCGCAGCGACTTGGCCAGGCGCGGGTTGCGCACGTTGGCTACCCCGGACATGTATACGGCACGCTCGAAGCCCTGACCCAGCACCGGGACGGCCTCATGCACCGCGCCGATGTCCACTTCCGCAAGCGGGCGGCCATGAGCCTTGGCCCAGGCCAGTGCCTCGGCCTGGTCATCGAGATCCAGCCAGTAGAGGCCCGTGACATGTACTTCCGGATCGAGCCCGGTATCGGCGAGCAGTCGATCACCCAGCCGCGGGTAGAAGTCCTGCGACCAGTGGGCCAGATTGGCGACCGCCGCGCTGTAGCGCCACGGATAAAGCGGCGAGACGATGCCACCGCCAGCCCAGGACGCTTCACGCCCGGTCTCGCCCTTCTCCAGCAGCACCACCTCGGCACCTGCCTGCCCCAGAGTCCAGGCAGTCAGCATCCCGACTACCCCACCGCCCACCACGATCATGTCCGGCATACCACGCCCCACATCACAGGAAAATCAACGGCCCATCGCCGGCCGCACACTATACCGGGCCTGGTTCGTTGGCGGAGCACGACGGAAGTCGATGCGGCATCGGACCGCTCCTACATCCTTCATCCAACTCGTCGACAGGCGCGCAGCGATTCGGGGCCGATACTTCCCGCACCTCTACTGCCCGGAAGCGAATCATGGCCAGGGAACGGGGCTTTACCCTTGTCGAACTGCTGTGCACCCTCGCGATACTCGCCATCGTACTGTCCGTCGCCGCCCCATCCTTGAGCGAACTCCTGCGCGACCAGCGAGCTAGCGTCGCCACCCAGGAACTCCGCAACACCCTGGACTTCGCCCGCGAATCGGCCGTGCACAGCGGACAACCGATCAGCATCAGCGCTGCCAACGGCGACTGGGCCAGCGGCTGGGAGGTCTTCGTCGACACCGGCAACCTTGGCACGCGCAATTCTCAACAACCGCCCCTTGCCGCTCATGGATCACTAAACGGCATCGGCATCCGCACCGACAGCACTTCACGCCGCTACATTCACTTCACCCCGCGCGGTAACGCAATCCAGCCCAACGGCGCCTTTCACTCCGGCACGCTGACCCTCTGCGGCGACGGACGAACGAGTTATCGGATCGTGTTCAACAAGGCCGGGCGCATTCGCACCGAGCCTGGGAGCACCGAAGACCTCTGCCCTCGCTGACCGACTTCGCACGCTTTCAGCGACAGGGATCACATAACGTCAGGGCTCATGACCGAACATCGCCCTATCGCGAACGGTCATCCATACAAAACAGACATTTCCTACGGGACCGGGCAGCATTACCGCTATCTAAAAAGCGAGGAATGCGCCTATGTCGCGCCCCAAGGCATCGGCGGGCTTTACGCTGATCGAGCTGATGGTCACGATCGTTCTGGTCGCCATCCTGGCAGGCGTCGCCCTGCCAAACTTCACTTTACTCATACGCAACAATCGCGTTCTAAGCCTTTCCGAAGAGTTCTACGGAATGCTTCAGTACGCCCGTACGGAGGCTGTGACTCGCGGTCAGCCAGTCACACTGACCGCTTCCGCGGCCGATCAGTGGAACGGCGCCCTGAACGTCACCACGACCACCACGACGTTGCGCAGTCAGGGCAGCGAAGGCTTCAACCAACCCAACGTTGCTATCAGCTCCTCCGCCGCTTCGCTGGCATTCAGACCAAACGGATCGCTCAACGGAACGGCTCTACGCTGCTTCTCGGTCTGCCCATCGGACGTCACCAATCCGACCTGTCGCGTGGTGCAGGTACAGACCAGCGGGCGAATCCTTCCTCCTACAACGGGGGTTTGCCCGTGAAATACACGAAGATGAAGTCGGCCAAGGGATTCAGCATGATCGAGGTGCTTGTCAGCCTCCTGTTGATCTGCGTGGGGGTACTGGGGATGGTCGCCATGCAAAGCCGCAACATCCAGTACACGCAGAGCTCCAGTCAGCGCAACACCGCTGCCATGCTCGCCAGTGACCTGATTGAGATGATCCGCAGCAACCGCGACGCAGTACTCAGCGCGGGCGGCCAGATCTCCACGACGTCCAATTACTACAAGGCAGCCAATAGCGCCTTCCCAACCAGTGCGGTAGCAGCGTGCCGAACCGCGAGCGGCTGCTCCTCCGCCGAGATGGCGACCGATCAGATGGTGCTCTGGTCAAGACAAGTGTCCAATGCATTGCCCATCGATGCGGCCCTGAGCACATCTTCCTATGTCGTCTGCGTAGATAGCACACCAGCGACGGATGCCTGCGACAACATCGGTTCAACCATCAAGATCCAACTGGCCTGGTACAGCCAGGAAAATGTGGCGTGCACCGTGCCCAACCAACCCTGTGGGGTCGACACGGCCAACCGTCGCGAGTTTTACCGCATCAGCTTCGAGCCCTGAGGATTCACCATGCATAGCTTCATGCCCATGCGCAAACAGGCCGGTATTTCCCTGATCGAACTGATGATTGCGCTGGTGATCAGCAGCTTCCTCATTCTGGGCGTTACTACGATGTTCCTGAATAACAAGCAGGCTTACACCTATCAGCAGAATCAGTCCGGCAACCAGGAGAATGGACGATTCGCATTACTGCTGCTGAATCAGGAGCTGACAAAAGCAGGTTTCCGGGCGCTTGCCCAGGACGACTTCCAGATTGCGTTTCCGGCAGCCTCGGCGGGGAACGGCTGCCCCGCCTTCGCCACTGGCCAGGTCATGCAGCGCAGCACCAGTGGCAATGGTGTTTGCTTCCGCTACCAGCGCTATTCGACCAATACCCGTGACTGTCTGGGCCAGGCCGTGGCAGCGAATGCGACTGTCACCACTCGTCTGGAATACGACGCAACCACCGGCACCCTGCAGTGCGCTGCCCAGGGTGCAACCGGCCAGCTGCTGTCGGGTCTTGCGAACCTTCAGTTCCAGTACGGCGTAGACCTGAGTTCCACCCGCCGCGCTCAGAACTTCGTAACAGCTCCTGATGCAGGCGCCAGTATCGTCGCCGTGCGCTACTCGCTTCTCTTCGCCAGCACCGCCAACAACATCGCGATCGGTCAGAATAATTACTTCTTCCCCCTGTCGAGTACGGCCTCCACCACGGCGGCCGATTCCCGCGTCTACCGGTCGATAGCCGGCACCACTACGCTGCGGAACATTTCCCAATGAACCACACACTCGCTGCAAGACAAAAAGGCGCAACGCTGCTGGTCTGCATGATCATGCTGCTGATTGTCACCCTGCTGACTATCGCCAATGTGCGTGAAGTCACCCTGGAGGAACGGATCACTTCGAACATGCGAGACCGCCAAGGTGCACTTAATGGCGCGGAGTCGGCGTTACGCGAGGGGGAAGCCCGCTTGGCCAGTAACTTTGGCGTACCTATTCCTGCTGGCAACTGTGGCAGCAATACCTTATGCGTGCTGACGAATGCCTATGCCTCGGACGCGGCGTTGAATCCCACGACCTGGAGCTGGTGGACCAACTCCAGCAACAGCCGCAGTTATACCGGCCCGGCAGGGGATTCGACTCAAAGCCTGCTCACCAGCACACCGCGCTGGAACACGGCATTCATAGGCTTCGACCCAGCTAACTCACGCGGAATGGTGGAAGTCACCGATCCGGACCTGCGCAGCAAAGGCGTAGGTCCCTACTACTACCAGGTCAACGCTGCATCACAAGGCACCAGCGACAGAGTGATGGTGACCCTGCAGACCGTGACGGTTCAGCGCTACTGAGCCCGGGAGATATCGATGAAATTGTATGGAAGCTGGAACACCGCAGTTCCCAGCGCTCTGTTGACTACCGCCATGTTGCTGGCCGCTCAGCCCGCCAGCGCAGTCAACATCAGCAATCAGCCACTGTTCCTCACCGAGGGCGTGTCGCCCAACGTCATGGTGACTCTCGATGACTCGGGCAGCATGGCGTATGCGTATACCCCGGACTCAATCAGTGGCCAGGCCTCCACCGGCAACAGCGCATCTGCCAAGCGGTATTTCTCCGCAACCTTCAACCCGATGTACTACAACCCCGCGGTTACCTACACGCTGCCCAAGAAGGTGACCTACAACGCCACCACGGGCCTGCTGGACATCAGCGACTACGCCACCAGCTACACCAGTGCCTACCTCAATGGTTACAAAACCACTCAAGGCACAATGAACCTGTCCAGCGCCTATCGCCCCACGCTGCAGTACACCTCAGGTGCCACTTCGCAGACAGTCGCCTCGCATCCGACTTCTCCCTATCAGACCGGGCGCGGGGCCTATTACGCGCTGTATGACACGACTCTGGCGAACTGCAACAAGACCATCGACGATGATGACTGCTACAAGGTCGTGAGCGTTGGTACCGCCGAGCAGCAGAATTTCGCGAACTGGTATTCCTTCTATCGCACCCGCTTCCTGGCAACCGCCTCTGCCGCCAACCTGGCGTTCTATAGCCTGCCGGAGAACCTGCGGGTCACTTGGCAGATGCTCAACACCTGTACCAGCATTGGTAACACCAGCGGCTCCTGCAAAGGGGTTTCGGGCACTACCTACGACAACACCCTCAACGACTTCACCGGCAAAAGCCGCGCGGCCTTCTTCGCCTGGCTGGCCGACACCCCCACCAGTGGTGGCACGCCCCTCCGTTCAGCACTGGATCGCGCAGGCAAATACATCGCCAATACCTCGCTTGGCGTAAAAGGCGCTTACACGCAGTACCCTGGGAGCAGCATAGGGACCGAGTACACCTGCCGCCCAAGCTATCACTTGCTGATGACTGACGGCCTCTGGAACAACGACAGTTTCAGCGTCGGAAACCTCGACAGCACTACCACCGCGCTTCCCGACGGCAATACCTATTCGTCGGCGACTCCGTTCAAGGACAGCTCATCCAGCACTCTGGCCGATCTCGCGTTCAAGTACTGGGCCACCGATGCACGCACTGGCCTTGCAAATAATCTCAAAGCCTACATGCCGTATCAGGGGACCAATGCCTATTGGGATCCCCGCAACGATCCTGCGACCTGGCAGCACATGGTCAACTTCACATTGGGATTGGGTCTTACACGGCAGATAGTCGACCCAGCATGGGGAGGAGACACTTACTCGGGCGACTACTCGAAACTGGTAGCAGGCACCAGCAGTTGGCCGACCATCAACGAGAACTCGAACAACGAGCCCTATCATGTCTACGATTTGTGGCACGCGGCGATCAACTCCCGCGGAGAGTTCTTCAGCGTGGACTCGCCCAACGAGATCGTCGATGCCTTCCGTTCCATCCTGAGCCGGATCTCTGACCGTAACACCTCAGCCTCCGCGGTATCGCTGGAGTCGGCGGTCACTACGGCCGGCAACGAAGCCTACTATGCGCGCTTTTCCAGTACCGACTGGAGCGGCGAGTTGATCCGCTACGATCTGGACAGCAGCGGCAACGCGACGCTTCGCTGGAACGCCCGTGACCTCCTGCAAACTCGGAACCTTACCGCCTCGCCTCGCACGATCAAGGTCAATAAGGCAGGCACCTTGGTCGACTTCCAGCTGGCCAACCTTTCCACGGCCAACCAGGCCGCGCTGAACAAGAATATCAAGGGAACCACGGACAACCTGGGCAGCGCTCGCGTCGCTTATCTGCGAGGCGCCACTGACTCGCAATTCCGCACTCGCAACTACCTGCTCGGCGACATCATCTATTCCAGCCCTGCAGTCGTCGCCGCACCTGACCGCCTCCCTTCTCTGATGGACCAGGCGCAGTTCGGCCTGCCCACCGGCAGCTCGACTAGCGCTGCGCCGGCAGGACAGTCCTATGCTGCCTACAAGACAGCTCAGGCCAACCGTGCCAAGCGCGTTTATGTGGGTGCCAACGATGGCATGCTGCACGCATTCGACGACAATGGTCAGGAAGTCTTCGCCTATGTCCCCACCGCGGTCATCCCCAACCTCAACAAGCTGACCGACAAGAGCTACAGCGGTACCGCCCACCAGTTCTACGTGGATGGAACCCCAGTTGTCGGCGATGTGTTCTACAACAACGCCTGGCACACCATCCTGGTCGGCACGCTGCGGGCTGGTGGTCGAAGCCTTTTCGCTCTGGACATCACCGACCCGGCCAATATCCAGCTGCTGTGGGAATACAGCTCTACCGACGACGCCGATATGGGTTATACATTCGGCCGCCCGATCATTACCCGCCTTCACAGTGGGCAATGGGGCGTGATCATGAGCAATGGGTACGCCAGCACTGGCGGTACTGCTGGAGTTGGCCGGGCGGCGATGTTCCTCTTCAACGCCCAGACGGGAGCCGTCATCAAGAAGATGACCGTGGGCACCAGCGTGACCACCGACAACGGGCTGTCATCGCCCCGTGCAGTTGACATCAACGGCGACCTGATCACCGACTACGTCTATGCGGGAGATCTGCGCGGCAACATGTGGCGCTTCGACCTGTTTGACACCAGCATCACAGCGGACGCCACGGTAGCCGTGTCAACGAACTCGTTCCGTGCCGCATTTGGTGGCTCGCCGCTGTTTACCGCCAACAATGGCTCGCCGCAACCGATTACCACCGCCCCGACACTGATTCGCCATCCAACTGGAACTGGCTACATTGTCTCCTTCGGCACCGGCAAGTACATCGAAGACAGTGACGCGGCTGCGAATACCAGCCAGGCCATGACGATGTATGGCATTTGGGACCTGCAAACCAGCGGTGGCAACGTGACGTCCACTCCGAACGTCACCCGCAGCAACCTGGTTGCCCAGACTTTCAACGCCGCGGTCAACAACGCTTCGTTTACCGACACCAGTTCTTCTGGCACTACGACCACGAGTACGAAGGATATCCGCCAGGTCAGCCGGAATGCCGTCCAATGGTATGTGAACGGGGATCCTACCCAGGGAGTGAGCAAATACGGCTGGTATCTGGACCTTGCGAACGGCAGTACGAAACAGGGTGAAATGGTCGTGACTGACCCCACCAGTCGGGCAAGCGTCCTTCTTGCCACCACTATCGTCCCCAGCAACGACCCTTGCCAGGCCGGCATTGATCGCTGGTTCCTGGCGCTGGATGCATACACCGGCGGCGCGACCACCTTTGACGTGCTCGATCTGAGCGGTAACAACTACGTCAGTGCGAATGACCGCTACAACAATGGTGTCGTCTCGGGCGTCCGGATCCCTGGATTCGGTTCTCCGGCGGTGATTGGCAACGACGCGTACTTCAACACTGAACTCGGCATTTCCCGGGTTCGCCTGGATTACGGACAACAGGCCAAAGGGCGGCAGAACTGGCGCCGGGTAGGTGAAGAATGACCAGAACAGTGATTACCCTTGCCCTGGCCGCGCTGCTCAGCAGCGCGGCTGGCGGCGCCGGGGCAGATGTCATCGAGAGCAATGGGCCGGTCACACTGATCGACCTCAAGGAATCCCGGATTCGGGTGAACGAGGTCGATTACCTTCTCCCCAATCGAGTTCAGGTCGGCTCGATGCCCGCGATCTATCAGATTCGTGAAGGCTCGGTCATCAGCTTCCTGGCCCAGTCGGGAGCACCCTATCCAACGATCACCAGTATTGGCATGCTCTATCAACCGCCTATCCAAAACACGACGAACTCGGCGACGCCCAATGAACAACAGTAAAGGCTTTACTCTCATCGAGTTGATGATCACCGTCGTGATCATTGCGATTCTGGCGGGCATTGCCTACCCGAGCTACCAAAGCTACACGATTCGCGCGAACCGAACGGAAGGCATCACTCTGCTCAATGACGCTGCCGCCCGCCAAGAGCGGTATTTCTCCCAGAATAATCAATACGCGACCACCACGGCACAACTTGGCATGGGCTCGGCGACATCGAGAAACAATCTGTACCAGCTGGCGATCAACCGCCCCAATACCAGTCAGTACACCCTGACCGCACAGCCCGTTGGGTCTCAGACGCAGGACACCACGTGTGGCAGTCTGACGTTGGATCAGGCTGGTGTCCGTGGAGCAGCAGGAGGAACGGTGGCTGCTACTGTGGCAACTTGCTGGAAGTGACAACAAAAAGCCCGATCATCTGATCGGGCTTTTTTTCTATAGCAGCGCTGACTTAAAGGGCCTTCACCCGCAACTCCTTGGGCATCGAGAAGGTAATGTTCTCCTCCCGCCCATCCAACTCCACCTCGGCTTCCGCCCCCCAATCGCGCAATTGCTGAATCACGCCGCGCACCAGCACTTCCGGAGCCGAAGCGCCGGCAGTGATGCCGATGCGCTGCACGCCATCGAACCATTCCTTCTGCATGTCCTCGGCGCCGTCGATCAGGTAGCCCGGGGTGCCCATGCGCTCCGCCAGTTCGCGCAGGCGGTTGGAGTTGGAGCTGTTCGGGCTACCGACTACCAGCACCAGATCACACTGGTCGGCCAGTTCCTTCACCGCGTCCTGGCGGTTCTGGGTGGCGTAGCAGATGTCGTTCTTGCGGGGGCCCTGGATGTGCGGGAATTTCGCGCGCAGGGCGTCGATCACCTTGGAGGTGTCATCCATCGACAAGGTGGTCTGGGTGACGAAGTGCAGGGCCTCGGGATTACGCACTTCCAGCGCGGCAACATCCGCCTCGTCTTCCACCAGGTAGATGGCGCCGCCGTTGGAGTCATCGTACTGACCCATGGTGCCTTCGACTTCCGGGTGGCCTTCGTGGCCGATCAGGATGCACTCGTGGCCGTCGCGGCTGTAGCGCACGACTTCCATATGCACCTTGGTCACCAGCGGGCAGGTGGCGTCGAAGACTTTCAGGCCGCGATTCTCGGCCTCCTTGCGCACAGCTTGGGAAACGCCGTGAGCACTGAAGATGACGATGGTGTCGTCCGGTACCTGGTCGAGCTCTTCGACGAACACGGCGCCACGGTTGCGCAGGTTCTCCACCACGAACTTGTTGTGCACCACTTCATGGCGCACGTAGATCGGCGGGCCGAAGACGTCGAGGGCGCGGTTGACGATCTCGATCGCCCGGTCGACGCCGGCGCAGAAGCCGCGGGGATTGGCGAGTTTGATTTGCATGGTGGCCTCGGGTGCTACGCAAGCCGGCCCACGAGGGGCCGGTAGGAATACTTCGCCTGGTGCGAAGCGGCCTCGCTGCGTGCGGGCCGCCCGCTCATTCAGGCTGGCTGTACATCGATGATATCGACTTCGAAGGCCAGTGTTTTGCCGGCCAGCGGATGATTGAAGTCGATGGTGACGTGCTGCTCGTCGAATTCCTTGACGATGCCCGGCAGCTCGGTCTTCGCCGCATCGTTGAAGATCACCAGCAGGCCCTCGGCCAGCTCCATGTCCTGGAACTGGTCGCGCGGCATCACCTGCACATTGGCCGGGTTCGGCTGGCCGAAGCCCGCTTCCGGTTCGATGGTCAGCGTGCGCTTGTCGCCGGCCTTGAGGCCGAACAGCGCCTGCTCGAAGCCCGGCAGCAGGTTGCCGTCACCGACCTTGAAGGTGGCCGGCTGCTTGTCGAAGGTGCTGTCGACGACGTTGCCGTCTTCGAGTTTCAGGGCGAAATGCAGGGTGACCTGGGAATCGCCACCAATACGGACATCAACCATTGGCGGTCTCTCCGGAATTCTTCGATTTGAACATGTCCAGCGCCAGCATGATGGCGCCGACGGTGATGGCGCTGTCGGCCAGGTTGAAGGCCGGGAAGCGCCAGCGGTCCTGCCAGTGCACGAGGATGAAGTCCACCACGTGGCCCAGGACCATGCGGTCGTACAGGTTGCCGAGCGCGCCGCCCAGGACCAGGGCCAGGGCGATGGCCAGCCAGGTTTCGCCGCGCTTGAGGCGCTTGAGCCAGACCACCAGCACGATGCTGACCACGATAGCGATCAGGGCGAACAGCCAACGCTGCCAGCCGGAGCTGTCGGCCAGGAAGCTGAACGCGGCGCCGGTGTTGTAAGCCAGAGTCCAGCTGAACAGGTCCGGGATGACCACGATCTGCTGGTACATGGTCAGTTCGGCCTGGAAGAAGGCCTTGGTGACCTGGTCCAGGACGAACACCAGCACGGTGATCCACAGCCAGGGCAGGCGGCCGAAACGATCGGCGTTAGGCATAGTGACGCACCTCGCCCGCGCCTTCGATGTTCTCGACACAGCGGCCGCACAGTTCCGGGTGCGCGGCATTGCTGCCGACGTCCGCGCGGAAGTGCCAGCAACGGCCGCACTTGGCGTGGGAGGACTTCACGACCTGCAGCTTCAGGCCCGGCAGTTCGCTGGCTACCGCATCGGCCGGGGCGGCGGACAGCGGCGCGACGGTGGCGGCGGAGGTGATCAGCACGAAGCGCAGCTCGTTGCCCAGCTTCTCCAGGCGCTTGGCCAGGGAGTCTTCGGCGTAGAGGGTGATCTCGGCCTGCAGGTTGCCGCCGATGGTCTTGGCGCTGCGCAGGTTTTCCAGCTCCTTGTTCACCGCGGCCTTGGCAGCCATGACTTCGTCCCAGTAGGCGCGATCCAGCTCGGCGTCGGCCGGCAGTTCCGAAAGGCCGTCGTACCAGGTGGTCAGCATCACCGACTCGGCACGCTCGCCGGGCATGAAGCTCCAGATTTCCTCAGCGGTGAAGGCCATGATCGGTGCGATCCAGCGCACCAGGGCCTCGGCGATGTGGAACAGCGCGGTCTGGCAGGAACGGCGGGCAACGCTGTTCGCCTGGGTGGTGTACTGGCGGTCCTTGATGATGTCCAGGTAGAAGCCGCCCAGCTCCTGCACGCAGAAGTTGTGCACCTTGGAGTAGACGTTCCAGAAGCGGTAATCGCGGTAGGCCTCTTCCAGCTCGCGCTGCAGCTGCAGAGCGCGGTCGATAGCCCAGCGGTCCAGCGCCAGCAGTTGGTCGTTGGGCAGCAGGTCCTTGACCGGGTCGAAGCCGGACAGGTTGGACAGCAGGAAGCGTGTGGTATTGCGGATACGACGGTAGGCGTCGGCGCTGCGCTGCAGGATGGTCTGCGAAACAGCGATCTCGCCGGAATAATCGGTGGACGCGACCCACAGGCGCAGGATGTCGGCGCCCATGCTGTCGATCACGGTCTGCGGCACCACGGTGTTACCCAGGGACTTGGACATCTTACGGCCGGACTCATCCACGGTGAAACCGTGGGTCAGCAACTGGCGGTACGGCGCGTGGCCGTCGATGGCGCAGCCTGTCAGCAGCGAGGAATGGAACCAGCCGCGGTGCTGGTCAGAGCCTTCCAGGTAGAGGTCGGCGGCCGGGCCGCTGGCGTGGCCCAGCTCGGCGTGGGAGCCGCGCAGCACGTGCCAGTGGGTAGTGCCGGAGTCGAACCAGACGTCCAGGGTGTCGTTGATCTTGTCGTACTGCGCGGCTTCATCGCCCAGCAGTTCAGCGGCGTCGAGCTTGAACCAGGCTTCGATGCCTTCTTTCTCGACGCGCAGTGCAACTTCTTCCATCAGCTCGACGGTGCGCGGGTGCAGCTCGCCGGTGGCCTTGTGCAGGAAGAACGGAATCGGTACGCCCCAGTTGCGCTGACGCGAGATGCACCAGTCCGGACGGCCGGCGATCATGCCGTGCAGGCGCGCCTGGCCCCAGTTGGGCACGAATTCGGTTTCGGTGATGGCTTCCAGCGCGCGCTCGCGCAGGGTGGCGCCGGTCTGCGGCTGCTTGTCCATGCCAACGAACCACTGCGCAGTGGCGCGGTAGATCAGCGGGGTCTTGTGGCGCCAGCAGTGCATGTAGCTGTGGTTGATGGCCGCGTGCTTGAGCAGAGCGCCGACTTCGTCGAGCTTGGCGACGATATTCGGGTTGGCCTTCCAGATGAACTGGCCGCCGAAGAACGGCAGATCGGCCACGTACACGCCGTTGCTCTGCACCGGGCTGAGAATGTCGTCGTTGACCATGCCGTACTGCTTGCAGGTACGGAAGTCGTCCTCGCCGTAGGCCGGGGCGGAGTGAACCACGCCGGTGCCGGCGCCCAGTTCGACGTACTCGGCCAGGTAGACCGGCGAGAAGCGCTCGTAGAACGGATGACGGAAGCGGATCAGGTCCAGCGCTTCGCCTTGTGCGGTAGCGATGACCTTGCCTTCCAGGCCGTAGCGTTGCAGGCAGGACTCGACCAGTTCCTCGGCCAGCACCAGCAGGCGCTCGCCGGTATCGACCAGCGCGTAGGTGAATTCGGGGTGGACGTTCAGCGCCTGGTTGGCCGGGATGGTCCAGGGAGTGGTGGTCCAGATGACGATGGCAGCCGGCTTGGGCAGGTTGGCCAGACCGAAGGCGGCGGCCAGTTTGCCTTCGTCTTCCACCGCGAAGGCGACGTCGATGGCGTCGGACTTCTTGTCGGCGTATTCAACCTCGGCTTCAGCCAGGGCCGAGCCGCAGTCGAAGCACCAGTTCACCGGCTTCAGGCCCTTGAACACGAAGCCCTGCTTGACCATCTCGGCGAGCGCGCGGATTTCGCCGGCCTCGTTGGAGAAGTTCATGGTCTTGTAGGGGTTGTCCCAATCACCCAGCACACCCAGGCGAATGAAGTCGGCCTTCTGCCCTTCGATCTGCTCGGCGGCGTATTCGCGGCACAGTTCGCGGGTCTTGTCCGCCGGCAGGTTCTTGCCGTGGGTGGTCTCGACCTTGTGCTCGATCGGCAGGCCGTGGCAGTCCCAGCCCGGCACGTAGGGGGCGTCGTAGCCGGCCAGGGTCTTGGAGCGGACGATGATGTCCTTGAGGATCTTGTTGACCGCGTGACCGATATGGATGCTGCCGTTGGCGTAGGGCGGGCCATCGTGCAGGATGAATTTCGGGCGACCTTCGCCAATCTTCCGCAGCTTCTGGTACAGGCCAATGTCGTTCCAGAGCTTCAGGGTTTGCGGCTCGCGCTGCGGCAGGCCGGCTTTCATCGGGAAGTCGGTTTCGGGAAGGTTCAGAGTGGCTTTGTAATCGGTCATCTCAGGGCCTGTTCAGGATCTTCAATCAAGCGGTTGGCCCAGCCAGTAGGCCCGGGCGGCGGCGATGTCGGCGAGGATGGCCGCCTTGAGTGCCTCGAGCGAGGCAAAACGCTGCTCATCGCGCAGCTTCTGGTGGAACGTGATATCCAGGTGCTGGCCGTACAGATCGCCGGCGAAATCCAGCAGATGTACTTCCAGGTGGGGCCGGCCGTCGCCATTCACAGACGGTCGGGTGCCGATGTTGGCCACTCCACTCTGGCGCTGCCCAGCCACCATGGTGCTGACCAGATAAACGCCATTGAGCGGTGCCTTGCGGCGCTTGAGCTGGATGTTCGCGGTGGGTGAACCCAGCGTGCGCCCCAGCTTCTGCCCGTGCAGCACGCGGCCGCTCAAGCGATACGGGCGACCCAGCAGGCGCTCGACCATGTGCAGGTCGCCGTCGGCCAAGTCCTTGCGGATACGCGAGCTGCTCACGCGCATGCCGTCGACTTCCACGGTGGTCGCGGCTTCGACGGTGAAGCCCTGCTGCGCACTGGCATTGACCAGGAAAGCGAAGTCGCCGGAACGATCGCAGCCGAAGCGGAAATCGTCGCCCACTTCCAGATGGCGGACCCGCAGGCCTTCCACCAGCACCTGGCGGACGAACTCGGCGGCCGACAGCTCGCGCAGACGGCGGTTGAAGGTCAGGCAGAGGACGAAGTCAACGCCGTACTGGCGCAGCAGTTCGAGCTTCTCGCGCAGACGGGTCAGGCGCACCGGTGCGGCATCAGGCGCGAAATACTCGCGCGGCTGCGGCTCGAAGATCACCACGCAGCTGGGCACGCCCAGCTCCAGCGAACGCTCGCGCAGACGCCCCAGGATCGCCTGGTGGCCAAGATGGACGCCGTCGAAGTTACCGATGGTGGCGACACAGCCCCCGGACAGGGGCCGCAGGTTGTGAAGGCCTCGAAGCAGCTGCATAGCGCGCGTATTGCTCAGAAAGTGGTCGATTATACCCGCACCCGCCGCGGCGCGACAGGCAAAATGCCGTCGCCGCAAACGGATGCAATGCTTTACCCGGCGAAGGCTACAGCACCGCCCGGCGGGAAAAGTCCCGCAGGCGGAAGCCCAGGAGCGCCAGCATACCGAAATAGGCGACCACACCGGCCACCACCAGCGCGCCCAGGCGCACCAGGCGAATCGGCATGCCGCCCTGATCCCACGCCGGCATGAAGTGCATCATGCCGATCAGCACGGCGCACATCACCAGTACAGCTACGACTAATTTGGCAATGAACCTGCCCCAGCCGGCCTGCGGCTCGAACAGCTGCTGCTTGCGCAGTTGCCAGAACAGCAGGGCCGCGTTCAGGCAGGCCGCGAGGCTGATCGCCAGGGCCAGGCCCGCATGCTTGAGCGGACCAATGAACACCAGGTTCATCAACTGGGTGGAAACCAGGGTGAACAGCGCGATCTTCACCGGCGTCTTGATGTTCTGCCGCGCGTAGAAGCCCGGAGCCAGCACCTTCACCAGGATGATGCCGAGCAGGCCAACCGCGTAGGCGATCAGCGCGCGCTGGGTCATCAGGGCGTCGTGGGCACTGAATTTGCCGTACTGGAACAGCGCGACAGTCAGCGGCTCGGCGATCACCGCCAGGGCCAGGGAACAAGGCAAAACCAGCAGGAAGCACAGGCGCAGCCCCCAATCCATCAGGCGCGAGTACTCGTGACGGTCATCGCTGGCGTAGGTCTTGGCCAGCGACGGCAGCAGGATGGTACCCAGCGCCACGCCGAGAACGCCGGAGGGCAGTTCCATCAGTCGGTCGGCGTAATACATCCACGACACCGAACCTGCGACCAGGAAGGAGGCGAAGATAGTGTTGATGATCAGCGAAATCTGGCTGACCGAGACGCCAAGGATCGCCGGCCCCATCTGCTTCATCACGCGCCACACGCCGGAATCACGCAGATTGAGGCGCGGCAGCACCAGCATGCCGATCTTCTTCAGGTGCGGCAGTTGATAGAGCAGTTGCGCCAAGCCACCGGCCAGCACCGCCCAACCCAGCGCCATGATCGGCGGATCGAAGTACGGCGTCAGGAACAGCGCGAACAGGATCATGCTGACGTTCAGCAGGGTCGGCACGAAAGCCGGCACCGAGAAGCGGTTCCAGGTATTGAGGATCGCGCCCGCCAGGGACGCCAGCGAGATCAGCAGGATATAAGGAAAGGTCACCCGCAGCAGGGAACTGGTGAGCTCGAACTTCTCCGGTGAGTCGACGAAACCGGGCGCCGTCACCCAGATCACCCAGGGAGCGGCAAGGATACCCAACGCCGTGACGACCGCCAGGATCAGTGTCAGCAAGCCGGACACATAGGCGATGAAGGTGCGCGTCGCCTCCTCGCCCTGCTGGGTTTTGTACTCCGCCAGGATCGGCACGAAAGCCTGGGAGAACGCTCCCTCGGCGAAGATCCGGCGCAGCAGGTTGGGCAGCTTGAAGGCGACGAAGAAAGCGTCAGTCGCCATGCCGGCGCCAAACATGCGGGCGACTATGGTGTCGCGCACGAAGCCGAGCACCCGCGAGATCATGGTCATCGAGCTGACCGCGGCCAGCGACTTGAGTAGGTTCATAGCGTCCAGAACTGGTAGAATGGCCGCCCCTGCCGGGCACGGCACTGGCCTAGAGCGTTTGCTCGACTGCCAGGCGAAGCGCAGCAGTGTAGGGCTGCGGGGCGAATAAATCACCCCATCCGCCGGAGAGCGTGCGCCTGTCGCACCGCTCGTCGGAGGCAGCTCATACCCTTGACAAGGCCTTGATGCAACGGCATTATTCGCGGCCTTAATTTATTCGCAACATCCCAAGTTTTTTTCGAGGAGCTCGACGGTGGCCAACACACCTTCCGCCAAAAAACGCGCCAAACAGGCTGAGAAGCGTCGCAGCCACAACGCCAGCCTGCGTTCCATGGTTCGTACCTACATCAAGAACGTAGTCAAAGCAGTCGACGCCAAGGACCTGCCGAAGGCCCAAGCCGCTCTGGTTGCTGCCGTACCGGTCATCGACCGTATGGCCGACAAAGGCATCATCCACAAGAACAAGGCCGCTCGCCACAAGAGCCGCCTGAACGCCCACGTGAAGGCCCTGGCCACCGCGTAAGCGTTCCGTTCTTGAAAAACCGGCCCCAGGGCCGGTTTTTTATTGCCTGCGATTTGCCTGCCTGACACTTATCCACAGGGCGATTTTCTGCAGGCAAAAAGAAAGGGCGGTCAATCCGCCCTTTTTCTTACTTCTCAGGCCACGGCATGATCGGAATCGCCGTCACCGCATTCTGCGGACTGCCTTCGATCACCCGGTCGCTATAGACCAGATAAACCAGCGCATTGCGCTTCTTGTCGAAGAAGCGCACCACCTGCATGGTCTTGAATACCAGCGAAGTGCGCTGCTGGAACACCACCTCGCCATCCTTCAGCTCGCCGGCAAAGCGGATCGGCCCGACCTGACGACAGGAGATCGATGCCTCGGCGCGATCCTCCGCCAGCCCCAGCCCGCCTTTCACGCCGCCCGTCTTGGCCCGGGACAGGTAGCAACTGACGCCTTGCACCTTCGGATCATCGAAAGCCTCGACGACGATCTTGTCGTTCGGCCCGACCCACTTGAACACGGTGGACACTTCGCCAACCACATCGGCCCGCGCCAGCGCCGGCAACAGCAGCAGTGCAGCGATCATTCCCTTGCGCATACGGACGCTCCTCAGACCAGAACCAGATTGTCGCGATGCACCAATTCCGGCCCATCGACATAGCCCAACAGGCTTTCGATGGCATCGGTCGGCTGACCGATGATCTTCTGCGCTTCGAGGGCACTGTAATTGGCCAGCCCACGGGCAATTTCACGCCCCTGTTGATCCACGCAAACGATCATCTCTCCGCGCCGGAAGCTGCCCTGCACGGCCTTCACACCGACCGGCAGCAGACTCTTGTGATCCTGAGCGACAGCCTTCACCGCACCATCATCCAGCACCAGCGTGCCGCGCATCTGCAGGTGGCCGGCCAGCCACTGCTTGCGCGCCGCCTTGCGGCTCTGCTCGGGGGTCAACAGCGTGCCGAGACGCTCGCCGACACGCAGGCGATCGAGCACGCGCTCGATACGACCACCAACGATGACAGTGTGCGCACCGGAGCGGGCAGCGAGACGTGCCGCGCGCAGCTTGGTCTGCATACCGCCGCGACCCAGCGCACCACCGGTACCACCCGCCACCGCATCCAGAGCAGGATCATCGGCGCGAGCCTCGAAGATCAGCTCGGCATCGGGATTGTTGCGCGGGTCGGCGTCGAACATGCCATCACGATCAGTGAGGATCACCAGCAGGTCAGCTTCGACCAGGTTGGCCACCAGCGCCGCCAACGTATCGTTGTCACCGAAGCGGATCTCATCGGTGACAACGGTGTCGTTCTCGTTGATCACCGGGATCACGCCGAGATCGACCAGCGTGCGCAGGGTATTGCGCCCGTTCAGGTAGCGTTTGCGGTCCGACAGGTCGTCATGGGTCAGCAACACCTGCGCGGTCTGCAGGCCATGCACACCGAAGCTGGACTCCCAGGCCTGCACCAGGCCCATCTGCCCCACCGCGGCGGCAGCCTGCAGCTCGTGCATGTCACTAGGTCGGGAAACCCAACCCAGGCGACTCATACCCGCCGCGACGGCGCCCGAAGACACCAGCACCAGCTCGACACCCGCGCAATGCAGCGCGACCATCTGCTCGACCCATACCGCCATGGCGTCGCGATCCAGACCGCGACCATCGGCGGTCAGCAGCGCACTGCCAATCTTGACTACCCAGCGCTTGGCGCCAGTGACCTTCTCACGCATACCCTCAACCTTAGAAGTCAGGCTTCACACGTTTCATCCGGACCGGCGGGCGCCGCTCCGATCAAGGCACGTAGAAGATTTCCGGCCCATCGCCGTCGTCTTCGTCATCCTCGAAATCATCGTCATCCACATCGTCGACATTCTTCAGACCGGAGCGACGCAGTGCACGGGCGTCGTCCAAGGCCTGCAGACGGGCGCGGGCCTCGTCCTCGATGCGCTGATCCAGCACCGCCAGAGCTTCGCCGAAGGCCGGCTCCTCCTCGATGCGCAGGGTGCGCTCGTCGAGGTACTTCATGATGTCCTGGCTCAGCTTCTCAGTGCCTTCGCGCTCCAGCGCAGAGATCACGTAGACCGGACCTTCCCAGCCCAGGCGCTCGACCACAGCCTGCTTGCGACGCTCCTGCTCTTCGGGCTCGAGGATCTGGTCCATCTTGTTCAGCACCAGCCAGCGGTCTCGCTCGGTCAGCGCCGGACTGAATTTCTCCAGCTCGTGGACGATGGTTTCCGCGGCATCGGCCGGGTCACTTTCATCCAGCGGCGCCATGTCGACGATGTGCAGCAGCAGGCGGGTACGCGCCAGGTGCTTGAGGAAGCGGATACCCAGGCCGGCGCCTTCGGCAGCACCCTCGATCAGACCAGGAATATCGGCGACCACGAAGCTCTTGAAGCGACCAACACTGACCACGCCCAGGTTCGGCACCAGGGTGGTGAAGGGATAATCGGCAACCTTCGGCTTGGCGGCAGACACCGCACGAATGAAGGTGCTCTTGCCAGCATTCGGCAGACCGAGCAGACCGACGTCCGCCAGCACCTTCAGCTCCAGCTTGAGATCGCGCGCATCACCGGGCTTGCCCGGAGTGGTCTGGCGCGGCGCACGGTTGGTGCTGGACTTGAAACGGGTGTTACCCAGTCCGTGCCAACCGCCCTGCGCAACCATGATGCGCTGACCGGCAGTGGTCAGGTCGCCGATGATTTCCTGGGTATTGGCATCAATGATGGTGGTACCGACCGGTACGGGGAGGACGAGATCGTCACCCTTGGCGCCCGTGCAGTCCTTGCTGCCGCCGTTCTCGCCACGCTGGGCGTCGAAACGACGGGTGTAGCGGTAGTCCACCAGGGTGTTCAGGTTCTCGTCGGCCTCGAGATACACCGAGCCGCCGTCGCCACCGTCACCGCCGTTGGGACCGCCTTTCTCGATGAACTTCTCGCGGCGGAAGCTCATGAGGCCGTTGCCGCCGTCACCGGCTTTCACGTGGATGGATACTTCGTCGACGAATTTCATTGCGAACGCCTCCCGCCTAGCGGCGGGTTGAAAATAAGAAAAGGAGCATAGGATACAGCCAAGTCCGCGCAAACACCCGAACCGACAGCACCTCGCCTGGAAACGCCAGAAACAAAAAAGCCCCGTCGCGAGACAGGGCTTTTTCAGTGAGAGCTCGCTTAGGCAGCGACGACGCTTACATAGCGACGGCCAAAGGCGCCTTTCACTTCGAACTTGATCACGCCGTCGACTTTAGCGAACAGGGTGTGATCCTTGCCCATGCCAACGCCGTAGCCAGCGTGGAACTGGGTGCCGCGCTGACGCACGATGATGTTGCCTGCTTTAACAGCCTGGCTACCGAACAGCTTCACGCCAAGACGTTTGCTTTCTGAGTCGCGGCCGTTGCGGGTACTACCGCCAGCTTTTTTGTGTGCCATGAGTCAATTCTCCTGAAGAGGAATTAGGCCTGGATGCCGGTGATTTTGATTTCAGTGAACCACTGGCGGTGGCCCTGACGCTTCATGTGGTGCTTGCGGCGGCGGAACTTGATGATGCGGATTTTATCGTGACGACCGTGGGAAACCACTTCTGCAGTCACTTTCGCGCCTTCTACCACCGGCAGGCCGATCTTGACGTCATCGCCATTGGCAACCAGCAGGATACGATCCAGGTTGATCGCTTCGCCGGTGGCAACGTCGAGTTTCTCGACCTTGAGGAATTCGCCTTCGGTGACTTTGTATTGCTTGCCACCAGTAACAATTACTGCGTACATCTGGATGTCTCCGTTAGACCTGCTCACCCGACGCTTTATAGAAAGAGGAATCGGTCGGCATGGCTGCATGGGGCCGGAAAGGACGCCCGTGCAATTGCGTAAGGCAGGATATGCCAGGGAAGTTCGGGGCCGCGATTCTACGCAAACACTCGGCGCGGATCAAGCCCCATGGGGCCTCGCCTTGACAGGTCTTCCCCGCGGCACCTAGCATGCCGCGCAATCTACGAGGAGCGCTGTCTTTAATGCAACCCCAGGCTTTCTATCGCGTGGTGGCGGACGACTTCACCGCCGTCGACGGTATCATCCGTCGCCAACTCACTTCCCGCGTTCCCCTGGTGGAAAAGATCGGCGACTACATCATCTCCGCCGGCGGCAAGCGTCTTCGCCCGCTGCTGGTGCTCCTCTCGGGCAAAGCCCTGGGCTATTCGGGCGATGACCTGAAGCTGCTGGCCGCCACCATCGAATTTCTGCACACCTCCACCCTGCTGCACGACGACGTGGTCGACGCCTCCGGCCTGCGCCGCGGCCGCGCCACCGCCAATGCACAGTGGGGCAACGCGCCGAGCGTGCTGGTGGGCGATTTCCTCTATGCGCGCTCCTTCGAAATGATGGTCGAACTGGGCTCCATGCCGGTCATGCGCATCATTTCCCAAGCCACCCGCGTGATCGCCGAAGGCGAAGTGCTGCAACTGTCCAAGGTACGCGACGCCAGCACCACCGAAGAAACCTACATGGAAGTCATCCGCGGCAAGACCGCGATGCTCTTCGAAGCCTCCACCCACAGCGCCGCCGCGCTGGCCAACGCACAGCCGGAGCAATCCGAGGCGCTGCGCCTGTTCGGCGATGCTCTGGGCATCGCCTTCCAGCTGGTGGACGACCTGCTCGACTACCGCGGCGACGCCGCCAGCCTGGGCAAGAACGTCGGCGACGACCTCGCCGAAGGCAAGCCCACCCTGCCGCTGATCGCCACCATGCGCAACGGCACCCCGGAACAGGCTGCGCTGGTGCGCAAGGCCATCCAGCAGGGCGGCAGCCAGGACCTGGAAGGCATCCGCGCCGCCGTGGAAGCCGCCGGCGCGCTGGACTACACCGCCAACCTGGCCCGCGAGTATGCCGCCCGCGCCGTCGACTGCCTGAAGGCGCTGCCGGACAACGAATACCGCGCCGCGCTGATCGAGCTGGCCGAGTTCGCCGTCGCCCGCACGCACTGATCCGCCGTTTCGCCAAAGCCCGCCCCGGTTCGCCGCGGCGGGCTTTTTGTTGCCTGTCCGTTGATCGGGAACAACAGATCGTCGCCGGCGCGAAATTTTTTCCAATTCAGGCTTGCTATTGAGATAATAAGAATTATTCTCATTAAACGGTCTGCACGGAGGAACACGCCATGACCTACATGATCGACGCCTGGCTGGATCGCCCGCACCCCTACCTGCGCATTCTGCATCGGGACACTGGAGAAGTCTGCGCGGTGCTGGAGGAAGAGGCCCTGGATGAGCTGCGCGAACAGGGCGGCCTGGAGCTGTCCGAGCTCAATACCAGCGAACCGCTGGTACTCAAGGAGCTGGTGCGCAACCTGTTCCTGTTCTGTTACGCCCGCGCACTGCGCTAGTCGACCACAACCACGACTGTAGGAGCGAGCTTGCTCGCGAACAACCCTTGCAGCGGTGCCGAGAGGTTCGCGAGCAATGGCTGGGCGCCCCCCTCGGTCCTACAAAAAGCAGGTGCAGTGCAAAGATTGCGGCGGCGCAGGACGCGTCGTCGGTGCTCCGCCGCCCGGGAGGCGGATGCACAAAGGGGCGCCGAAGCGCCCCTTTTCCTGCGGAGCGGCCAGGGATGGCACTCCGCAGTGAACCCTCATGGAGTCAGAGGATTTCCAGCAGCTCGACATCGAACACCAGCACGCTGTGCGGCGGGATGCTGCCGACGGCCTGGCCGCCATAGGCCAGCTCGCTCGGTACGTGCAGGCGCCATTTGCTGCCGGCGTTCATCAGTTGCAGGGCCTCGACCCAGCCGGCAATCACGCCGCCCACCGGGAATTCGGCCGGCTGGCCGCGCTCGTAGGAGCTGTCGAAGACGGTGCCATCGACCAGGGTGCCGTGGTAGTGGGTACGCACGGTGTCCTCGCGGGACGGCTTGGCGCCTTCGCCGCTGACCAGCACTTCGTACTGCAGGCCGGACGGCAGGACAGTAATGCCTTCGCGCCTGGCGTTTTCCACCAGGTACTCGCGGCCAACGGCGGCGGCGGCTTCGGCTTTGACCTGGGCTTCGGCCTGCATGCGTTCGCGGATCACCTGGAAGCTGGCGGACAGGGCTTCGCCCGGAACACGGCTTCCGGCGCCGGCGTAGGCGTCGGACAGGCCAGCGAGGATGGCGCCGAGAGTCATGCCCGGAACCGGGTTCTCGCGCAGCTGGTCGCCCAACTGACGGCCGATACCGTAGCTGACGCGGGCTTCGTCGGTGGAAAGATTGAGTTCGCTCATGGCGGCGCTCCGCTGGGGGTTCAAAAAAGGGCCGCCAGCCTAGCACACATGCACCGCCGCCCCCACCGCGCGAGCCTCGCGCAGCGGGATGGGCCCGGCGCCCGGGAACCTAATGCAGTGGGATGGTCACGCCCGCGCCGATGTCGCGCTCATCATCCATGCCGCACATCTCGTCATGCACCACGGCATGCACGAGATGGAAGGGAACGTTGGGTAACGCGCGGAGCACTTCTCGCGCATGGGCAACGGAGCGCACGCTGATGACGTGCCCGGCCTCGTCCTGGACCGGGTAGAAGCGCGCGCCCATGCGCGCCTCCAGCACGTAGATATCGCCCTCCAGCGACACCAGGTTGATCTCGTCGATGTCGCCTGCAACGGAGCGGCTGGTCAGTTCCTGCAGATTCATGTGCTGCACCTCCTGCGGATTGATCCACGCGGAAAGTCTTGACCAGTAGGCGCTCACCGCAAGGTGAAAACGCAACCGCCCGTCCGTTTTGCAACGGCCGGGCGGCGTGGATGGTGCAGCAGGGTTTCAGTGATCGTGGCGCGTGGCCTTGTCCAGGTAGCCCATGGCAAAGGCCGAGAGGACGAAGGTGAGGTGCATGATCACGTACCACATCAGCTTGTTGTCTTCGATGTTCTTGGCGTCCATGAAGATGCGCAGCAGGTGGATCGAGGAAATCGCGACGATGGAGGCCGCCACCTTGTTCTTCAGCGAACTGGCGTCCATCTTGCCGAGCCAGCTGAGCTTTTCCTTGCCTTCGTCGATATCCAGCTGCGACACGAAGTTTTCGTAGCCGGAGAACATCACCATCACCAGCAGGCCACCGACCAGGGCCATGTCGATCAGCGACAACAGCACCAGGATCAGGTCCGCCTCGGCGATGCTGAAGATGCTGGGCAGGATGTGGAAGATTTCCTGGAAGAATTTGATGGTCAGCGCCAGCAAGGCCAGCGACAGGCCGATGTAGATCGGCGCCAGCAGCCAGCGCGCGGCGTACAGGGAGTTTTCGACGAATCGTTCCATGGTGCTCGCAGGAGAGGTCTTGGGAAAAGGGCGGCCGCAGTATAGCGGATGGTCTTTGCGAGTTATCCCGGCTTTCTATAGATAAATATGTCTGTGGATAAATAGGTGGGCGGCCACGGTATGAAACCGTAGCAGCCAAGCGCCCCGCGGCTTTCAGCGGATAGTGCAGGGACTGCACAATCCCTCTCTCAGCCTTTAAGACCTCAACCCTCGGGGCGGAACTGGAAGTTGCCGACATGGCGCGAACGCTCGCCGTTCAGGCGGCGCAATTCGCCTTGCAAGTGCAACTGCCAGATGGGGGGATCGTCCGCAACGATGTAGCCCTGCTGGGCCAGGCAGTCGGAGATCGCTTCGAGCACACCTTCGGCCACGAAAGGCCCGCAGAACGGGCCCTGCGCCTTGATGGCGGTGGGCTGCGCACCGGACATGCCGGCGGCGCACAACAAGGTCCAGAGTCCATTCTCTCCGGCCAGCGGCCTGATCTCGCACTCGATGCGCGTGGTCAGCCCCAGACAGGGGCGGATAAGGCAGAGGTTACGCGGCATGGCGGCACCCTCGCGGTTGTCCTGAGATTGAGACTACACCCAGGTTCTGACACGCGAAAGTGCGGATTTATCCGGCTATCTTGCGGGCAACGGCGTGAAAATGGCGCCGGTGGAATGTCCCGACCGGCGCCCTGGCCGTACTCAGTCAGCGTCTTTCTTCTTGCGGGCACGCTCCTTTTTCACCGGAGCCTGGTCGACCGGAGCTTTGTCTACAGGAGACTTCGCTACCGGCGCCTTCGGCTTGCTGGCGGGCTTGGCGGCTGCGGGCTCCTTGGTGGGTTTTTCCTTCTCTTCCTCGTCCATACCCAGCTCCGAGATTTCCTTCAGGCGTTCGACGACACGGGCGTTGACGCTGCCCTTGGGGAAGTGGCCCTTGGCATCCGGCGCCCCCGCCGGCTCGCCGACCAGCAGGCTCAGCGCCTCGTCGGCCTGGCGCACGGCGTAGATATGGAACTGGCCGTTGCGCACCGCCTGCAGCACGCGTTCGTCGAGCATCAGGGTGGCGACGTTGGCGCGCGGGATGATCACGCCTTGTTCGCCCGTCAGGCCGCGAGCCTCGCAGAGGCGGAAGAAGCCTTCGATCTTCTCGTTGACCCCGCCGACCGCCTGCACTTCGCCAAACTGGTTGATCGAGCCGGTGATGGCGAAGCATTGGCGCAGCGGCGTGCGCGACAGGGCGGAGATCAGCGTGCAGACCTCGCCCAGCGAGGCGCTGTCACCGTCCACGTAGCCGTAGGACTGCTCCAGCGCAATGCTCGCAGAAATCTCCAGGGGGAATTCCTGGGCGTAGCGGCTGCCGAGGTAGCCGGTGAGGATCATCACGCCCTTGGAGTGGATCGGCTGGCCGAGGTTGACCTCGCGCTCGATGTCGACGATGCCGCTGCCACCCGGGTAGACGGTGGCGGAGATGCGCGCCGGCATGCCGAAGGCGGAGTCGCCGACTTCCAGCACGGTCAGGCCGTTGCACTTGCCCACTGCGGCGCCTTCGCTATCGATCAGGATGATGCCGGCGAGGATGTCGTCGAGAATCCGCGCCGACACGCGGCCGGTGCGGGTTTCCTTGGCCTTCAGGGCGCGCTCGATGTGGCCCAGGTCGGTCACTTCCTGGCCGGCCAGCTGGCGGATGAAGTCCGCTTCGCTGACCAGCTGGAACAGGTCGCCGATGCGCGCGGAAAGACGGCCCTGGTGTTCGGCCAGGCGAGCACTGTAGGTCGCCAGGCGCGCCACGGCCTCACGGGTGAGCGGCGCCAGGCCCTCTTCCGAAGTGCGGGTCTTGAGCAGCTGGGCGAACTGTTCGAGGCTGTCCTCGGCCAGCGGGATGTCCTCGTCGAAGTCCACCAGCACGCGGAACATCTCCTGGAAGTCCGGATCCAGGTCCTGCAGCGTGTAGTAGATCTGCCGCGAGCCAATGATGATCACCTTGAGGTTCAGCGGGATCACCTGGGGTGTCAGGCTCATGGCGGTCAGGCGACCGAGTTCGGCCAGGGGCGATTCCATCTTCAGCTGGCGCGACTGCAGGGCGCGCTTGAGCGCATCCCAGACGAAGGGCTCGCCGAGCATTTTTTCCGCTTCGAGCACCAGGAAGCCGCCATTGGCGCGGTGCAGCGCGCCCGGACGCAACTGGCGATAGCTGGTGTAGAGCGCGCCCTGGTCAGAGGCGTACTCGATGCGGCCGAACAGGTTGTCGTAGGTCGGGTGCGACTCGAACACCACCGGTGCGCCACCGGTGGCGTGGTGGGCAATCGCCTGGTTAGGCGCGTACTGCTCTTCCAGACTCTGCTTGCGCTGCGGGTCGGTACGCTCGGCGTCCACCAACTGGTCGACCACGGTCTTCAGCAGGTTGAGCTGCATGGCCTGCAGGTAGGCGCTGACCCCGGAGTTGTTGTTGTACTTCTCCACCAGCGGCGCCAGCAGGGGCTGCAGCGCCAGGGTGATGGTTTCCTCGTTGAGCTGGCGCAGCTGGTTGCTGGACTCGCGCTTCCACTGCGGCAGGCTGGAAAGCTCCTCGTTGAGGTGTTCCTCCAGGTCAGCGATGTCGGCGTGGAAGCGCTCGCGCTCCTCTTCCGGCAACTGGGCAAACTCGGCTTCATCCAGCGCCTTGCCGTCCTTCATCGGGGTGAAGGCGATGTTGGAACTGTCGCGATACAGGGCGACTTCCTTCTCCAGCGCCAGGCGCTCGACGGTATCCAGGGCCTTGTCGTAGCGCTGGTTGAAGGCGCGGTCGATGGCGCTCTTCTTCTGCTGGTACGCCGGGTTCTCGAACACCGAGGGGAAGGTGGACAGCAGGTTGTCGATCAGGTGGTCGATATCGGTGCCGAATTCGGCGGCGCTGCCCGGCGGCAGCTCGATCACGCGCGGCTCGCGCGAATCGTCGAAATTGTTGACGTAGACCCAATCGGCCGGCGTCGGCAGGCGCTTGCCCTCGGCCTTCAGATAGCGCTGCACGAAAGAGAAGCGGCCGGTGCCCGGCTCGCCCATGACGAATACGTTGTAACCCGGGCGCGGCATCGCCACGCCGAACTGCAGCGCCTCGACCGCGCGCTCCTGTCCGAGCACGCCCAGGAAAGGCTCCAGTTCTTCGGTGGTCTTGAAGGGAAACTGTTCGGGAGTGAAGGGGCGGGTCAGTTCATCGGGCGCCAGGCGCAGGCCGGCAGCAACGGAATCGGGCATTGGAGGTCCTTGCTTCGAGCGGCGCGAGGCCGCGGAGATTCGTCCGCATTCTCGCGCCGCCCGCGCGCCACTGGCAAGGCAGTATTGGTGACAGTTTCAGTCCACTGCGTCGGCGCAGCGCAGGCAGTGCTCGGCGGCTGGCAGGGCGCGCAGGCGGCGCTCCTCGATGGCTTCACCGCAACGCGCGCACTCGCCGTAGGTGCCGTCCGCCAGGCGCAGGCGCGCCATGCCTACCAGGCGCATGCCCGCGTCTGCTTCGGCCAGCAGGGCGCGCAGGACATCATCGTTCTGCCGCTGCTGGGCCTGCTCGGCGAAGTCCGGCGAGTGGCTGCGACCGAGGTCGCGGCGGATGGCTTCGGCACGCTTGGAATATTCGGCCGCCAACTGGTCCAGCGCTGGCCGCGGATCGAAATCGACCATGACTACATCCTCGCAAGGGGAACTGATTCAAGTGTGGTCGGTTCCAAGACTTCCGCCGCTGATGCCGATCAACAGCAAGTCATCCGAGCCCTTCAGCCGGACCCGCCATACTGCCTGCAGCAGCGGTTGCCTTGACACCCGCAAGGCATTGGAGAAAAGCTCTGGCCAGGCGCTGTTTCGCTGTCAGCGACTGATCAACGGTCCCCGACCTCAAAAAGAGAGAAAAAAGATGAAAAGGATTCTGCTCGGTACCCTCCTCGCCACCGCGTCCCTCAGTGCCCTCGCCGATGCCCCCGGCAGCGACGGCTGCGGCTGGGGCAACATGCTGTTCAAGGGCCAGCGCGGCACTGCGACCCACGTCCTCGCCGCCACCACCAACGGCACCAGCGGCAACAACACCTTCGGCATGACAACCGGCACCAACGGCTGCCACACCAACGGCGCGCTGACCTATGGCGGCAAGCCGATGATCGTGCTCAGCAGCATGATGGACGAGCTGTCCGAAGACATGGCCAAGGGTGACGGCGAAGCGCTGACCACCTACGCCGTGGTGCTGGGCGTGAAGCCCGAGGACCGTGCGCACTTCGCCCAGGTGACCCACGAGCATTTCGCCCAGATCTTCAACAAGTCCGACGTCACCGCCGAGGACGTCTACGCCAACACCCAGGCCGTCCTGAAACAGGACAGCACTCTGGCCAAGTACGCCGAACAGGCCTGATGGCCAACGCGAGCCCGCCCGCTCCGGGCGGGCTCACCCTTCCCTTCCAGTAGCCCACTCGATGCCCAAACGCCTGTTGCCCTGGATGGCGCTGTGCGCCTGCACCCCACTGCTGGCTTCGCCGGCGATCGACCCACAACGCCTGCAGACGCTGGCTGACGAACCCTACTGGCTGGCCCTGGGTCACTACGAACACGCCAAGCTCGGCGGTTGGCGCAGCTTCGTCGACGACCCGAAGTTCTTTCTCGCCAAGGACGGCGACCACCATCCGCAGTCGGAACTGGCCGCCACCGTGAAGGCCCTCTACGCCCCGGCCAGCCTCGGCGACAAGCACGCCCAGTGCGTCTACCCGGCGCGCACCCGCTGGCTGCGCCAGCAGTTGCAGCTCGATGACCTGCCGGCGGTCGAGTGCAAGGAATTCACCACCTGGTACCGGGACATCAACCCGCACAGCGCCGTGCTGGTGTTCCCGGCCGCTTACCTGAACAGCCCGTCCTCGATGTTCGGCCACACCCTGCTGCGCATCGACCAGGCCGACGTCGACTCCGACAACACCGCCCTGCTCAGCTACGCGCTCAACTTCGGCGCCTACATCGAGGGCATGGACAACAGCATCCTCTACGCCTGGAAGGGCCTGATGGGCGGCTACCCCGGTCTGTTCGCCCTGGTGCCCTACCGCGAGAAGCTTTCCGAATACAGCCGCCTGGAGAATCGCGACCTCTGGGAATACCGCCTGAACCTGACGCCGGAAGAAACCGCGCGCATGGTCGAGCACGTCTGGGAGCTGAAGCAGATCCGCTTCAAGTACTACTTCTTCGACGAGAACTGCTCCTTCCGCCTGCTGGAGCTGCTGGAGATCGCCCGTCCCGGCACCGAGCTCACCGACCACTTCCCGCTCACCGCCATCCCCACCGACACCGTGCGCGCGGTGAAGGACGCCGGGCTGATCGATCGCGTGGACTACCGCCCCTCCCGCGAGCGCGAGCTGCTGGCCCGCGGCGAACCGCTGAGCCACGACGAGAAGGTACTGGCGCGACACATCGCCGACGACGACAGCCAGCTGCAGAGCCCCGAGTTCGCCGCCCTGCCCCCTGACCGCCAGGCCCTGGTGCAGGACACCGCCTTCCGCCTGGTGCGCTACCGCGCCACCGGCCAGGAGCGCGACCAGCCCACCGCCTCGCGCAGCTACAACCTGCTCAAGGCGATCAACCGCAACCCGCCACCAGCGCTGGACGTGGAACGCCCCGGCCAACCGGAGAACGGCCACGAGTCGCGCACCTGGCAACTGGGCGCCGGCAGCCGCGACGGCGAAGCCTTCGCCCAGTACGGCCTGCGCATGGCCTATCACGACCTCGACGACAACGCCTATGGCTTCCCGCTGGGCGCACAGATCGAGATCGGCCAGCTCAAGCTGCGCCAGTACGAAGGCAACCGCTGGCAACTGCAGCAACTGGACCTGGTCACCATCCGCTCCATGACACCGCGCAACGAGCTGCTGCAACCACTGTCCTGGCAGGTCGCCGGCGGCTGGGAGCGGGTGATCGGCAAGCACAGCGACAACGACCACGACACCCTGGTCGGCCACCTGAACGGCGGCGCCGGCGGCAGCTGGAAACTGACCGACGACCTGCAGGCCTACGCCCTGGGCACGGCTCGCATCGAGAACAACCAGGACTTTGCCGCCACCATCGCCCCGGCCATGGGCTTCGACACCGGCGTGCTGTGGAGCAACCCGCTGGGCAACCTCAGCCTGGAAGGCAAGGGCGACTACTTCCACAACGGCGAAGTGCGCCGCACCCTGAGCTTCGGCCAGCAGGTCGAACTGGGCCGCAACCTGGGGCTGCGCCTGTCCGCCCAACGCGAGTTCAGCCACGAGGCCAGCCCGCGCAACGAGGTGATGCTGGAGCTGCGCTGGTACCACTACTGAGGCGCATCGCGCCTCAGCTCCTCAGCGACCCCCAATCCAGGCCGAAGCGCGCCAGGTACTTGCGCAGGCGGTCGGCGTCGTTGGGGTTCTGCTTTTCCTGGCGCGAGACGGCGAACAGCTGACGACCGGCATCGGACAGGCTGCACGCCTGCCGGCAGACGCCGATCACCGCTTCCAGTTGCAGGCGGTCGAACAGGTCCAGCGCCTCGGCGCCCTCCCCCAGCAAGGGCTGCAGCAGGCTATCCGCCTGGGTGGCGCCCCAGGAGCGCCGTAACCGGCCGATCTCTTCCTCGACCAGCGCCTCATCGACCCGCCCACTGTCAGCCAGGGTCGCCATGCGCGTGATGGACGCCGACAGCTCGCGGAAGTTGCCGCTCCACAGTG
Organism: Pseudomonas multiresinivorans; assembly: GCF_012971725.1. Classification (NCBI taxonomy): domain Bacteria; kingdom Pseudomonadati; phylum Pseudomonadota; class Gammaproteobacteria; order Pseudomonadales; family Pseudomonadaceae; genus Pseudomonas; species Pseudomonas multiresinivorans. The sequence continues at coordinate 6,124,865 of NZ_CP048833.1, forward strand.
CCTGCGGCGAATTGGCGAAGGCCAGGTAGCGCATCCGCGCCTCGCGATTGAAGCGCACCAGCCTGCCCTGCTCACGGGCGTGGCGCTCCAGCTCGAAATCGATGTTCGGCTCGATATCCTCGCGGCGCCCGGCGAGGCCCGGCAGGTCGAAGGTCCAGAGATTGATGCGGGCAAACAGGTCCTCACGGAACAGCCCTTCGGCGACGCGCTCGCGCAGGTCGCGGTGGGTACCGGCGATCAGCTGGAAGTCGCTGCCCACCTCGCGGTCCGAGCCCAGCGGGAAGAAACGCTTCTCCTCGATGGCCTTGAGCAGCATGGCCTGCTCGTCCAGGCCCAGCTCACCGATCTCGTCGAGGAACAGCATGCCGCCGTCCGCCGCGCGCAGCAGGCCTTCACGGGCGTTCTGCGCGCCGGTGAAGGCGCCCTTGATGTGACCGAACAGCGCCGACATCGCGCCATCACCGCGCAACGTCGCGCAGTTCACCTCGACGAAACGCCCCTGGAACTGGTGCCGCGCACGCTTGAGTTCGTAGACACGGCGAGCGAGGAACGACTTGCCGGCGCCGGTCGGGCCGATCAGCAGCATCGGCGCGCGGGAGCGCCCGGCAACCCGCTCGATCTGTTCGATGGAACGGTTGAATTCGGCGTTGCGCGTGGCGATGCCGGACTTGAGGAAAGCCAGGCTCTCCTCCTGCTCGCGGCGGAAGCGCGTGGCAATGCGGTCGTAACGCGACAGGTCGAGGTCGATGACCGCGACCGTCCCTTCCGGCTGCCGCGCCTCGTCCTTGCGCCGCGATGGCGAGGCCTGCACCAGCCGCGCCGGCAGGTAGCGCGCCTCGGTCAGGAGGAACCAGCAGATCTGCGCGACGTGGGTTCCGGTGGTGATGTGCACCAGGTAGTCCTCGTGCTCGGTATCGAAGCGGTAGCCACCGACGAAATCGTGCAGCGCGCCGTAGACCTCTTCGAAGTCCCACGGGTTACGCAGCGCCATCGGCTGCAGCCGCACCTCGGTTTCCGGAGAGATGTGCTGCACGTCGGCGGCGATGCGCTCGGCCAGCCCGATATCCCGCGCATCCAGCCCGTGGATCAGCTCCAGGCGATCGATCAGCAAATCCTGCTGCTGGCACAGCCCGACCGTGGGCCGCCACTTCTGCCAGCGCGCTGCGCCCTTGCCGACGCGGTCCAGGGTTGAACCGAGGAAGCCGATGGCGACCGTTTTCTTGGCTTTCATCTTTTATCCATCAAGATAAATAACGATCTCAGGATATCTATAAATCTTCTTACCGACCAACCAAAGAAATCAGATATTCATGTAATGAAAATAATTAAATCGTTATTTATCAGTTAGTTATAAATATTTCTCACCCATCCAAAACAAACCTGGCACGCCCCTCGCTATATCTCCCTCGACCGCATCGCTGATGCAGCCCACGGGCAGGGATTCAAACTCCCGCCGGTGCCCGAGCCCACCCCTGGTGTCGGCTTCGTGCATGCCGCTGCAGCAGTCACGGTCGATGGCGCGGTAGCTCAGCCCGGTAGAGCACTCCCCTTCGAGGGAGCCGTCGCAGGTTCGAATCCTGCCCGCGCCGTTCGATAGCTCAGTCCGGTAGAGCAGCCATCGAAGGAATGGCCTGTCGCGGGTTCGACTCCCGCTCGAACACTGCCCTGTTAAGGCAGCTACTCATGAAGGCAACACCCCGCCGGTGGGCGACGGGACAGGCGCAAAGCGGCCAGGAAGGCCGGATATGCCAGGGACCCGAAGCCACCGCCGGCCCGCCCGGTACGAGGACCGGGCCCGCGACAAGGCAAGTGCTGGCCGATGGATTCGGCGCAATGGACAGGAAGTCCGCAGTACCTGGCTCTCGCAGGCTCCCTCCTCGCCACCCGACGGGCCGGCGAACACCGGCACCCAAGGACAAAGAGAAGAAGGAAGAGAACGAGATGAAACTGCTGAAGCGCTTTACCGTGAAGAAGAACGAACGTGGCCTGCTGTACTCCGAGGGCGATTTCCTGGCGATCCTCGAGCCGGGTATCCACCGCCACCTGGACCTGTACAACCGCTTGAGCGTGGAAACCTTCAGCCTGAACACCCCGTTGTTCGAGCACCGCCTGGCCGGTTACCTGCGCCAGTCCGAACCTGCGCTGGTCGAACGCTATTTCACCCGCATGGACCTGGCCGAGAACGAGGCCGGCTTGCGTTTCGAGGACGGTGTGCTGGTGGAGATCCTCGCACCCAGCAGCCGCCAACTGTACTGGAAGGGCCAGACCGAGCAGCGCCTGGAGTGCATCGACCTGAGCCAGGAGTACCGCGTCGCTCCGTCGCTGTTGCAGCAGATGCAGGGCAACCTGCGCGGCCGCAGCGTGATCGGCGCCGAGGCGCTGCTGGTAACGCTGGTGCCGGCGTACCAGGTCGGCGTGCTGAAGGTCGATGGCGCGGTCATTGAACTGCTGCCGGCCGGCCAATACGGCTTCTGGCGTTACAACCGCCAGGTGAGCGTGGAACTGATCGATACGCGCATCCAGGCGCTGGAAGTCAGCGGGCAGGAAATCCTCACCCGTGACAAGGTGAGCCTGCGCCTGAACCTGGCCGCCAACTGGCGTTACAGCGATGTGCTGATGGCGTTTTCCAGCCTGTCCAAGCCGCTGGAGCACCTCTACCGCGAACTGCAATTCGGTCTGCGGGCGGCGGTGGGAACGCGCACGCTGGATGAACTGCTGGAAAACAAGCAGGTGATAGACGAATCGGTCGGCGCCTACTTGAAGGAGCGGCTGCAAGGCACCGGCATCGAAGTCAGCGGCCTGGGCGTGCGCGACATCATCCTGCCGGGCGAGATGAAGACCCTGCTGGCCCAGGTGGTGGAAGCGGAGAAAGCCGCACAGGCCAACGTGATCCGTCGCCGCGAAGAAACCTCGGCGACCCGCTCGCTGCTGAACACGGCCAAGGTGATGGAAGACAACCCCACCGCCCTGCGCCTGAAGGAGTTGGAAACCCTGGAACGGGTGGCCGAACGAATCGACCGCATCTCGGTATTCGGCGGCCTGGATCAGGTATTGAATGGACTGGTAACGCTGAAGCAGGCCTGACAAGGGCCTGCTCGGCAACGAAGGAAATGGACATGAAAGAGAAAACCTTCCAACTGCTGGAAGTCGCCAACGGCAAACCGATCAAGCTCTGGACCCAGGGCGTGCCGGTGGAAGAAGACGCCAAACAGCAACTGATGAACACCGCGAAGATGCCCTTCATCTTCAAACACATGGCGGTCATGCCGGACGTGCACCTGGGCAAGGGTTCGACCATCGGCAGCGTGATTCCCACCCAGGGCGCCATCATCCCGGCGGCCGTGGGCGTGGACATCGGCTGCGGCATGATCGCAGCGCGCACCTCGCTGGTAGCTTCGGACCTGCCGGACAACCTGCACGGCCTGCGTACCGCCATCGAGAAGGCCGTGCCCCACGGCAAGACCTTCGGCCGCCGCGACCAGGGCGCCTGGGAAGATGTGCCCGAGCACGCCGATGGTGCCTGGAAGGCGCTGGCCGGGCGCTTCAAGGTGATCACCGACAAGTACCCGAAGTTGGAGAAAACCAACAACCGCAAGCACCTGGGAACCCTGGGGACCGGCAACCATTTCATCGAGGTCTGCCTCGACGAGGCCAACCGCGTCTGGTTCATGCTGCACAGCGGATCGCGCGGTGTGGGTAACGCCATCGGCAACCTGTTCATCGAACTGGCCCAGGCCGATATGCGCCAGCACATCGCCAACCTGCCCGACCGCGACCTGGCCTACTTCGAGGAAGGCAGCCAGCACTTCGACGACTACGTGGAAGCCGTCGGTTGGGCCCAGGACTTCGCCCGGCAGAACCGCGAACTGATGATGCGTGCGGTGATCGCCGCAGCGCGACAGGTCATCCGCAAGCCGTTCGAAGCCAGCCTGGAAGCGGTGAACTGCCACCACAACTACGTGCAGAAGGAACGCCACTTCGGCGAAGAGGTACTGGTAACGCGTAAAGGCGCGGTGTCCGCGCAGAAGGGCCAGCTCGGCATCATTCCGGGGTCGATGGGCGCCAAGAGCTTCATCGTCCGCGGCCTGGGCAACGAGGAAGCCTTCTGCTCCTGCAGCCACGGCGCCGGCCGGACCATGAGCCGTACCAAGGCCAAGAAACTGTTCAGCGTCGAAGACCAGGTGCGCGCCACTGCCCACGTCGAATGCCGCAAGGACAAGGACGTGATCGATGAGATCCCCATGGCCTACAAGGACATCGACGCCGTGATGGACGCCCAGCGCGAGCTGGTGGAAGTGCTGCATACCCTGCGTCAGGTGGTGTGTGTGAAGGGATAAAGCGAGTCGGGCGCAAACCGCTCGCCTCGACTGCAAGACAAGGAATCGAGAAATGAACAAGGACCTGATCGAACTCGACGGCGCCGAAGGCGGCGGGCAGATTCTGCGTAGCGCGCTGAGCCTGTCGATGATCACCGGCAAGGTGCTGCGCATCGTCAATATCCGTGGCCGGCGCTCGCGGCCGGGACTGCTGCGCCAGCACCTGACGGCGGTGCGCGCGGCGGCGGAAATCTGCAGCGCGGCGGTGGAAGGCGACGAGCTGAGTTCGCGCAGCCTGACCTTCCGCCCCGGCGCGATTCGCGGCGGTGACTACCGCTTCGCCATCGGCAGTGCGGGTAGCGCCGTGCTGGTGCTGCAGACGCTGCTGCCGGCGCTGCTGTTCGCCGATGGGCCGAGCAGCCTGGCGATCAGCGGTGGCACGCACAACCCGCTGGCACCGCCGGCGGACTTCATCGAGCGCAGCTGGCTGCCGTTGCTGCGGCGTATGGGCGCGAAGGTGGACTTCGAACTGCTGCGCCATGGCTTCATGCCGGCGGGCGGTGGCGAACTGGCGGTGCGCGTGATGCCAGGTGAACTGCAACCGCTGCATCTGCCAGAAGCGGGGGCCGAACGCTCACGCTCGGCCCGCGCGCTGCTGGCAGCGATTCCCGGTCACGTGGCAGAGCGCGAACTGGAGAAGGTGAAGCGCCATCAGGATTGGCACGCCGCTTCCGTTCGGGTCGTCCGCCTGCCGGAGGATCAGGGCCCGGGCAATGCACTGCTGCTGGAAATCGAGTGCGAGGAGCTGAGCCTGGTGTTCTGCGCCTTCGGCCAATCCGGCGTCAGCGCCGAGCGGGTCGCCAGCCAGGCGTTACGTCAGGCCGATGACTGGCGCCGCAGCGGCACCGGCGTTGATGAACACCTCGCCGACCAGTTGCTGCTGCCCATGGCGCTGGCCGGCGGCGGCAGCTTCACCACGCCGGTACTGAGCGATCATCTGCTGAGCAACCGCGCAGTGGTCGAAGCCTTCCTGCCGGTGCGCATCGACTGCACGGCATGGGCGACAACCGGCCAGCACATCCGTATCACGCCTGCTTGACGCTTTCCTCACCAAGCGCCGGATAGAGTGCCGCCCAATCACCCTGCCCGGCGTGTGTGCCCGCCTCCCCGGCACACGGGAGTCTCCATGGCGCCACGCGCCGCCCTCGTCCTGCTCTGCGCCGCGCTGCTCGCCGGCTGCGAAACCACCCACGAATCCCTGATCACCCAAGGCTATCCGCCAGCCTATGCTGATGGCTTCGACGATGGCTGCGGCAGTGGCCGCCAGGCCGCGGGCGCCATCACCGGTGAGTTTCGCAAGAACGTGCCGCGCTACCTCGGTGAGGCGAAGTACGCCCTGGGCTGGAACGACGGCTTCCAGCAATGCCAGGCGATGCGCGTGAGCCAGGAGCGCCAGCAGTACGAAGAGCAGCGCAACAGCGACCGGGACCGTGACTGGGAACAGGAGAAGGACCGCGCGCTGTCCCACGCCCTGCGCGGCAACTGACCGCTGCGGCAACCTCCCGCACCTGCAAGGCTCTGCCGGTTGATTTCAGTCAAGCCGGACCATCCCGTAGTGGCCTCTTCTTGAACTCAGAAAAAACCAATAAAGCCTGAGACAAGGAGACTCCACATGCAGCCCTTCAAACTGGCCCTGGGCAGCCTGTTGCTGGCGGTGAGCACGGCGGCGGCGCACGCCAATGCCGACGCCCTGCGCGACCAGGCCAACAGCATCTTCAAGCCGATCCCCGAGCAGCCCAGCGACAAGCTCGACCCGAACCAGATCGAGCTGGGCCGGCAACTGTTCTTCGAACCGCGCCTGTCCGCCAGCCACGTGATCAGCTGCAACACCTGCCATAACATCGGCACCGGCGGCGCGGACAACGTACCGGCTTCCAGCGGCCACGCCTGGCAAAAGGGGGCACGCAACTCGCCCACCGTGTTCAACGCGGTGTTCAACGTCGCACAGTTCTGGGATGGTCGCGCCAAGGACCTGGAAGAGCAGGCCAAGGGCCCGGTGCAGAACCCGGTGGAGATGCACAACACGCCGAAGAACGTCGAGGCCACGCTGCGCAGCATGCCGGAGTATGTCGCCTCCTTCGAAAAAGCCTTCCCCGGCGACAAGCAGGCGGTCAGCTTCGACAACATGGCCCGCGCGCTGCAGGCCTTCGAATCGACCCTGATCACCCCGGACTCGCGCTTCGACCTCTATCTCAAGGGCGACGAAACCGCCCTCGACGCGAAGGAGAAGAAGGGCCTGCAGACTTTCATGAGCGCCGGCTGCATCAGCTGCCACAACGGCGTGAACCTGGGCGGCCAGGCGTACTTCCCGTTCGGGCTGGTGAAGAAGCCGGACGGCAAGATCCTGCCCACCGGCGACCTGGGGCGCTTCGAGGTGACCAAGACGCAGAACGACCAGTACGTGTTCCGTGCCGCGCCGCTGCGCAACATCGCCCTGACCGCGCCGTACTTCCACAGCGGGCAGGTCTGGGACTTGGAAGAGGCGGTGGCGATCATGGGTACCGCACAGCTGGGCAAGCAGCTCAACGCGGAAGAAGTCGGCGACATCGTCGCCTTCCTCAAGACCGCCACCGGCAAGCAGCCGAAGGTGGAGTACCCGCTGCTGCCGCCAAGCACGGCAACTACGCCCAAACCGGTGGATTGAGCGAAGCCGCCTGGCTTGCGTAGGAGCGGACTCCGTCCGCGATGGGTCTGCGTCGCGCCGAACGGCATCGCGGACGGAGTCCGCTCCTACAAGATCAAAAGCTTCTCAACCTAGCCCTGGCTGCTCCCCCCCGCTCAGGGGGAGAAGAGACTGAACGGTGCAGGAGGTAACTACGCGTCAGCCGGCGCGGGCGGCTCCCTCTCCCGATGGAAGAGGGTGGGGTGAGGAGAAGCATCGGCACAGACGTTCCGGATCGCGCCGGGCCTGTTCGCGAGCAAGCTCGCTCCTACAAGGGCAGCCGATACAACGGCTGAAATGAAGAACGGGCCCATCGGGCCCGTTCTTCATGCTGGCGGAGCGGTCAGACGACGCCCTGGGCCAGCATCGCGTCGGCGACCTTGACGAAGCCGGCGATGTTGGCGCCCTTCACGTAGTTGATCCGGCCATTCTCCTCGCCGTAGGCGACGCAGGCATGGTGGATGTTCTGCATGATGCCGTGCAGGCGCTGGTCCACTTCACCGGCGGTCCACAGCAGGCGCATGGCGTTCTGGCTCATCTCCAGGCCGCTGGTGGCGACGCCGCCGGCGTTGGAAGCCTTGCCCGGCGCGTAGAGGATGCCGGCCTCGAGGAAGATATCCACGGCCTCCAGGGTCGACGGCATGTTCGCGCCTTCGGCCACGCAGATGCAGCCGTTGGCCAGCAGGGTGCGTGCGTCGTTGGCGTCCAACTCGTTCTGGGTGGCACAGGGCAGCGCGATGTCGCAGGCGAGCGACCACGGACGTTCACCGGCAATGAAGCGCAGGCCAGGTCCGGTCATCTCGCTGAGGCGGCCGCGACGGACGTTCTTCAGCTCCATGACTTCTTCCCACTGCTCCAGGGTCAGGCCAGCTTCAAAGAACAGCGTGCCTTCGGAGTCGGACAGCGAGATCACCTTGCCGCCCAGCTCCATGACCTTCTGCGCGGCGTACTGGGCCACGTTGCCGGAACCGGAGATGGCCACGCGCTGGCTGTCGAAGCCGATTTCGCGAGCCTTGAGCATTTCCTGAGCGAAGTACACGCAGCCGTAGCCGGTGGCTTCCGGGCGGATCAGGCTGCCGCCGTAGGACATGCCCTTGCCGGTCAGCACCGAGGTGAACTCGTTGGACAGGCGCTTGTACTGGCCGAACAGGTAGCCGATCTCGCGGGCGCCGACGCCGATGTCACCGGCCGGCACGTCGAGGTCCGCGCCAACGTGACGGAACAGCTCACTCATGAACGACTGGCAGAAGCGCATGACTTCGGCGTCGCTCTTGCCCTTCGGATCGAAGTCCGAGCCACCCTTGCCGCCGCCCATGGGCAGCGAGGTCAGGGAGTTCTTGAAGACCTGCTCGAAGGCCAGGAACTTCAGTACGCCAAGGTTGACCGAAGGGTGGAAGCGCAGGCCGCCCTTGTATGGGCCGATGGCGCTGCTCATCTGGATGCGGAAACCGCGGTTGACCCGCACTCGCCCGGCGTCGTCCACCCACGGTACGCGGAACAGGATCGCGCGTTCGGGCTCGACGATGCGTTCGACGATGCCGGCCTGCAGGTAGTGCGGGTTGGCTTCGAGGAAGGGCCAGAGGGAGCGCAGCACCTCTTCCACCGCCTGGTGGAATTCGGGCTGATCGGGGTCGCGCCGCTTGAGGCGCTCGAGGAACGAGTCAACGGATTGCGTCATGTCTACACCGGTACTTTTCTGGTTATGTGATGCTTTTTGCCGGCAGACTCTAACAACCCACGCCGCACTCAGATAGTGCAGCGTGACGCTTTTATGAATCTTTATGGTGCAAAAATATAAATCCCAGTTCTGCCGGACCAGCAGAAAACCAGATTTTTGTATACAAAATCAATAGACAGTTGCATTCAAACAACGCAACCCCATCAGGATGATTCCGATGCACGCACGCCCGTTCGCGCTCCTCGCCGCTCTCACCTGTGCCTTCGCCCTGCCCGCCCAGGCCGCCATGAAACTGGGCAACTTCACCGACTCCGGTGCCCTGGTGGTCGCGGATACATTCGATAGCGAAGTGATCCACAAGTCGAACTTCAGCACCGACGACCTGCAACGCATGTCGCGGCAGCTGGAAGAACAGCAGCGCACGCTGCAGGACCAGGCGCGGCAAATCGACACACTGCAGCGCCAGCTGGAGGAACAGCGGCGCGCCCTGGACGATCTCAAGCGCAGTCGCTGAATAAGGCACAGAAATGAAAACGGGGCCCGAAGGCCCCGTTTTCAGTCGGAAGCGGCTTACGCCAGCTTCTTGTAGCGCACGCGGTGCGGCTGCGAGGCAGCGTCGCCCAGGCGCTTCTTGCGATCAGCTTCGAACTCGGTGTAGTTGCCTTCGAAGAAGGTCACCTTGCCGTCGTCCTCGTAGGAGAGGATGTGGGTCGCGATGCGGTCCAGGAACCAGCGATCGTGGGAAATCACGATGGCGGCGCCGGGGAAGTCCAGCAGCGCTTCTTCCAGCGCACGCAGGGTTTCCACGTCGAGGTCGTTGGACGGTTCGTCGAGCAGCAGCACGTTGCCGCCCTGCTTCAGGGTCAGGGCCAGGTGCAGGCGGCCACGCTCACCACCGGAGAGGTCCTTGACGAACTTCTGCTGGTCGCCGCCCTTGAAGTTGAAGCGGCCGACGTAGCTGCGCGACGGGACTTCGTAGTTGCCGATCTTGATCTGCTCGAAGCCGTCGGACACCTGTTCCCACACGGTCTTGTTGCCTTCGAGCACCTCGCGGCTCTGGTCGACGCTGGCGATCTGCACGGTTTCGCCGATCTCGATGGTGCCCGAGTCTGGTTGTTCCTTGCCGGTCAGCATGCGGAACAGGGTCGATTTACCCGCGCCGTTGCCGCCGATCACGCCAACGATGGCGCCCTTGGGAATGGCCAGCGACAGGTTGTCGATCAGTACGCGCTCGCCGTAGCCCTTGGTGACGTTGTGCAGCTCGATGACCTTGTCGCCCAGGCGCGGACCAGCCGGGATGTAGATCTCGTTGGTCTCGCTGCGCTTCTGGAATTCCTGCGATTGCAGTTCCTCGAAGCGCTGCAGGCGGGCCTTGGATTTGGACTGACGAGCCTTGGCGCCCTGGCGTACCCATTCCAGTTCGGCCTTCATGGCCTTGGCGTGGGAGGCTTCCTGCTTGGCTTCCTGGGCCAGGCGGTTGGCCTTGGATTCCAGCCAGCCGGAGTAGTTGCCTTCGAACGGGATGCCTTGGCCACGGTCCAGCTCGAGAATCCAGCCGGCGACGTTGTCGAGGAAGTAACGGTCGTGGGTGATCGCTACCACGGTGCCCGGGAAGTCGTGGAGGAAGTGTTCCAGCCAGGCGACGGAGTCGGCGTCCAGGTGGTTGGTCGGTTCGTCCAGCAGCAGCATGTCCGGGGCGGACAGCAGCAGGCGACACAGCGCCACGCGGCGCTTCTCGCCACCGGAGAGGTGCTCGATCTTCGCGTCCCAGGCCGGCAGACGCAGGGCGTCGGCGGCGACCTCCAGCTGACGCTCCAGGTTGTGGCCGTCGGAAGCCTGGAGGATGGCCTCCAGCTTGGCCTGCTCGGCGGCCAGGGCGTCGAAGTCGGCGTCCGGCTCGGCGTAGGCAGCGTAGACCTCGTCCAGGCGAGCCTGGGCGGCCTTGATCTGGCCAACGGCCTCTTCGACGATCTCGCGCACGGTGGCCTGCGGGTCGAGCCTGGGCTCCTGCGGCAGGTAGCCGACATTGATGCCTGGCATCGGGCGGGCTTCACCTTCGATCTCGGTGTCGACGCCGGCCATGATGCGCAGCAGGGTGGATTTACCCGCGCCGTTCAGGCCGAGCACGCCGATCTTGGCGCCGGGGAAGAAGGACAGGGAGATGTTCTTGAGGATTTCACGCTTGGGCGGCACGACCTTGCCGACCCGGTGCATGGTGTAGACGTATTGAGCCATGGATACCTGACTTCTGGAATGAATGAGTGATCGGGACAGCCGGAACGGGCGACGGCAGGTTCCGGGACGCCGGCACTGGGGCCGGAACGGCGGCACTGCGGGCCACCGGAGGGCGCGAATGGCCGATGGACGGCCCTTCGCGCGGGACTCTGCGGGGATGTACTTTATGCCCCGAACTTTGGCCGTACATCACGCGCGCGTGCGGCAAAGCTACCGGAATGAGTCGGGAAGGGCAAACGACGCTCGTCGGCCATACTGGCACTTAGCCGCCTTTCCGGGCATCCTAGCCCGCGCCGAATTCAGCCGTATCGCCCCAGGTCCTCAAGTCCTTGTCTATTTCCTCCCGTACCCCTCCGGACGCATTGGCCAGGCCTGGCCGCGTGGCGAGCCGGACAGCCCTGGTGCTGCTGGTGCTGTTCATGCTCGGCCTGCTGGGCTGGCAGTTGCACCAGGAGTTCCGCGGCCAGGAGCGCTTCGAGCGTGAGCGGGTGGTGCTGCACGGCGAACAGATGGCCCAGCGGATCTCCCTGACCCTGGAACTCAAGGCCGTGGCGGCACAGGCCCTGCTGCAGCAGGAACAGGACCGCGAGCACGGCGATGTCCACGCACCGCTGATCGCCGGCCTGAAGCACATCTACCCGTCCTTCCACAGCCTGGTCCGGCTGGACGCCAGCGGCGCGCCGCTGCGCGACTCCGCCAGCAGCTTCAAGGACGCGGCGTTCATCGAGGCCCTGCGTCAGCGCAGCCGGCAGCAGAGCTATCACTATGCCTTCAGCGAGGAAAATGGCGGCCACTTCTATGTCTGGCTGAAGGCCACCGAACCAGGCGAAGGCGACAGCGTCATCCGCCTCGACGAAAAGATCGCCCGGCGCGGCTGGGCGGCACAGATCCGCCCCGAATCGCCGGACTGGATCCTGGTCGATGACGTCCAGCAGAAGGTTCTCGGCCGCTCCAGCGGTTACCGCCCCGGCCCCCTGTCCGCCGCCTCGCCGCTGGAGCAGGCGCAGAGCCTGGACGGCCTGGAGATCCAGAACACCGACTGGCAGCTGCACCCGCAATTCGACGACCGGCAGATCCGCGCCACCCTGCTGCCGCGCCTGGGCGGCGAGCTGGCGCTGCTGCTGGTGCTGGCCGGCATCGCCGGCGCCGCCCTGCTGCGCCTGCAACGCGAACAGCAGAACCTGCGCGCGCTGACCATGGAGTCGCAGCAGAGCCTGCGCCAGGCCGCCCAGGCCCTGGGCGCCATCGACGAGCGCGTCCTGGTGACCCGCGCCGACGGCCGCCTCGCCTACCTCAACCCGCAGGCCGAGCAACTGTTCGGCATCGCCGCCGGCAAGGCCGGCGAGCATCACCTGCTGGAGCTGCTGCCGGGCCTGGGTGGCCTGCTCAACGGCGCCGATGCCTCGTCCGACAACGGCTCCGAACTGGTCCGCGTCAACGATACCGGCCAGGCACGCCTGTTCGCCGTCAGCCATCACTCGCTGGACGACAACCCGCTGGCTGCGGAGCAGACCTGGGTCCTGCGTGGCAACCTGCCCCAGGGCGGGCAGGTCTGGGTGCTGCGCGACGTCACCGAGGAGCAGCAGGCGCTGCATATCCTCGAAGAGACTCGCCGGCGCTATCAGGACATCTTCGACGGCGTCGGCGTCGCCCTCTGCGTGCTTGACCTTTCGGCCCTGCGCCAGAGCCTGGTGGACCTCAACCTGCGTCGGCAGAGCGACCTGCGCGACTGGATCGCCTCGCAACCCGAACGCCTGCCCTGGCTGTTGCGCCAGGCGAAGATCACCGAGATCAACAACGTCGCCAAGCGCCTGATGCGCGTGAGCAACACCGAGCAGGCCTGGCAGGTGCTGATCGGCAGTGCCGGCATGCGCCCGGACGGCGTGCGCAGCAAGGTGCTCGAAGCCGTGCTGCATGGCCAGGGCATGGTCGAACTGGAAGCCTGCATCAACACCCGGCAGGGCGAGCAGCGCCACCTGTGGCTGCAATTGCGCGTGCCGGAAATGATCCAGGACTTCCACGCGGTCACCCTGAGCCTGTCGGACATCACCAGCCGCAAGCAGGTCGAACTGTCGCTGATCGAGCGCGAGAAATTCTGGTCCGACGCAGTGCGCGCGGTGCCCGACACCCTGTACATCCACGACATCGCCGCGCGCCGGGTGATCTTCACCAACCACAATCTCGGCTACCAGCTGGGCTACACCGGCGACGAACTTCGCGACATGGGCGAGCGCTTCTGGGAAAAGGTGCTGCACCCGGATGACGTCGAGTACTACTGGCGCGTGCGCAACCTGCAGCAGGTAGTAGGCGATGGCCTGCTGCTGGACAGCCAGCTGCGCTGGCGCCACCGCGACGGTTCCTGGCACTGGTTCGATATCCGCGAGCAGGCCCTGACCCGCGACGCCGCCGGCCGCGTGGCCCGCCTGATCGGCGTGGCCAAGGACATCACCGACACCGTCGAGGCGCACAACTCCCTGCGCGAGAGCGGCCGCCGCTACCGCATGCTCGCCGAGAGCATCAGCGACGTAATTCTCTCCACCGACGCCCAGGTCCAGCTCAACTACATCAGCCCGTCGATCCAGCAGGTGTTCGGCTACAGCCCCGAATGGGTGCTGGCCAACGGCTTCCAGCAGGTCGCGGCCAACCCGGCGCAGCTGGAGCGCCTGGACGAACTACTGAACCGGGTGCAGGGCGCTATCGGCGAACCCAAGCGCCTGGCCGAGCTGCGCGAGGACACCGAGCCGCAGCTGTTCAGCCTCGACTGCCTGCACGCCGACGGCCACAAGATTCCGGTGGAACTGCGCATCGCCCTGATGTGGGACGACCACGGCCGCTTCGAAGGCCTGCTCGGCGTTGCCCGCGATGTCAGTCAGCAGCGCCGCGCCGAGCGCGAGATGCGCATGGCGGCAACGGTGTTCGAGCACTCCACGGCGGCGATCATGGTTACCGACCCGGCCGGCTACATCGTGCAGATCAACGACTCCTTCAGCCGCCTCACCGGCTACTCCGCCGAGGAAGTACTGGACCAGCTGCCGCGCCTGCTCACCGCCGACCGCCAGGAAGCCAACCAGCTCAAGCATGTGCTGGAAAGCCTGCGCAAGAGCGGCAGTTGGGAAGGCGAAATCCTGCAGAAGCGCAAGAGTGGCGAGCTGTACCCGAGCTGGGTCGGCATCACCGCGGTGCATGACGAGGAAGGCGACCTGGTCAGCTTCGTCTGCTTCTTCAGCGACATCAGCGAACGCAAGGCCAGCGAGCGGCGCATCCACCGCCTGGCGTACTACGACGCCCTGACCCACCTGCCCAACCGCACGCTGTTCCAGGACCGCCTGCACACCGCCCTGCTGCAGGCCGAACGGCACCAGCAGTGGGTCGTGCTGATGTTCCTCGACCTCGACCGCTTCAAGCCGATCAACGACTCCCTCGGCCACGCCGCGGGCGATCGCATGCTCAAGGAAGTGGCCGAACGCCTCAGCCATTGCGTCAGCGACGACGACACCGTGGCGCGCATGGGCGGCGACGAGTTCACCCTGCTGCTGCCCGGCCAGAAGGACCGCGAGAAGGCGCTCCGGCAGGCGATCCAGGTCGCCGAGCAGATTCTGTCCAGCCTCGCCCGCCCCTTCACCCTGGAAGGCCGCGAGTTCTTCGTCACCGCCAGCATCGGCGTGGCGCTCTCGCCGCAGGACGGCGCCGAACTCAGCCAACTGATGAAGAACGCCGACACGGCGATGTACCACGCCAAGGAAATGGGCAAGAACAACTTCCAGTTCTACCAGGCCGAGATGAACGCCCGGGCGCTGGAGCGACTGGAACTGGAAAGCGACCTGCGCCGGGCCATCGAGCAGGAAGAGTTCGTCCTCCACTACCAGCCGCAATTCACCGGCGACGGACGCCGCCTGACCGGCGCCGAGGCGCTGCTGCGCTGGCAGCATCCCAAGCGCGGGCTGATCCCGCCGGCAGAGTTCATCCCGGTACTGGAAGAACTCGGCCTGGTCGCCCAGGTGGGCGACTGGCTGCTGGAACAGGCCTGCCTGCAGCTGCGCGCCTGGCACCGCGACAAGGTGCGGGTGCCGAAGATTTCCGTGAACCTCTCGGCCCGGCAGTTCGCCGACGGCCAGTTGGGCGAGCGCATCGCCGGCATCCTCGAGGACACCGGCATCGCCCCGGCGTGCCTGGAACTGGAACTGACCGAAAGCATCCTGATGAGCGATGTTTCCCAGGCGATGCAGATACTTCAGGGCCTGAAGCGCCTGGGCCTGGCGATTGCGGTAGACGACTTCGGCACCGGCTATTCCTCGCTCAACTACTTGAAGCAGTTCCCCATCGACGTGCTGAAGATCGACCGCAGCTTCGTCGACGGCCTGCCCCACGGCGAGCAGGACGCGCAGATCGCCCGCGCCATCATCGCCATGGCCCACAGCCTGAACCTGATGGTGATTGCCGAAGGCGTCGAGACGCACGACCAACTGGAGTTCCTGCGCGAGCACGGCTGCGACGAGGTGCAGGGCTTCCTCTTCGGCCGCCCGGTGCCGGCCGACCAGTTCGCCGCGCTGTTCGCCAGCAATGCGTTGTTCCTCCTCGGCTGACCCATCGGCTCGATGTTCGGCTTTGTGTAGGAGCGGACTCTGTCCGCGATGTGCCGCCGACCAGCTCGGAGCCGCCGGGGATCAATCGCGGACGGAGTCCGCTCCTACACACGCCGCACCGCCTCAGCAAGCGCCAAGCTGCTCGCAAATCCACCGATCCGCCGCCTTGAACCCCGCTTGTCAGCCACATGACCGCCTTTCATGTGCCAGCACCGGCGCCTTGGGTTAGAATGCGCGCCTTTCCCCCAGTACCCGATCCTTAAGAGGACCGCCATGTTCAGCCGTGATTTGACCCTCGCCCGCTACGATGCCGAACTCTTCGCCGCGATGGAGCAGGAAGCCCAGCGCCAGGAAGAGCACATCGAGCTCATCGCCTCCGAGAACTACACCAGCCCGGCGGTGATGGAAGCCCAGGGTTCGGTGCTGACCAACAAGTACGCCGAAGGTTACCCGGGCAAGCGCTACTACGGTGGTTGCGAGTACGTCGACGTCGTCGAGCAGCTGGCCATCGACCGCGCCAAGGAGCTGTTCGGCGCCGACTACGCCAACGTCCAGCCGCACGCCGGTTCCCAGGCCAACGCCGCCGTCTACCTGGCCCTGCTGTCGGCCGGTGACACCATCCTGGGCATGAGCCTGGCCCACGGCGGTCACCTGACCCACGGCGCCAGCGTTTCCTCCTCCGGCAAGCTGTACAACGCCGTGCAGTACGGCATCACCGACGCCGGCCTGATCGACTACGACGAAGTCGAGCGCCTGGCCGTCGAGCACAAGCCGAAGATGATCGTCGCCGGCTTCTCCGCCTATTCCCAGGTGCTGGACTTCGCCCGCTTCCGCGCCATCGCCGACAAGGTCGGTGCCTACCTGTTCGTCGACATGGCCCACGTGGCCGGTCTGGTCGCCGCTGGCGTCTACCCGAACCCGGTGCCGTTCGCCGACGTGGTCACCACCACCACCCACAAGACCCTGCGCGGCCCGCGCGGCGGCCTGATCCTCGCTCGCAAGAACGAAGAGATCGAGAAGAAGCTGAACTCCGCCGTCTTCCCGGGCGCCCAGGGTGGCCCGCTGGAGCACGTGATCGCCGCCAAGGCCGTGTGCTTCAAGGAAGCCCTGCAGCCCGAGTTCAAGGCCTACCAGCAGCAGGTCCTGAAGAACGCCCAGACCATGGCCAGCGTGTTCATCGAGCGCGGCTTCGACGTGGTTTCCGGCGGTACCCAGAACCACCTGTTCCTGCTGTCCCTGATCAAGCAGGACATCACCGGTAAAGATGCCGACGCCGCCCTGGGTCGCGCCTTCATCACCGTGAACAAGAACAGCGTGCCAAACGACCCGCGTTCCCCGTTCGTCACCTCCGGCCTGCGTATCGGCACCCCGGCCGTCACCACCCGCGGCTTCAAGGAAGCCGAGTGCCGCGAGCTGGCCGGCTGGATCTGCGACATCCTGACCAACATGGGCGACGAGTCCGTGGTGGACGGCGTGCGCGAGAAGGTCAAGGCCATCTGCGCCAAGTTCCCGGTCTACGGCGCCTAAGCCGTAACCCGCGAACCGCGATAAAAAAAGCCCGGCAGATGCCGGGCTTTTTCATGTCTGTCGCTCACAGAACTCAAGCTGAACCTGTAGGAGCGAGCTTGCTCGCGAACAGATTCCGTCCTGGCGTCAGCGCTATGCGGTTCGCGAGCAAGCTCGCTCCTACGAAAAACCCACTGCGCACCGGTAACGGTAATAAAGCTTCGTAGGGGGGATAACCTGTTCCAGGTTATTCGCCCTACAGAGGGATACGCCCAATAAAGGACGGACTAGGGCTGCCCGCCTGATTTCTGCTCCGGCTGCACCGGCACATCCCGCAAGTCGTTGAGTCGCCGCACCAGCGTCTCCGCCTCCGCCTGGCTGGCAAACCCCTTGAGCATCACCTGGCCATCGGTCACCACCCGCGTCACCTTGGGTAGCAGGCGCAGTTGCCCGTCGATCACCACTGCCAGGGCCTTGCCCTGCTCTTCCTCGGTCAGCCTGGCCAGGCGCTGGCTGGCTTCGGGGGTGAAGCGCACCCGTACCGCGGGCTTGCCGTCGGCCACGCTGGCCAGTTCGGCCCGCTGCACGTCGCGCTGGGTAAGGACGGGATGGGTCTCCAGCAGCACCGCCTTGCCCTGCGGGTCAGCCAGGGTACGGGTAGTGGCCGTGGGCTTCTCGGCCAGGGCGTGGACATCGAAGGTGTGCTGCGGCGCCGACGGCGGTGCACCGGCGCAGGCGCCCAACAATGAGGCGAGGAGGATCGGAATAGAGCGTTTCATCGAATGCGAATCAGACAGGACGACCCGGTCGGGCCAGGATTATGAAGAGTCAGACCACGGCGATTGCACAAGTTGCACTCCCTTGGTCGGCACCCGCGACTAAGCTTGCAGACGAACGGATGCTGGCGGTCCGGTCAGAAATTCTCCGGCTCAGGGCAAGCTGGTATCATGCGCGCCTTTTGCCGGCCACAAGAAAAGGCGCAGGGCCCACTTGGGCATGTACCTTGCTTTTCCCGGCCAGAACGATAACGGCGCGAGAGCGTCACGGGGAGCCAAACATGCTGGAAAAGCTGTTCCAACTCAAGGCGCACAACACCAATGTGCGCACCGAGATCCTGGCGGGTATCACCACCTTCCTGACCATGGCCTACATACTTTTCGTCAACCCGAGCATCCTCGGCGAGACCGGCATGGACAAGGGCGCGATCTTCGTAGCGACGTGCCTCGCGGCGGCCATCGGTTCGGCCATCATGGGCCTGATCGCCAACTACCCGATCGCCCTGGCTCCCGGCATGGGCCTGAACGCCTTCTTCACCTACACCGTGGTCCTGCACATGGGCCACACCTGGCAGGTGGCGCTTGGCGCGGTGTTCCTCTCCGCGTGCATGTTCTTCATCATTTCGATCTTCCGCATCCGCGAGTGGATCATCAACAGCATCCCGCTGGCCCTGCGCTCGGCGATCGCCGCCGGCATTGGCCTGTTCCTCGCGCTGATCGCGCTGAAGGAATCGGGCATCGTCGTCGCCAACCAGGCCACCCTGGTGGGCATGGGTGACCTGGCCAAGCCCGCACCGCTGCTGGCGATCCTCGGCTTCATCCTGATCGTCGCCCTGGAAGCCCGCCGCGTGACCGGCGCGGTGATGATCGGCATCCTGGTCGTCACCTTCATCTCCATCGCCATCGGCGTCTCCCAGTTCGGTGGCGTGGTGTCGATGCCGCCGTCCCTGGCGCCGACCTTCCTGCAACTGGATATCAAGGGCGCGCTGGATATCGGCCTGTTCAGCGTGATCTTCGCCTTCCTCTTCGTCGACCTGTTCGACAACTCCGGCACCCTGATCGGCGTGGCCAAGCGCGCCGGCCTGATGGGCAAGGACGGGCACATGCCGAAGATGGGCCGCGCGCTGATCGCCGACAGCTCCGCCGCCATGGTCGGCTCGCTGCTGGGTACTTCCACCACCACCAGCTACATCGAATCGGCGGCGGGAGTTTCCGCCGGTGGTCGCACCGGCCTGACCGCCATCGTAGTCGCCGTGCTGTTCCTGCTGGCGCTGTTCTTCGCGCCGCTGGCGGGCAACGTCCCGGCCTTCGCCACCGCGCCTGCCCTGTTCTTCGTCGCCGTGCTGATGGCCTCCGGCCTGGCCGAGATCGACTGGGACGACCTGACCGTCGCCGCCCCCGTGGTAGTGACCGCGCTGGCCATGCCGCTGACCTTCTCCATCGCCAACGGCATCGCTTTCGGCTTCATCACCTGGACCGCCTGCAAGCTGCTGTCCGGCCGCTTCCGCGAGCTGAACCCGGCGCTGGTCATTCTGTCGATTCTTTTCGTGATCAAGCTGGGCTGGTTCAACGCCTGATCTTACTTTCGCGGCATGGGTATCGCTGCGCTCCACCCATCCTACAGATGGCATCAACGTAGGATGGTGTGGAGCGCAGCGATACCCATCAAATGCCGCCGACTACACGAGTTACCCGTCCCATGAGCAGTCCGCGTTTCGATCCCTCCCACTACGACAGCCAACTGGCCGACAAGGCTGCGCGCCTGCGCGAGCTGCTGGCGCCCTTCGCCGCGCCGGAGCCAGAGGTGTTCGATTCGCCCCGCGAGCATTACCGCCTGCGCGCCGAGTTCCGCCTGTGGCGAGAAGGCGAGGCACGCCACTACGCGATGTTCGAGCAGGGCGACAAGCACACGCCGATCCTGATCGAGGAATTCCCCATCGCCAGCCAGCGCATCAACGAGCTGATGCCGCGCCTGAAGGCCGCCTGGGCCGCGCCGACGCTGGGCCACAAGCTGTTCCAGGTGGAGTTCCTTACCACCCTGGCAGGCGATGCGCTGATCACCCTCTGCTACCACCGCCCGGTGGACGCCGCCTGGCAAGCCGCTGCCGAGAACCTGGCCGCCGAACTGGGCGTGAGCATCGTTGGCCGCTCCCGTGGCAAGCGTCTGGTGGTGGGCCGTGACTACGTGAGTGAAGAGCTGACCGTTGCCGGCCGCACCTTCCGCTACCGCCAGCCGGAGGGCGCCTTCACCCAGCCCAACGGCGAGGTCTGCCAGAAGATGCTCAACTGGGCTTACGAAGCCCTGGGCCAGCGCGAGGACGACCTGCTGGAGCTGTACTGCGGCAACGGCAACTTCACCCTGCCGCTGGCGACCCGTGTGCGCAAGGTGCTGGCCACCGAGATCAGCAAGACCTCGGTGAACGCCGCCCTGGCCAACCTGGCCGACAACGCCGTGGATAACGTCACCCTGGTGCGCCTCTCCGCCGAGGAACTGACCCAGGCGCTCAACGAGGTTCGCCCGTTCCGCCGCCTGGCTGACGTCGACCTGAAGTCCTACGAGTTCGGCAGCGTGTTCGTCGACCCGCCGCGCGCCGGTATGGACCCGGACACCTGCGAACTGACCCGGCGCTTCGACAACATCCTGTACATCTCCTGCAACCCGGAGACCCTGGCGCAGAACATCGCCCAGCTGCACGACACCCACCAGGTCAGCCGCTGCGCCCTGTTCGACCAGTTCCCCTACACGCACCACATGGAAGCCGGCGTGCTGCTGACCCGCCGCTGAGCACTCGCCACTACAACGGACCGCCCAACCTAGGGTTGGGCGGCGCCTCCGGGTTCTGCAGCTAGTCTTGCGGAACAACGACAAGAGGCACGCCCATGTCCCGCCTGATCCTCCCCCTGCTGTTCCTGCTGCTGAGCGCCTGTGCCGGCAGCGACCCTGCCAACATCAGCGTCTCCCCTGCCGCCAATGGCCGGCAAAGCACCTTCTTCATCCAGGCCGTGCGCGCGCAAGGCCACCGCGAGGATCTGGAGGATCGCTTCGATCTCGCCGTACGCCGCGCGCTGGAAGCCAAGGGCTATGAATTCAAGGAAAGCTCGGGAGAGCTACGGGTGATCTATGCCGTCGGCCTGGACAGCCAGACCGGCATCGTCCAGCGACCGGTGGCGACCAGCGCGGGCGTGATGACCCAGACCCAGTTCACCGATCAGGAACAGGCGCGCCTGGCGCTGAGGATTCTCGACGAGGCTACCGGGCAAGTGCTGTACCAGGCGCAAGTGGCGCGCCAGCTGCACGATCCGAAGATGACCCAGCAGGCCGTGGACGAAGGCATCGCCCGCCTGCTGAAGGATTTCCCCGCGCACCAATGAATGGGCCGGGGAACTGAGGATCAGCCGAAGTTCGACGGCGACTTGCGCACGAACTTGATGCTGTACTTGAAGTCGGCCTTGCGCGTAACACTGATGGCGCGGCGGGTGACGGTGTCGATGGTGATGTTCCAGTTGCCGGTGCTGGGCACCTTGATCTTGGCCGGGAAACGATCGAACGCGCCGCCGTGGTAGACGTGGCGGCCGCCGTTCTTGAAGCTGCGGAAGGCGGCGTCCGTCATCAGGCGGATGTTGCAGGTCATGGAACACTCGATGACGACCAGATCGCCTTCGTTGAGGTGTTCACGTTGATGGACGAACTTCATGCTGGCTCCGCTGCTACTACCGCAAAATCAATACGATAGCACGGAGCGGGGTCGGCCCGGCAGCGCCGCTGCTTGCTGGTGACGCCGCTCATCCGAACTCACAACCCCTCGAAGTCGGCCTTGCGCTCCTCGGGCTCCTGTTCTTCGCGCACCACCACCTGGCGATTGCGCGACTGCCGCTCCAACCAATAGAGGGCGAAGATCGCCAACGCCGAGATCACGCTGCGGTAAACCACGCCGGCCAGCTGCGCGTCCCACTCCATGCCGCCTTCGGTCCAGGCAATGAGCAGGCGCGACAGGGTCAGGGTGAGCTGTACGAGGATTACCAGGATCAGCGCCGGGCGCACCAACAGGCGACGACGCAGGGCGAAGACGAGGAACAGCGCGAGAGCGAACTGGTGGCCGCCGTAGAACACGCGGGCGTCACTCACAGAAGACGGCTCCATCAGCAGCATGCCGCTGAGGTTGGCCATTTCGTAGGGGCGAATCCAGTAGAGCAGTCCCAGGCCACCCCAGACCAGAGCCTGGACCAGCAGGACGAGACGGGCGAAGAGCATCCGATTTCTCCTTGGCCATGCAGCCATTGCCGAGCGTCCATACCTGCGACCGGGAGTCGCGGACGCACCACCGATCAGCTAAAGACCCCGCGTGCCGCGGCAAGTTCGGCGGCCGCGTCATATGGGGAAACAAACGGCGGGTGGGGCCGCGACACCCGCGGGAGTATGCTCGGTCGAGTTCGAATTTCGAGGTTCCAACCATGCGCACCCTGCTTCTGCTCACTGCCCTTGTCGCCGGCGCCGCCCAGGCCGCCGAGCCGCTGAGTATCGACGTGCACCGCGATGCCAATTGCGGCTGCTGCAAGGACTGGATCAAGCACCTGGAAAGCAACGGTTTCACCGTCAACGACCACGTCGAGACGGACATGAGTGCAGTGAAGACCAAACTCGGCGTCCCGCACAGCATGGGCTCGTGCCACACCGGCGTGATCGACGGCAAATTCGTCGAGGGCCACGTGCCAGCGGCCGATGTGCTGAAGCTGCGCGAGCGGGCCGACCTGATCGGCGCCGCCGTACCGGGCATGCCGATGGGCTCGCCGGGCATGGAAATGGGCGATCGCCACGACGCCTACCAAGTGGTCGGACTGACCAAGGCAGGCCAGCGCGAAGTGCTGGCGGACTACCCGGCGCACTGACGGCAACGCAACACATATGGGCTTTCCCTCACCCCTGAGCACTGGTGGAGGTGGGATGGGGCTTCCGACGCGCGGGGCACTCTCCAGGTTCCCGCGCGGCATTGCTCCACAAGCAGGATGGGGTGAGGGACTCCAAAACGAAAAGGGCGACCATCGGGTCGCCCTTTTCATTCATGCAGCTTTATTCGGCCTTTGCCGGCAACAGCCCGTCGGCACGGAACATCGCCTTGATCCCGCGCACGGCCTGGCGCAGGCGGTCGCGATTCTCGATCAGGGCGAAACGCACATGGTCATCGCCGTAGTCGCCGAAGCCGATGCCCGGCGACACCGAGACCTTGGCATCCTTGAGCAGTTTCTTGGCGAACTCCAGCGAGCCCAGGTGTGCGTAGGGTTCGGGAATCTTCGCCCAGATGTACATGGAGGCCTTGGGGTTCTCCACCATCCAGCCGGCCTCGTGCAATCCCTTGACCAGCACATCGCGGCGCTTCTGGTACTGGTCGGCGATGTCGCGCACGCACTGCTGGTCGCCTTCCAGCGCAGCGATGGCCGCCACCTGGAGCGGCGTGAAGGTGCCGTAGTCGTGGTAGCTCTTGATCCGCGCCAGGGCCGAAACCAGCTCCGGGTTGCCGACCATGAAGCCGATACGCCAGCCGGCCATGTTGTAGCTCTTGGACAGGGTGAAGAACTCCACCGCGATGTCCTTGGCGCCCGGCACCTGCATGATCGACGGGGCTTTCCAGCCGTCGAAGGTGATATCCGCGTAGGCCAGGTCGTGCACCACCAGAACGTCGTAGCGCTTGGCGAGGTCAACCACGCGCTCGAAGAAATCCAGCTCTACGCACTGCGCAGTGGGGTTGGAGGGGAAGCCGAGGATCATCATCTTCGGTTTGGGAATCGATTCGCGGATCGCCCGCTCCAGCTCGTTGAAGAAGTCGATCCCCGGCACCAGCGGCACCGAGCGCACCTGCGCGCCGGCGATCACCGCGCCGTAGATGTGGATCGGATAGCTGGGGTTGGGCACGAGGATGGTGTCGCCGTGGTCCAGGGTAGCCAGCATCAGGTGCGCCAGGCCTTCCTTGGAGCCGATGGTGACGATGGCCTCGGATTCCGGGTCGATCTCGACCTCGTAGCGGTCGCGGTACCAATGCGAGATAGCGCGACGCAGGCGCGGAATGCCACGGGAGGTGGAGTAGCCGTGGGTGTCTTCGCGCTGGGCGACCTGGCAGAGTTTCTCGACGATGTGCGGCGGCGTGGCCCCGTCCGGGTTGCCCATGGACAGGTCGATGATGTCCTCGCCACGGCGGCGGGCGGCCATCTTCAGCTCGGCGGTGATGTTGAAAACGTAGGGGGGCAGACGATCGATGCGCGCAAAGCGACGAGCTGAACGGGGTTCAGTCATGGTGTCCTCTGATGAACGTAGGCGCCCGGAACCGTCCGAGCGACGCCGGCCACTGCGGTGGCCTGGAAAGCGCGGCGCTGTGACCTGCGCTTTCTTGTCGGCGAACATATAGCTCGCTAGGCTGGCTGTCGAGTTTTTCTTTGCGCCGCTCAAGGGCGGCATCTGGAGGCCCATGTCCGCG
Source organism: Pseudomonas multiresinivorans (assembly GCF_012971725.1). Classification (NCBI taxonomy): domain Bacteria; kingdom Pseudomonadati; phylum Pseudomonadota; class Gammaproteobacteria; order Pseudomonadales; family Pseudomonadaceae; genus Pseudomonas; species Pseudomonas multiresinivorans. The sequence goes on from NZ_CP048833.1 coordinate 6,149,148, forward strand.
CAACAGTACTGGCAGATCGACGTCTTCGCCGACCAACCGCTCACCGGCAATGGCCTGGCGGTGTTCCCCGACGCCCGCGGCATCCCCGCCCAGACCCTGCTGGCGCTGACCCAGGAGCTGCGCCAGTTCGAGTCGATCTTCCTGTTCCCCTCGGCCACGCTGGACACCTATTCGGCGCGCATCTTCACCGTCGACGAGGAACTGCCCTTTGCCGGCCACCCGGTCCTGGGCGCGGCAGCGCTGCTTCACCACCTGCACCAGCGCGGCGAGGAAGAACACTGGACGCTGGAGCTGCCGGCAAAAGCTGTGAAGGTTGCCACCCGGCGCCGGGGCACAGGGTTCCACGCAGAGATGAACCAGGGCGCCGCTGATTTTGGCACCGTGCTGGACGACGAAGCCCGCCGCTGGTTCGCCGAAGCATTCGCCCTGAGCGCCGCGGACCTGGCCGACTACCCGGCCGCCGTGGTCAGCACCGGCCTGCCCTACCTGCTGCTGCCGGTGCGTAGCGAGGCCCTGGCCCGCGTGCGCCAGCGCACGGACCTGTCTGCCGAGCTGGCCAAGCTCAACGCTGCCTTCGTCTTCGTACTGGACGTGGATAATCGCGAGGGCCGCACCTGGGACGGCGCAGGGATCATCGAAGACATCGCCACCGGCAGCGCCGCCGGCCCGGTCGCCGCCTACCTGGTGGAACTGGGCAAGGCCCGCCGCGGCGAACTGTTCCACCTGTCCCAGGGCCGTTTCGTCGGTCGCCCCAGCCGCTTGGATGTGCAGGTCGGGCAGGACGACGAAGTCCGCGTCGGCGGTGACGTCCAGCTGCTCGCTCGCGCCGAGCTGCTACACCGTTTCGCCTGATGCCCGAATCGCGCGACTGCGCATTGACGGTGGCACGGCGAAGCGAAACTGAAACATGGCCCAAAAGGATTCTTCTGATCCCTGTTGAGGAATTGCCTTCCACTGGGAGTCGCATCAGGTCCGGATAATCGTCCTGACTATTCCAGAATGCCCCGCGGCGTTCTCTCCCAGCAGATTCCCAGGAAGCCAATCATGTTGAATTTGTCCAAGTGCCATCGAGTCGCCGTCGTCGGTGGAGGAAGTGCGGGCTGGTTCTCCGCCCTGGAGTTGCGCCGTCTGTTCCCCAGCCAGGTCGAAGTGTTGGTCATCGAATCCGAGAACCTGGGCATCATCGGCGCCGGCGAAGGCAGCGTCCCCAACTTCAATCGCGCACTGGATCACTATGAAATCGATCGTGCCGAATTCATGCGCGAAACCCGTTCCACGCACAAACTCGGCCTCACCCTGGAGGGCTGGCGTACCGGGAAAAAGGATGATGTCTTTCTCCATCACTTTTCCTATAGCAACGACGGACTGGACCTGACGTCCTGGGTCGAGCCCAATGGCAGCTTCCCGCTGGCCTCCATCCTGCTCAATCAGGGCTATCAACTGCAGCATTACCCCGCGATCTGGCAGATGTGGAGCGATGGCGCCAGCCAGGCCGAAGCCGAGGCCTATCTCCAGAGCCTGCCGGCGAAGACGCCCATGGCCTATCACTTCGATGCGCGAAAACTCGCTTCGTACCTGCGTGACGTCGCGGTCAAGCGCGGAGTGGTGCACGTCAACGCGACAGTAGAAAACGTGCGGCTCGATGAGCGCCAGCACGTGACCGCGCTGCTGCTGCAGGATCGCGAAATCGAAGTCGACTTCGTCATCGATGCCTCGGGGCTGCACCGCCTGATCATCGGCAAGGCCTTGAACGCCCCCTGGCAGTCCTACTCCGAGCATTTGCTGCTGAACCGCGCACTGCCCTTCTTCATCCCGGCACAGACCGAGCATCCGCCGCTGGTCACCCGCGCCATTGCCATGAAGCACGGCTGGATGTGGTGCATTCCCACCCTGGAACGCCTGGGTGTGGGCTACGCATACTGCGACCGCTACACCGACAAGGAAGCGGCCATCAAGGAAGTGCAGGAGTATTGGGGGATGGAGATCGAGCCCGCCAACCACTTCGCCTTCAACCCCGGGCACTACGATCAGGTCTGGCTGGGCAACGTCATGGCGGTCGGGCTGTCTTCGGGCTTCGTCGAGCCATTGGAAGCCACCTCGATCGGCCAGACCCTGGACCAACTCGCGCGCTTCGGCCAGATAGTCGCGTCCTGCCACGGCGTGATTCCGCAACCGCTGATCGAACAATTCAACGGTGAGGTCTCGCGTTATTGGGACGGTATCCGCGACTTCCTGTTCCTTCACTACGACACGCCGCGAAACGACACCGAGTTCTGGCGTGCCGCCAGCAGTGCGCCGGCTCCTGCCAGCTACCGGGAACTGAAGCAGGCCCTGGCCCTCCGTCCCCCACGGCTCATCGATCTGGAGCCTTACACGGGCGGCCCCTTCCGCATGTTCGGCCCCTTGAACTGGATGTCGGTCGCGACCCAGCTGGGGATCATTCCGCGCGAAGCCACTGCAACCGATCTGATGTACCTTCCGCAGGAAAAGCGCGTGCGCCTGGCCGAATTCCTCCGGAAAGTGGAAAACCGGATGAAGGCTGACCAACCCGTGGCTTCCCGTTGATCTGCAAGGACGCTCCAGGCATTTCGTCTTGCCGCGAGCGCCAGCGCCGCACGCCTCCCGTGTGCGGCGCTTTGCCTTGGACTTTGCCCGCTCGCTGATCGCTCTCCCCTTACCTCAACCGGCTCTGCTCCCGTATGCCCCACTCTCCATTCCTCTTCCAGCTTCTCGTCATTCTGGCCGTCTCGCGTGCCTGCGGCCTGCTGCTTCGCGCGTTGAAACAACCCACGGTGATAGGCGAAATGGCTGCCGGCATCGTGCTTGGGCCAATCGTGTTCGGTGCAGTGTTTCCCGAATGGCATGCGGCCCTGTTCGAACCCCACTCGCTTTCGGCCCTGTCCTCCTTGTCGCAACTGGGTCTGGTGCTCTTCATGTTCGTCGTCGGCGCAGAGCTGCGAGCACCCGACGGTGTTCATGCGCAACTCAAGGCCGCCGGGCTGGTGGGCGTACTCAGCGTAGCGGCGCCCATGGCGCTGGGCTTTGCTGCTTCAGGCCTGCTCTACTCCAGCCTGGCACCGGCGGGCGTCGGGTTCTGGCCCTTTTCCCTGTTCATGGCGGCGGCCATGTCGATCACCGCCTTTCCCGTCATGGCACGCATCCTCAAGGAACGAGGCATGACGCAGACGCCCCTGGGGCGCCTGTCGATGGCATCGGCAGCCATTGCCGATGTGCTCGCCTGGATCATGCTTGCCGTGGTTGTCACGCTGACCGGGAGCGGCGGTTCTGCCGGGGTTCTGAAGACGACGGTAGGTCTGGCCGCCGTCGTGGCTTTCACCTTCATCGTGCTCAAACCGCTGTACGCATGGCTGCTGCGCACCTTTGCGGCGGATGGCAGGCCCGACCTGATGATGCTCTCGGCGCTCGCCGGCGGCGCCATCGGCTGTGCGGCGCTGACCCAATGGCTGGGTGTGCACGCCGTGTTTGGCGCGTTCCTGTTCGGAGCGTGCCTGCCCAGGGATGACCGTCTGTTGAAGACCCTGGTCGAACGCCTGGAATACCCTGCGCTGGTGCTGCTGATGCCGGTGTTCTTCGCCCTCGCCGGACTCAGCACCACCACCGACGCCTTCACCTCTACCCATCTCGGCGCTCTGGCGCTGGTGGTCCTGGTGGCGGTGGCCGGCAAGGTGTTCGGTGGTGCGGCGGGCGCTTTTGCCGGCGGGCTGGGCTGGCGCGACAGCTTCGCGGTCGGCTCGTTGATGAACGCGCGCGGCCTGATGGAACTCATCGTCATGAAGGTCGGGCTCGATGCCGGCCTGATCGGCCCCGAGATGTTCACGATGCTGCTGGTGATGGCTATTCTTACCACCGCCATGACGTCACCGATGCTCAGCCTGTTCAGTGGCAACACCACTCATCGGTGAGCACAGCCCCGGAGATTGCCAGATTGCCGCGTCGCCTGAAGGCAAGGCTCGCAACGGGAGGTCGATGCATGTCGAGTAGTGCTTCTCTTCCGCTCCGCGGCGTCGACTGACGACCGGGCTGGCGGCATTCAATGCTGACAGCAACACTGAAGCAACCTGCCTGAAGGAGAAGCCGCCATGCTCTGGCGCAAAGGACGACGCAGCGACAACGTAGTGGACGCCCGCGATGAAACCGGCGGGGGCATGGGCGGTGGCGGAGGCATGCGCATCGGCGGGCGTGGACTGAGCCTGGGCGGCGTGGCCATCGTCGTGGTAATCGGCCTGCTCTCCGGGCAGGACCCGATGACCATCCTCGGCTCGCTGCTCGGTCAGATGGATGTTTCCCAGCAACAGGCGCCGAGCCGCCCAGTGCAGGGCAAACCGGCCACCGGCGCCGACCCGCAGGTGGAATTCGTCCAGTCGATCCTCGGCGATACCGAAGACACCTGGGGCGAGATCTTCGCCCGCAGCAACCAGCAGTACGAGCAACCCAAGCTGATCCTGTTCAACGGCGGGGTGAACTCGGCCTGCGGCTTCGCTTCCTCGGCGGTCGGCCCCTTCTATTGCCCCGGCGACCACCGGGTTTACCTCGACCTCGGTTTCTTCCGCGAGATGGAGCAGAAGTTCTCCGCCGCCGGCGACTTCGCCCAGGCCTACGTGATCGCCCACGAAGTCGGCCACCACGTGCAGAACCTGTTGGGCATCTCCGCCAAGATCAACGCCGCACGCCAGCGCGGCGCGCGCATGGAGGGAGCCAGTGGCCTCTCGGTGCGCCAGGAGCTGCAGGCCGACTGCTTTGCCGGCGTCTGGGCCAACCATGCCCAGCAGCGCCTGAACTGGTTGGAGCCGGGCGATATCGAAGAAGCATTGAACGCCGCCAATGCCATCGGCGACGACCACCTGCAGCGTCAGGCACGCGGCACGGTGATGCCCGACTCCTTCACCCACGGCTCGTCCGCGCAGCGCGTGCGCTGGTTCAAGCTCGGCTTCGAAAGCGGCTCGCCGGGCAAGTGCGACACGTTCAAGGCGCAGACGTTGTAAGCCACCGAGCCGCATCGGCTTGTGGTCTGCGCCTAGAAACTGCGGCTTAGCGCGCTCACGAACAGCATCGGATCCACGGGTTTAGGCAGGAAGTCCAGCACGTTCAGCGGCGGCTCCAAGTGCGATTCACCGAGCGGCATCGGTGCGGACAGGACGATGATGGGCAGGAAGGTGCCGGTCCGGTTCAGTTCGCGGATGAACGCAAGCCCGGGGCCATCGGGTTCCAGGCCCAGGCCGCTGACCAGCAGGTCGAGGGCCGCCTCGTCGCGGAGAATGCGGCGCAGCGCCTCCGATGCACTACTGGCCGTCACGCAGCGCATTCCGGCGCCCTCCACCAGCCGGCGAAGCCGGGCCAGCGCGGCACGATCATCGTCCACCACCAGGATCACCGGCTTGCGCGCTATCAGAGGCGTGATATCGCGCAGCGCTTCGAGTTCGTCATCATCGAGTGAGTGGCGGTTGATCATGGGCGCGATACGACCAGTAGAGGCACGGTGCCATGATCTTAGATGGCAACCCGCCTTTATTCCTGCCGGACCAAGGTTGGGGCGATGTATGGGCACGCCGGCCGGACAAAAAAGGGCCGCAACACGTGCGGCCCTGGAAATACGCCGGCTTTGCCGGCGTCGTGGGATATCAGCCGGCCTTCGCCAGGCCGGCCCGGTCCAGGCGCTCGGCGATCTCGCCGAGGATGGCTGGATCATCGATGGTCGAAGGCGGCGCGTAGCTTTCGCCGTCGGCGATCTTGCGCAGCACGGCGCGGAGTATCTTGCCCGAGCGGGTTTTCGGCAGGCGCTTCACCACCACCGCACGCTGGAAGCAGGCCAGTGCGCCGAGGCGCTCGCGCACCAGCGCCACCAGCTCACGCTGCAGGTTGCCCTCGGTTACCTGTGCGCCGTCCTTGAGCACCACCAGCCCCAGCGGTACATGGCCCTTGAGGTCGTCCTGCACGGCGATCACCGCGCACTCGGCAACAGCATCGTGCAGCGCCAGCAGTTCCTCCATCTCGCCGGTAGATAGGCGGTGACCGGAGACGTTAATCACGTCGTCGGTACGCCCCATGATGTAGACGAAGCCTTCCTCGTCCACGTAGCCACCGTCGCCGGTGTGGTAATAGCCGGGATAGGTCTTCAGGTAGGCCTGGAGGTAGCGCGGATGATCGTTCCAAAGCGTCTGCGCACAACCGGGAGGCAACGGCAGGGCGATGACGATGGAGCCCTGTTCGTTCGGCCCCAGCAGTCGGCCTTCATCGTCCACGACCTTCACGTCGTAACCGGGCACCGCGCGGTTGGTGGAGCCGGCACGCAGGTCGTGATCGCCATGGCCAGTGCAGGGCGCAGTCACCGGCCAGCCGGTCTCGGTCTGCCACCAGTGGTCGTGCACCGGTTTTCCGGTCAACTCCTCGAGCCAGTGCTGGGTGGTGCTATCGAGCTTCTCGCCGGCCAGGAACAGGTGGCGCAGCGAGCTCAGGTCATGGCGCTTGAGCAGCTCGCCCTGCGGGTCTTCCTTGCGGATCGCACGGATCGCCGTGGGCGCGCAGAACAGGCTGTTGACCTTGTGCTCCTCGATCACCCGCCAGTAGCTGCCGGCGTCCGGCGTGCGTACCGGTTTGCCCTCGTAGAACACCGTGGTGCAGCCGTTCATCAAGGGGCCGTAGACGATCAGCGAGTGACCGACCACCCAGCCGACGTCGGAAACACCCCACCAGACATCCCCCGGCTGCAGGCCGAAGATGGTCGGCAGCGCATAGCTCAGCGCCACGGCGTGGCCGCCGTTGTCACGCACGATGCCCTTGGGTTTTCCCGTGGTGCCGGAGGTGTACATGATGTACAGCGGGTCGCCGCTGGCCACTTCCACCGGGTCAGCCGGCTGCGCGTGGACCAGGGTCTCGCGCCAGTCAAGGTCTCGACCGGCACGCAGCTCGGCCATCGCCTGCGGACGCTGCAGCACCAGCACGTGCGCGGGCTGATGGCTGGCCAGCTCCAGGGCCTTGTCCACCAGCGGCTTGTATTCGATGACCCGCTCGAACTCCAGCCCGCAGGAGGCGGTGAGCACCAGCTTGGGCTTCGCGTCATCGATACGCAGCGCGAGTTCGTGCGGCGCGAAGCCACCGAATACCACCGAATGCACGGCGCCCAGCCGGGCGCAGGCCAGCATGGCCATGGCCGCCTGCGGCACCATCGGCATGTAGATGATCACCCCGTCGCCCTTCTCCACGCCGAGCGCGCGCAAGGCGCCGGCCAGGCGTGCGACTTCGTCGCGCAGCTCCAGGTAGCTGAAGCGCTGCTGGGTCTGGGTGACGGGAGAGTCGTAGATCAGCGCGGCCTGGTGGCCGCGGCCCAGTTCGATCTGCCGATCGAGGGCGAGGTAGCAGGTGTTCAGGCGGCCATCGGCGAACCAGCGGTGGCTGCCGTCTGGCAGGGCTTGCAGGGTGTCCTGCGGCGCGCGGTACCAGGCCACGCGGCCGGCCTGCTCGGCCCAGAAGGCGGAGGGATCCGCGATGGAGCGGTCATGGGACTGCCGGTAGCTCATCGTCACTGCCTCTTATTGTTGTTATCGAGGTCGAACAACGAGTATGGACGGGGATCGCGGCCCCACCATCAACCTTTGGTCGTAGTTCCGCCGTCGCCCTGGTAGCGGATCCGGCGCCATTGCTTTTCAGGATTTTTCAGCGAAGCGGCGCGGCGGCGGCCGAGGCTCTCTACAACGGGGCTGGAGGAAGAATCGGGCACCGCGCCACCGCATGTCGGCGACCACAGGTCGCACCTGCTACCGCCATATGACAGGACTACACTGAGGGTCCCTTTTCACCTGACAGCACAGGGGTGAGCACCGTGAACATCCTCGTCCGTCCGTCCAGCCTCCGCAAAGACCAGCCGTGGGAAGTCTGCCTCGACCAGCAGGCGGTACGCTTCCGCAGCGAGCTCGAAGCGCGAAGTTTCGTCGCTACCCTCGAGGCGCGCCTGAAGGCGCCGCACCAGTTGCCCGAACTGGTGCAACGCGCCAGTTGATCAGGCGGCGCGCTCGCTGATCTGCCCGCTCAGCCAGCCCAGCACCGCGGCCACCAGGCTGCAGGTGGTGATGACGACAGCCATGGGCAGCGCGGTGCCGTCGTGCAGCGCACCGACCAGCGCCGAGGCGCCGGCCGCCACCGTGAACTGCAGGCTGCCCATCAGCGCCGAGGCGCTGCCCGCGTGGCGGCCCTGGCTGGCCATGGCGCAGGCCGAGGAGTTGGGCATCAGGAAGCCCAGGCTGGCAATGGCGCCGAAGAGCGGAATCAGCAACGGCCACAGGTGCTCGGGCCGGAACAGGGTGATCACCAGCAGCGCGGCTCCGCAACCGAAGTACACCCACACCGCCCGGCGCAACCAGAACCCCGGCCCGCGATAACGCAGCAGCCGTGCATTGACCTGCGCCATCAGGATGAAGCCGGCGGCATTGCTGCCGAAGATCCAGCCATAGTGCTCGGCCGGCACGCCATAGAGTTGGATGAAGATGAAGGGCGAACCGGCGATATAGGAGAACATCCCGGCGATGGCCACCCCGCCGGTGAGTGCGTAGGTAATGAAGGAACGGTCGCGGAACAGCGCCCGGTACTGCCCCAGCGCTCCCCGCAACGGCGCGCGCGGCCCGGCCGGGATGGTCTCCGGCAGCCACAGCGCGATGGCGCCGCCAGCGAGGGCGCTGAACAGCGTGAGCGTCAGGAAGATCGATTGCCAGCCGGACAGGCTGAGCAGCAGTCCGCCTCCCAATGGCGCCAGGATCGGTGCCAGCCCCATTACCAGCATCAGTTGCGAGAAGGCCTTGGCGGCGGCGACCGGGTCGCACAGGTCACGTACCACCGCCCGCGAGACCACCATCCCCGCGCAGCCTCCCAGTGCCTGGACGAAGCGCGCGCCGATCAGCCATTCCAGACTCGGTGCGACGGCGCAGGCAACGGACGCGAGGGTAAAGATGCTCACCCCCAGAAGCAGCGGGATGCGCCGGCCGATACGGTCGGCCAGCGGGCCGTAGAGCAATTGGCCGATGGCCAGGCCGGCGAAATAAGCGGACAGGCTCAGCTGTACATGCTCGACGTCGGTACCGAAAGCCTGCGCCAGTGTGGGGAAACTGGGCAGGTAGAAGTCGATGGCCATGGGCCCGAAGGCGCTCAGGGCGCCGAGGATCAGCAGGATGCGGAGGTTCATGGATCACCTGATCACGCCGGGTCGCCGGATGGCGCTGAACAGCGCGGGCAGTTCGGTGTGGATAACGGGTTGGCGCGCACGGATGGCGCAGCGAAGCCATGCATTGTGGCGAGCGCCGGGAAATTAGCAAGCTCCCTAAGCAACTCCCGAAACAAAGGGAGGGACAGGCCCGGCTGGCGCAGCCGGACCTGTCGGCACCTCAGGCCTCGTGCGCCCCCTCTGCGGCGGGCTTGGCCTTGTTCTTGCGGCCGCTGAGCTTGTCGGCAGCCGACTCCACCAGCATGTAGAACATCGGGATGAGGAAGGTGGCCAGCAGGGTCGCGGCCAGCATTCCGCCGATCACCCCGGTGCCGATCGAGTGGCGGCTGGCCGAACCGGCACCGGTGCTGATGGCCAGTGGCACGCAACCGAGGATGAAGGCCAGCGAGGTCATGACGATCGGGCGGAAGCGCAGCTTGGCCGCCTCCAGTGCCGCTTCCATCGGGCCCATGCCCTGCTCTTCGCGGCACAGCACGGCGAACTCGATGATCAGGATGGCGTTCTTCGCCGCCAGGCCGATCAGGGTCACCAGGCCGACCTGGAAGTACACGTCGTTGTCCAGACCGCGGATCCAGATCGCCAGGATCGCCCCGAACACCGCGAAGGGCACCGCCGTGACCACCGCCAGCGGCAGCGTCCAGCGCTCGTATTGCGCCGCCAGGATGAGGAACACCAGGATCAGGCCGAAGATGAACGCGGTACTGCCCGAGCCCTGGGTCGCCAGCTCCTGGTAGGCCGAACCGATCCACGCCAGGGTGTATTCCTCACCCAGCACCTCGTTAGCTACTTCCTGCATTGCCGCCAGCGACTGGCCGGAGCTGTAGCCCGGCGCCGGACCGCCGAGCAGCTTGGCGGCGGGGAACACGTTGAAGCGCGCATAGGAGTCGGGGCCCAGGATGCGCTGCACGTTGACCAGGGTGGAGAGCGGAATCAGGTCGCCGGTGTTGGAGCGCACAAAGACCTGGCTCAGATCGTCCGGCTTGCGGCGGAACTCCGGCTCCGATTCCAGCGTGACCTGCCAGGTGCGGCCGTACAGGCTGAAGTCGTTGACGTAGTAGCTGCCGAAGGTGGACTGCATGGCGGTGAACACGTCGTTGATCGCCACGCCCAGAGAGCGTGCCTTGGTGCGGTCCAGGTCGATGTAGTACTGCGGCACGTTGGCGTTGAAGGTCGTGTTGACCCCCGCCAGTTCCGGCCGCTTGGCCGCCGCGGCGAGGAACTTCATGGTGACCGCCTCCAACTGCTCGGAGGTGCCACCGCTGCGGTCCTGGATATAGGCCTCGAAACCGCCGGTGGTACTCATGCCGGTGATCGGCGGCGGGTTGAAGGACATCACCACGCCGTCCTCCTGGCTGGCGCCCATCTTCATGAATTCGCGGGTCAGGTTACGCGCATCCAGTTCCGGCGTGGTCCGCTCCTTCCAGTCCTTGAGCGGGACGAAGGACACCCCGGCGTTGCTGCGGGTGCCGAAGGTGAGGATGTCGAAGCCGGCGAAGGTCACCACGTCCTGCACGGCCGGGTGCTTCATCAACTGGTGGGTCACATCGCTGGTGAGCTTCTCGGTCCGCGTCAGCGACGCCGCTGGCGGCAGGAAGTAAGCGTTCAGCACGTAGCCCTGGTCTTCATCGGGCACCAGCGAACCGGGCACCCGACCGAACAGGATGATCAGCAGGCCGATCATGCCGGCGAACAGCACCAGCCCCAGAATGGCTCGCTTGAGGAAGAACTGCACCCCGGCGCCATAGCCGTTGGTGGCGTTCTCGAACATGCGGTTGAACCAGCGGAACGGCGCCGCCGGCTCCTTGTGTTCGGGCTTGAGGATCAGTGCGCAGAGCGCGGGCGAAAGGGTCAGCGCGACAATGCCGGAGATCACCACCGACACGGCAATGGTGATGGCGAACTGTTTGTACATCTGCCCGGCCAGCCCGCCGAGGAAGCCGACGGGAATGAAGACCGCGCAGAGCACCAGCACGATGGCGACAATCGGCCCGGTCACCTCTTCCATCGCCTTGATCGCCGCTTCCTTGGGCCCGAGCTTTTCGGTGCGCATCACCCGCTCGACGTTCTCCAGCACCACGATGGCATCGTCCACCACGATGCCGATTGCCAGCACCATGCCGAACAACGACAGCAGGTTGATCGAGAAGCCCATCAGGTACATGCCGGCGAATGTACCCACCAGCGACACCGGGATCGCCAGCACCGGGATCAGGGTTGCGCGGATGCTTTGCAGGAATACGAAGACCACGATCATCACCAGGATCAGCGCCTCGATGAAGGTGTGGATCACCTCCTCGATGGAGACCTGCACGAAGATGGTGGTGTCATAGGGGATCTTGTAGGTAATGCCCTGGGGGAAACGCTTGGCCATGGCGTCCATGTGGTCACGCACGGCCTGGGCGGTGTCGAGCGCGTTGGCGCCTGGTTGCAGGTAGATGCCGAAAGCGGCGTTCTGCTGGCCGTTGAGCGAGGTCACCAGGGAGTAGTCCTGCGCCCCCAACTCAACCCGCGCCACATCCTTGAGCAGCAGGCTGGCGCCGGTGGAGTCGCTGCGCAGGATGATGCTCTCGAACTCCTTGGGATCGGTGAACCGCCCCTGGGCGGTCGCCATGTAGGTGAAGTCCTGCGGTTCCTTCATCGGCTGCTGACCGAAGCTGCCGGCAGCGAACTGCGAGTTCTGCTCGCGAATCGCACTGGCGACGTCCGAAGGCGTCATGTTGTATTGCGCCAGCTTGTCCGGCCGCAGCCAGATGCGCATGGAGTAGTCCTTGGAGCCGAACTGGCTGACGTCACCCACCCCGGGAATCCGCTTGAGGTCGTCGATGACGTTGATCAGCGCATAGTTGCTGATGAAGATCGGGTCACGGGAGTTGTCCGGCGAGAACAGGGTGACCACCTGCAGGATGTCGGAGGACTTCTTCTCCACCTGCACGCCCTGCCGGCGCACTTCCTCGGGCAACTTGGCCAGCGCGGCCTGGACCTTGTTGTTGACGTCGATGGTGGCCTGGTCCGGATCGGTGCCGACCTCGAAGTACACGGTCAGGCTCATGGCGCCGCTGCTGTCGGAGTTCGACAGCTGGTAGATCATGCCTTCGACGCCGTTGATTTCCTGTTCCAGCGGCGCGGCCACGGTTTCCGCGATCACCTGGGAGCTGGCACCGGGATAGGCAGCGGAAACCGACACCTGCGGCGGCACGATTTCCGGGTACTGGGCAATGGGCAGCGCGCGCATGGCGACGAGGCCCGCCAGCAGGATCACGATGGAAATCACCATCGCGAACACGGGGCGTTCGATGAAGAAGCGCGAGATCACGATGAGCGCTCCTTAAGACTGGGTCTGGGCGGGTTGCGCCGCAGGCTGCTGCGGCGGCGCTTCGCTGGCCTTGACCGGCTGGTCCGGGCGCACCTTCGGAATGCCCTCGACGATCACATGGTCGCCGTCATCCACGCCGGCATCGATGATCCAGCGACCGTTCACGGTCTTACTGGTGGTCACCTGGCGCACACGGGCGAAGCCATCCTTGTCCACCACATAGACGAAGGTGCCGCGTGGTCCCTGGGCGAGGGCGCGCTCCGGCAGAGTGACGGCATTGCTCTGGGTAATGCCGGTAATGCTGATCCGTACGAACTGCCCCGGAATGAGCTGGTTCTGCGGATTGGGGACGACTGCCCGGGCATTGACCGTGCCGGTGCCGGTGTTGACGAAGCTGTCCGTGAAGTCGACGACCCCATCCACCGGATACTTCGTGCCATCGCCGAATTGCAGCTCGGCGGTGAGCTTTCCGCCCTTGGGCAGGATGTACTTCCCGCTCTTGACCCCATCCTTCATGAGCGTCGCCTGGGTATCGGGATAGGCGAAATTGACGTAGACCGGGTCGAGCTGCGTGAGCTTGGTCAGCAGGCTGGAGTTCGGATCGTTGGCCGCCACCAGGCTGCCCTCGGAACGGACCTCCTTGCTCGCCATACCGGAAATCGGCGCGGTCACCGTGGTGTAGTTGAGGTCGATCTGCTTGGCCTGGACGTTAGCCCGGGCGGCCTCCACGTCGGCCTTGGCCTGTTCGAAATCGGAGGTGTAGCGATCCAGTTCACTTTCGCTGGCGAAGCCTTTGGCCTGGAGTTCACGAATCCGCTTGAGGTCACGTTCGGTCTGACGATAGCGCGCCTGGGTCTGCGCCAACGAACCCTTGGCCTGGCCAAGCGCGGCCTGGTAGGGACGCGGGTCGATGCGGAACAGCACCTGGCCCTGCTTCACCGGACGGCCCTCTTCATAGGTGCGCTGCTGCAGGATGCCGCTCACCTGGGCACGGACTTCCACTTCACGGAAGCCGGCCGTTCTCGCCGCATATTCGAACGTCAGCGGTACTGGCGCGCTCTTCGCCACTTCGATGGTCACCGCAGGAGGGGGTGGTGCCGCTGCTGCGGGCTTGTCGTCCGCCCGCACTCCGCTGGCGAACAGGACTGGCAACCCAACGACAACAAGCGCGACGGGCAAACGGCGGGCAAACGGCATGTAACCTCTCCATGGAATTGACTGACGGCGGAACTCAAAAGATCGACGATTGCACGACGTTTACCTACGCCAGTGTCTGTAAAGCACTGTTAGCGCTATAAAATCAGTAAACTGCCCGTCACTCAGTGATCCTAGCCTGTATACCAACAAGCGCCATGAGAAGAACTAAAGAAGATTCGGAACGTACACGTCAGACGATTCTTGACTCGGCTGAGGGCCTTTTTTTCGAGAAAGGCGTCTCAAATACCAGCCTGGAAGAGATCGCTCGCGCCGCCGGAGTCACCCGCGGGGCGGTGTACTGGCATTTCCAGAACAAGGCGCATCTGTTCAACGACATGCTCAACCAGGTTCGCCTGCCACCGGAGCAACTCGCCCAGCGGTTGTCCGGCTGCGATGGCCACGACCCGATCGAGTCGCTTTTCCAGCTCAGCGTGGAGGTCGTCGAGAACCTCGCCCGTGATGCCCAGCGCAGGCGCATCCTGACCATTCTGCTGCAACGCTGCGAATTCACCGACGAATTGCGTGACGCCGAAGAGCGCCATAACCATTTCGTGCGCCAGTTCATCGAGCTCTGCGATCAGTTGTTCAGCCGCAACGATTGCCGTGACCGCCTGATGCCGGGCGTCACGCCCAAGATCGCCTCGCGAGCGGTGCACGCGATGATCTTCGGCCTGCTCAGCGACTGGCTGCGCGACCCGGAGCTGTTCGATCCGGTGCAGGAAACCCGGCAGCTGTTCGATGCCGTGTTCCGCGGCCTGGTGCGCGACTGGCACCCCGCCGAGGTCTGAGGGCCGGCAGGACGCCGGCCCGGAAGGGATGAGGCGTCAGGCGGCCTCGGCCTCGTAGCCTTCTTCGCGGATCGCCGCGAGGATCGCCGGTTCATCCAGGCGGCTGGCCACGCGGACTTCGCCGGCGCCCAGGTCGACCTGCACGTCCGCCGCAGCGTCCAGCGCCTGCACCGCCTGGGTGATAGCCCTGACGCAGTGACCGCAGCTCATGCCTTTGACAGTGAAGGTATGCATGGATTGTCTCCTCTGATGGGTTGAAGCACTGGATGCAGTCTCGACCTTGCCACCGTGGCAAGGTCAAGCCTCCCTCGTCGATGTCGTCTTGTACTTGTCCTACGTCAGGCTCTAAGCCAAGCTGCGGAAAAAGCTGACACATCGGAGAACGCCCATGCGCCGTTCCCTTCTGCTCGCAACCGCTTTCGTCACCGCCCTGCCCTGGCTTGCCTACGCCGATGGCATGCCCGACGAACCCGCCACACCCGCCGCGCCCGCGGCACCCTCGGCTCCGCCAGCGAGCACGCCCGGCTCCTGGCCGATACCCGATGCCCAGCCGGTGGCCTATGCCGTGCTGATCGTCAGCCGCGAACGGCTGGATACCGGTACCGCCTGCGACATCGACCTCTACGTGCAGGACGAAAAGGTCTCGCGCCTGCAGCCTGAAGGCGAAGTCGCCCTCAATCTGCCGCCGGGCGAAATCTCCCTGCGCCTGCAGACAGCCAACTCCGGCCTCTGCCGCAGCGGCATCCAGCCGCTGCGCGCACAATCCGTCCAGTTGCATGCCGGCGAAGTGCGCAAGTTCCGCATCGCCAACAGCGAAAGTGGCCTTTACCTGATGCCGGTCTCCAGCGGCAGTTGATAAAGGAGCAGTTGGAGCGAGGCCGCGGATTTGACCTGCGGCAAGATGACAGCGAACGAGGGTTGACCTTGCCCTCGTGTCAAG
This sequence comes from Pseudomonas multiresinivorans, assembly GCF_012971725.1. Taxonomy (NCBI): domain Bacteria; kingdom Pseudomonadati; phylum Pseudomonadota; class Gammaproteobacteria; order Pseudomonadales; family Pseudomonadaceae; genus Pseudomonas; species Pseudomonas multiresinivorans. The sequence continues at coordinate 6,164,615 of NZ_CP048833.1, forward strand.
GTTGATGCTATCGGGGAACTTCAGGGAGAAAGCCCCATGAGCAGCGCCAACCCCATCGAACTCGACCTGCCCGTCTCCGGGATGACCTGCGCCAGCTGCGCCGGCCGGGTCGAGCGCGCCCTGCGCAAAGTGCCCGGCGTGCAGGAAGCCAGCGTCAATCTCGCCAGCGAACAGGCCCGCGTCCAGCTGGCCGCGCCCTCCAGCGACGCAACACTGCCGGCGCTGGTCGCCGCGGTCGAGCAGGCCGGTTATCAGGTGCCGTCCCACAGCCTGGAACTGGCTATCGAAGGCATGACTTGCGCCAGCTGCGTCGGCCGCGTCGAACGCGCCCTGAACAAGGTCTCCGGCGTGCGCTCGGCCAGCGTCAACCTGGCCAGCGAACGCGCCCATGTCGAACTGCTCGGCGCAGTGGATGCCGCCACGCTGATCACCGCCGTCGACAAGGCCGGCTACAAGGCCCGCCCGATCGAACCCGACCAGCCCGCTGTAGACCCGGCCGTGGCCCGTCTGGCGCGCGAGCGCTGGTGGCTGGCCGCCGCCGTCCTGTTGTCCTTGCCGCTGGTGCTGCCGATGGTGGGCGACTGGTTCGGCCAGCACTGGATGCTGCCGGCCTGGGTGCAATTCGTCCTCGCCACACCCGTGCAATTCCTCATCGGCGCGCGCTTCTACGTCTCGGCCTACAAGGCCGTGCGCGCCCGCAGCGGCAACATGGACCTGCTGGTCGCCCTCGGCACCAGCGCCGGCTATGGCCTGAGCCTGTACCTCTGGTACGCCGCCGCGCCGGGGCAGATGCCGCACCTGTACTTCGAAGCCAGCGCCGTGGTCATCACCCTGATCCTGCTCGGCAAATATCTGGAAAGCCGCGCCAAGCGCCAGACCGCCGCCGCTATCCGGGCGCTGGAAGCCCTGCGCCCCGAGCGTGCGACCCGCGTGCGTGACGGCGTGGAAGAGGACGTCGCCATCGCCGAACTGCGCCTGGGCGACGAAGTGCTGGTCCGCCCCGGCGAGCGCTTCCCGGTGGACGGCGAAGTCCTCGCCGGCCAGAGCCATGCGGATGAAGCATTGATCACCGGCGAGAGCCTGCCGGTGCCCAAGGACATCGGCGACCCGGTCACCGGCGGCGCCATCAACGGCGAAGGAGTGCTGCGCGTGAAGACCACCGCGCTGGGCGGCGAAACCGTGCTGGCGCGGATCATCCGCCTGGTGGAGGACGCCCAGGCCGCCAAGGCGCCGATCCAGAAGCTGGTGGACAAGGTCAGCAACGTCTTCGTCCCGGTGGTGATCGGCATTGCGCTGGTCACCCTGGTCGGCTGGCTGATCGCCGGCGCAGGCTGGGAACACGCACTGATCAACGCCGTGGCCGTGCTGGTCATCGCCTGCCCCTGCGCCCTCGGCCTTGCCACACCGACCGCGATCATGGCCGGCACCGGCGTGGCGGCCAAGCACGGCATCCTGATCAAGGATGCCGAGGCTCTGGAGGTCGCCCACGCGGTGACTGCCGTGGCCTTCGACAAGACCGGCACCCTCACCTCCGGCCAGCCGCGCATCACCAATCTCGCGGCGCAAGGCGACGAAGCCGAAGCCCTCGCCCTGGCCGGCGCCCTGCAACGCGGCAGCGAGCATCCACTGGCCAAGGCCGTGCTGGACGAGTGTGCCGAGCGCGGGCTCAACCCCGCTGCCGCCGAGGCTACCCAGGCGCTCACCGGGCGCGGCATCCAGGGCCGAGTGGGAGACCGCCTGCTCGCCCTGGGCAACCGGCGGATGCTCGACGAAGCGCAGTTGCCACCCGGCGCGCTGGCCGACTCCGCCGCGCAATGGGAAGCAGAGGGCCGCACCTTGTCCTGGCTGATCGAGCGCGAGCCGCAGGCCCGCGTGATCGCCCTGTTCGCCTTCGGCGACAGCCTCAAGGAAGGCGCGAAAACCGCCATCGACGCCCTGCGCGAACGCGGTATCGGCAGTCACCTGATCACCGGCGACAACCGCGGCAGTGCCAAGGTCGTGGCCGATGCGCTGGGCCTGGACGACGTACACGCCGAAGTACTGCCCGGCGACAAGGCCGCCGTGGTCGGCGCGCTGCGCAAGGAAGGGAAAGTCGTGGCGATGGTCGGCGACGGCATCAACGACGCCCCGGCACTGGCCGCTGCGGACGTCGGTATCGCCATGGGTGGCGGTACTGATGTGGCCATGCACGCCGCCGGCATCACCCTGATGCGCGGCGACCCGCGCCTGGTCCCGGCGGCGCTGGATATCTCCCGGCGCACCTACGCGAAAATCCGCCAGAACCTGTTCTGGGCGTTCATCTACAACCTGGTGGGCATCCCGCTGGCCGCCTTCGGCCTGCTCAACCCCATGGTCGCCGGCGCGGCGATGGCCGCCTCCAGCGTCAGCGTGGTGAGCAACGCTCTGCTGCTCAAGCGCTGGAAACCACAGGATCACCAATAAGACACGCGCCCTCGCGTTGGAAGCGAGGGCGTTCGTTCAGGAGAATTCGGCATGAACATCGGCGAAGCGGCGAAGAAGAGCGGGCTGACCGCGAAGATGATCCGCTACTACGAATCCACCGGCCTGCTCGCCCCCGCCGGCCGCAGCGCCAGCGGCTACCGCCACTACAGCGAGCAGGACCTGCACACGCTGGCCTTCATCCGCCGCTCGCGGGACTTCGGCTTCTCCCTGGAGGAGGTCGGCCAACTGCTCGCCCTCTGGCAGGACCGCCAGCGCGCCAGCGCCGACGTCAAGGCCCTGGCCGCTCGGCACATCGACGAACTGAACCGCAAGATTGCCGAACTGAGCAGCCTGCGCGACACGCTGCAGGAACTCAGCGACCACTGCCAGGGCGACCACCGGCCGGACTGCCCGATCCTCAAGGACCTGGAGTCGGGGAATTGCTGTCACTGAGGACAATTCAGGCGGCGCTCGGCGATCTGTCCGACATCTGGCTCGCGAGGCTAATTGGTAGCATAATCTGATACCAATTGACGGAGCGCGGGATGAATGCCCGGCAACGCAGGACACTGGAGCTGATCTACTCCCTTCCCGTCCCGGCATCACTGGAATGGCTGCGCATCGAGTCGCTGCTGATCGCGCTCGGCGCCCAGATGATCGAGGGCAATGGCTCACGGGTGCGTTTCGAACTGAACGGCATAGTCGCCACGTTCCATCGCCCGCATCCGGCCAAGGAAGCCAAGCCCTATCAGGTCCGTGATACACGCACCTTGCTCGAACAGGCAGGAATCCATCCATGACTCCCATGAAGTACCAAGGCTACGCGGCGCGCATCGAATACAGCGACGATGACGGGCTGTTCATTGGTCATGTTGCCGGGATCCGCGACGTGATCGGATTCCATGGTGAATCGGTCAGCGAATTGCGCGAAGCGTTCGAAGAAGCGATAGATGACTATCTGGCGACCTGCGAGAAACTCGGCCGCGAACCGCAGCGGCCGTTCTCCGGCAAGCTCAGCCTGCGCCTGGACCCACAACTGCACGCGCAGGTGGCGATCAAGGCTGAATTGAGCAACCAGAGCATCAATCAGTGGGTGGTGGACCGCCTAGGTGAAGTGGTCTGACGCCCTGCTAGGCGTTTGCCACCGCCCGACGGCGCCAGATCGATGCCGGCAGCACCGTCACGGCGAGGCCGATGAAGACCAGCACGCAGGCCATCCAGTCCTGGGTGGTGAGTTCTTCACCCAGGAACAGCCAGCCCGACAGCAGCCCGGACACCGGCACGGCCAGCGCGAAGGGCGTGACCTGGCTGGCCGGGTAGCGGCGCAGCAGGAAGCTCCAAAGGCCGAACCCCACGGTAGTGGCCAGGAATGCGATGTAGAGCAGCGCACCTACCCCGCTCAAGCTGATGTTCACGACGGCGTGCTCGATGGCCTCGGGGCCTTCGAAGATCCACGACAGCACCAGCAGTGGCAGCGGCGGGATCAGGCTCACCCAACTGATCAGCCGCAGCATGTCGCTGGCGCCGGAGCGCTTGGTGGCGATGTTGGAGAAGGCCCAGGCAAGTGCGGCGGCGATCACCAGCAGGAAGGCCACCAGGCTGTCGCCCATGGGACGCTCCAGGCCGATCAGCAACAGGCCACCGGCGGCCAGCGCCAGGCCGATCAGAGCGCGCGCGCTGGGACGCTCACCGAGGAAGGCGGCGGCGATCAGCACGGTGAAGAACACCTGGCTCTGCAGCACCAGCGACGACAGGCCCGCCGGCATGCCGATATGCATGCCGACGAACAGCAGGCCGAACTTGACCACGCCCAGCAGCACACCGATCTGCACGATGCGCCAGAACGGCGACGGCAGCGGACCGCGCAGGAAGATCAGCGGCAGCGCCGCCAGGGCGAAGCGCAGGGCGCAGAACAGCAGAGGCGGGAAGTCATGCAGGCCGACCTTGATCACGACGAAGTTGACGCCCCAGATCAGGGTGACCAACAGGGCGAGGAGGACGTGGCGAAGGGGCATGGCAGAGCGCTCGGGGTGGAATAGGGAAAAATTACCAGTCCACGCCTGAAATGTATGGATACAGTTGCAGCCTTACAGTTTTCCGGGCAGCTCTCGGTAGCCCGTGGAGAAGGGTTTTGTAGGAGCGGAGCTAGCCCGCCCTACCCTCCATTCCGCGCGCCTAACCTCCCGCAACACCCAGCCAGAGGGGCGCAGAGACATCCCGGGCGGAGTCCACTCCTACGAGAACGGGAGCGACGGAGCAAACCTGTAGGAGCGAGCTTGCTCGCGAACTGCCTAACGCCGGGACCGCATCGGAAAACCTGGTTCGCGAGCAAGCTCGCTCCTACAAGGGCTCGATACGTAGCTTCGGCCAGCGCGCCGGCCAGTTCTTGGCGGCGAGGCGGGCGCGGTAGATGTCTGTCTTGCGGCGGAAGTGCTCGGTGGGCCTGACGCGCAGTTCCCAGAGGTCATCGATGCCCAGTGGCGCCAGCAATTGCAGAGATTCGCCGCTCAGCCGAACGGCCACAGCGGTGCAGACCTCTGGCCAATGGCACATGGCGTCGACGCAATCGCGATAGGACGAATCACGGTTGCGCAGATGCATCCGCGCCTGGTTACGCACAGACCAGGGTACATCCGGGGAGACGCCCAGCAGCCGATGCTCCCAGGCGCAATCCGCCTCGGGCTCCAGGCAGTCGGCAGAGAAATACAGCACGTCGATATCGCTTAACGGCGTGGGTTCGCCATAGCCATGCAAGGCGTCCCACACGGCATTGCGCACGAAGCCCGCCGCAATCCAGGCACCCGCCGGGCCGTGATCCCGCACGACACGCAGCAGGCGCAGGCGTTCAGGTTGCCCGACGATCAGCGCGAGAAGCTCCGCCTCGCCGGGCGGTGGGATCAGGCCTGTTCCCACGGTGGAGGCGGTGGCTCGTCGTTCTTCTGCGGGGCATCCTGGGCAGCGCGGCCAGCTTCGCGACGTTCCTGCTCGCGCATGGCGTCGGCGATCTCGCGCAGCACGGAGTCCACATCCGCCTCGTCTTCCGGGTCGTCGAAATGCCCGGTCAACTCGGTATCCGGCAGCAACTTGCCGTCCTCGTAGAGTGCCCACATTTCCTTGGCGTAATGGGTGTACCTGAGCTCCGGGGCGAAGCGGCCGAAGTAGGCAGCCATGTTGCCCACGTCGCGCTCTAGCATGCGGAAGGCGTGGTTATTGCCGGCGGCGTCGACGGCTTGCGGCAGGTCGATGATCACCGGGCCATCCGGGCCGACCAGCACGTTGAATTCCGATAGGTCGCCGTGCACCAGCCCCGCACAGAGCATCATGACGATCTGGCGGATGAGGAATTCGTGGAAGTCGCGGGCCAGCTCCGGCTCCATCACCACATCGTTCAGGCGCGGCGCGGCGTCACCGTCTTCGTCGGCGACCATTTCCATCAGCAGTACGCCGTCAAGGAAGTCGTAGGGCTTGGGCACCCGCACACCGGCGCCGGCCAGGCGGAACAGCGCAGCCACCTCGGCGTTCTGCCAGGCGTCCTCCTGCTCCTTGCGGCCGTACTTGGTGCCCTTGGCCATGGCGCGCGCCTGGCGGCTGTTGCGCACCTTGCGGCCTTCCTGGTACTCGGCGGCCTGGCGGAAGCTGCGCTTGTTGGCTTCCTTGTAGACCTTGGCGCAGCGCAGCTCTTCGCCGCAGCGCACTACATAGACAGCTGCTTCCTTGCCGCTCATCAGCGGCCGCAATACTTCGTCGATCAGGCCGTCTTCGATCAACGGCTCTAGGCGTTTCGGGGTCTTCATCGGGCTTCCTGGCGTACCTCTCTGGGGCGCTGCGCTCCTTATACGGCAATCATCGACAACCGCCCAGTGCGATCAGGGCTCAGGCGGCGTCAGCTCGATACTTTCGGTCACGGCATCTTCCAGGCGCTGCAGTTCCAGCCCCCGCGCTTCGTCACTGTCGGCGTAGCGCTGGGCGATGTTGGCAAAGCCTTCGGCGACTTCGCCGAAAGCCTCCGCCACGCGTGGGTCGAACTGGCTGCCGGCGCCGGCCTTTATGCGCTCGGCCGCTTCGTCCGGGGTCAGCGAGGCGTGATAGGCATGGCGGCAAGTGAACTCGTCATAGCAATCGATCAGCGAGAGCATCCGCGCGCCCAGGGGAATCTGCTCGCCAGCCAGGCCCGCGGGGAAGCCGCTGCCATCCCAGTGCTCGTGGTGGCTGTAGGCGATTTCCTTGGCGAAACGCAGGAAATCCGCCGGCGATCCCAGCTTGCGCTCGGCCGCCGCCAGGGCATCTCGACCAACGGTCGTGTGACGTTCGAGGATCAACCGGTCGGCCTCTTCCAACTGACCGGGGCTGTGCAGAATGCGATCGGGCACGGCGACCTTGCCGATGTCGTGCAACTGGGCCGAGCGCACCAGCAACTCGATGTTCTCCACCGACAGCTCGGCGGCGAACTCGCTGTGCAGGGACAGCGCGCTGCCCAGCAGGCGCATGTAGTGCTCGATGCGCACCAGGTGGTTGCTGTGCGGGTTGTCGCGCAGGTCGCAGAGGGTCGCCATGGCCTCCAGGGTGGCGTCCTGGATGGCCTGCAGTTCGCGGGCGCGGCGACGCACTTCCAGTTCCAGGTACTCGCTCTTGTCGCGCAGGAAATCGGAATTGGCTTTCAGATTCAGGTGCGCGCGAATGCGCGCCAGGGTCACCGGCGGGCTGATCGGCTTGGTCAGGTAGTCCACCGCGCCCAGGTCCAGGCCCTTCTGCTCGTCGGCGGGGCTGACCATGCCGGTGAGGAATATCACCGGGATGTCGCGGGTCAGCGGGTCGGCCTTGAGCTGGCGGCAGACTTCGTAGCCGTCCATCTCCGGCATCATGATGTCGAGCAGCACCAGGTCCGGGCGCGGATCGCTCTGCATCAGGCGCAGCGCCTTCGGTCCGCTGGCGGCGACGCGCACCTGGTAGCGGTCCATCAGCAGTTCGCTCATGAGCATCAGGTTGTCCGGCTGATCATCCACCACCAGGATCATCTCCTGCTCCGGCCGGTCCAGCATGCTATCCATCGCAACTCCTCGCATCGGTCAGATTCGTGACATGCCATGGGGGATCGGACCACCGCCCTGTCCGCGTGTTCCTGTCCCGCTTTTCCATATCTGCCACTTCATATACGGATATCGCGCTCCCTCGCGAGATTCACCAGACTCTCCAGGGCCCGCTCGAATTCGAAACGCCGCACGCTCGTGGCGATGCCCTCATAGCCCTCATTGAAGACGCTGCGCAGCAGGCTTGCACGTTCGCCGAGCAACCGCCCGGCGCGCGGGTCGTCGGCGGCCAGCAGGTGCGCCAGGCGCCGGCAGACCTGTTCTACCTCGGCGTCGTTGCCGCTCTCCAGCAGCGCAGGCGCCGCCGCCGCGGCCGGCAGCATGGGCACCGGCAGCGGTTCGTGGCTGATGTTCTGCAGGCTCAGGCTGACCGAGTCGTCGACCCGCCCCATGGGCAGCCGGCACCAGAACAGGCTGCCACGGTTCGGCTCGCTCTCCACTCCGACGCTGCCGCCCATCGCCTCTGCCAGTTTCCTGCAGATCGCCAGGCCCAGGCCGGAGCCGCCGTAACGACGGGTGATGGAGCTGTCCGCCTGCTGGAAGGACTCGAACAGGCGCTCCTGCTGCGGCTCGGAGATGCCGATACCGGTATCGCGGAAGGCGAAGTAGAGCTGCAGGCTGTCTTCGTCCTCGTCCTCCAGGCGGACGATCAGCACCACCTCGCCCTGCTCGGTGAACTTCAGTGCGTTGTTGCCGTAGTTCATCAGGATCTGCCGCAGGCGCAGCGAATCCCCCACCACCTGGGCGGGCACCCGCGGGTCGATCTCGCAGTGCACCGCCAGGCCCTTGCTCGCGGCGCGGATGTTGAACAGGTCGAACAGCTCGCCGAGCAGACGCTCCAGGTCGAAGGGGATCTGCTCGAACTCCAGCTTGCCCGCTTCCACGCGCGACAGGTCGAGGATGTCGCTGATCAGTTCCAGCAGGTACTGGCCCGAGCCCTGGATCTTGCCCAGGTAGTCCACCTGTTGCGGATCCAGGGTGGTCTCCTGGAGCAGGTGCGCCAGGCCGATGATGATGTTCAGCGGCGTGCGGATCTCATGGCTCATGTTGGCCAGGAAGTCGCTCTTGAGCTGCGCCGCCTCTTCCGCCAGGTCGCGGGCCTCGGCCAGCGCCAGTTCGGTGGACTTGCGCGCGGTGACGTCGCGGCTGACGCCGACCAGGCCGAGCAGCCGCCCGTGGTCGTCGTGGAAGGCACTGCGCAGCGTATCGAAGAGCACCCGCCGACCATCGGGATAGACCACCCAGCCTTCGCTGGCATAGGGCTCGCTCTCGTTGAGCGCCTGGCGGTCGCGCTCCTGCCGGCCGGCGCCGGCCGCGCGGCTGAACATCTGCTGGTCGCTGCGCCCGACTATGTCCTCCGGCGGCCGTCCCAGGCAGTCGGCGAAAGCCTGGTTGACGCCGAGGTAGCGGCCCTGGGTGTCCTTGAACCAGATCGGATCGGGAATCGAGTTGATCAGCGCCAGCAGGGTGCTGCGCTGGCGCCGCTCCTCCGCTTCGGCGCGGGCGCGCTCGGCCACCTGGATCGACAGGCGGCGGTTCCACACCAGCACGAAGGTCAGCAGGGCCAGCACGCCCACTACCCAGGGCCAGGCGATCTGCAGCAGGTGCATCCAGTCGAAGACGTCCAGCGACGGCAGCCAGCGCGCCTGGATCGCCTCCTGTTCGTTGCGGGTGATGTTGCCCAGGGCGCGGTCCAGCAGCGGCACCAGCGGCTCCAGCTCCTTGCGCGTGGCGAAGCGCACCTGGCTGTTGCCCAGCCCGCTGTCGCCGCGCACTTCCATGTTGGACAGGCCGAGCTGCTCGATCAGGAAGGTGGAGGTGATGAGGTTGCCCACATAGGCATCGGCACGCCCGATGGAGACAGCCTTGAGCGCGCTGGGCGTGTCTTCCGCCAGCACGAAGTCGATACCCGGCACCGCCTTGGTCAGCAGCTCATGGACGGCATAGTCCTGCTCCACCGCGACCCGGCGGCCGGACAGGTCGTCCAGCGTGCGGATGGTGCTGTCGCGCCGGGCGAAGATCAGGCTGCTGGTGGTGACGTAGGGCTGAGTAAAACTCAGGAAGCGCTGGCGCTCGTCGGTGGCCGCCATGGACGGCAGCAGGTCCACCTCGCCTGCCTTCACCGCGGCCAGCACCTCTTCCCAGGTGTTGTACAGCACCGGCTGGACCTTCATGCCCAGGCGCTCGGAGATCAGCTGCAGATAGTCGGCGCTGATGCCATGGAACTGGTCGAACTCGTCGATCACCTCGAACGGCGGCCAGCCGGCGCGGAACAGGCCGACACGAATCGGCTCGTGGGCCGTGACGAAGGCACGCTCCTCATCGGACAGCGCCAGGCTTGCTGCTCGGGTCTGGGCGCACAGCGCAACGAACAGCAGAAGGCAGCACAGGCAGAATCGGCGCAAGGGCATGGAGGTCTCTCTGGGGATACCCTGCAAGCGTAGTCCGGCCTGCGACAACGAGTTTGAAAACGCGATGCGGATTGCTGCTCCGCCAGGCCCGACGGAGAATCTCCCCAACGGCCATTGCCCCGGAGACAGCCATGACGACCACCCGACTTGACCCCGAGCGCTGCTGGCAGGCGGTCTGCGAGCGCGATGCGCGTTACGAGGGACGTTTCGTCTTCAGCGTGCGCTCCACCGGCGTTTACTGCCGGCCGAACTGCCCGGCACGCCGGCCATCACGGGAGAACGTGGCCTTCCATACCGCTGCCGAGGCGGCCGAAGCTGCCGGTTTCCGCCCCTGCAAGCGCTGCTCGCCGCGTGGCCCGAGCCCGCGCGAACAGCTCGATGCGCTGGTTGCGGCGGCCTGCGAGCTGCTCGACAAGGCCGAGAAGCCCCTGACTCTGGACGAACTGGCCAGCCGTATCGGTCTCTCCGCCTCGCACCTGGCCCGCGCCTTCAAGGCCCGCACCGGCCTTACGCCCAGAGCCTGGGCGGAATCCCGCCGCGAGCAGCGCCTGGCCGCCGCCCTGCCGCAATCGCGCTCGGTGCTCGACGCCGCGCTGGAGGCCGGCTACTCCGGCACCCGTGCCCTGTACGAAAGCGCCACGCCGCTGAGTCCGGCACAACGTCGGCAGAAAGGCGCAGGCGAAAGACTGCGCTATGCCATCGCGCCCTGCCCGCTCGGGCTGGTACTGCTGGCGGCCACCGACAAGGGCGTCTGCGCCCTGCTCTTCGCCGACGACGCCAGCGAGCTGGAACGCCAGTTGGCCGAGCGCTTCGCCGCCGCCGAGCGAACCCGCGACGACACGGGGCTGGGCGACTGGCTGCGCGAGGTGATCATCCAGCTGGAAGAGCCCGAACAGGCCGCCCACCTGCCGCTGGACCTGCACGGCAGCGCCTTCCAGCTGCGTGTCTGGCGCGCCCTCACGCGCATTCCCAGCGGCGAGACGCGGCGCTACGGTGAACTGGCTGAGGAACTGGGCACCCACCCGCGCGCCGTTGCCCGCGCCTGCGCCAGCAACAACATCGGCCTGCTGGTGCCCTGTCACCGCGTGGTTGGCGGCACCGGCGAAGGCGGCTATCGCTGGGGCCTGCCGCGCAAGCGCGAACTGCTGCGGCGTGAGGGGAGCTCAGGCGACGCCGGCGAACTCCGCCACCGAGCCGATCAGGATCAGCACCCAGAGTAGGCCGCCGAGGATCAGGAACGGCACGTTGTAGCGAGTCAGCGAGGCGTTGCCCTGGCCCAACGGATCGCCACTGGCCTCGTTGGCGCGGCGCTGGATGTTCGTCAGCGGAATGAGTGGCACCAGACCGAGGATGAGGAACGGCAGGCTGTAGTGGCTGAGTTCGGGAATTCGGCTGGTGAGCTTGTCGGCGACATTGGAGAGGATCAGCAGCACCACCGCCCAGGTGGCGTCGCTGCCGTAGCTCCAGGCCTTGCGCTGCGCCTCGGGCAGCGCTTCGTGCACGCGTCGGGCGAGGGAATGGATATAGAAGATCATGAACAGGCTGCGCAGCGGCGGATTGATCTTGCGCGGCATGTGCGGCTTCTGGATCGACCAGTGCTTGTACATCCAGTAGAGGTTGAACAGCCCCAGCGTCGCCACATACAGCACGACCATCTTGGTGATGGAGATGACGAAGAACCGGCTGGCCGGTTCGGCGCCAGCATGCGCCTCGACCAATGGGGCTTCGGGCGCGCGGTAGGGATTTTCCATTTCCATGGCGAACATTCCTTTGAACTGAAAGCGCCATTGTGGGCCAGGGCTGGCGCTGGGGCCAAGCTGACGCATGCGCGCAGGGTCGCATCCCGTCGCACGGCTCTCGGGGACGGCACCGGGCTGTGCTAACGTTGCCCGCCCCAGCCCCGCCTTCCCATGCCCATGACCTTCTGGCCACTGATTACCCGCCTCGGCGACAGCTCTCTGCTGGCGCCGGCTGCCGTGCTCGTCTTCTGCTGGCTGCTGTATCGCCGCGAGACCGCGAAGGCCGGGCTGTGGCTGCTGCTGTTCGGATTCTCGACCGCGCTGGTGGTGGGTTCGAAGCTGGCGTTCATGGGCTGGGGAATCGGAATTCCGAACCTGAACTTCACCGGCATCTCCGGGCACAGCATGCTGGCCGGTGCCGTGCTGCCGACACTGGCCGCCCAGCTCTTCACCACGCGCCGCGCCGGCCTGGCCGCTGCCGCACTGGCGGCGGTGGTTGCCGTGCTGGTGGGACTGTCCCGGCTGGCGATCCACGTGCATTCGCCGGCCGAGGTCTACGCCGGGCTGGCGCTGGGCCTGGGCACCAGCGCAGCCTTCCTCGCCGCCACCCGCGCACAACTGCCGGCCTTCCATCCGGCCGCCCTGCTGCTGGTCGTCGCGCTGGCTCTCGGGCAGACGGCCACTGGCGTGCGCGCTCCGACGCACCAACTGCTCGAGCGCATCGCCGCGCACCTGGCCGATCGTGACCAGCCGTTCCAGCGCGGCCAATGGGGCGGCCAGCCGGACGTATGACCCTGTTTGTCGTTCGGTTTTCCGAACAAGGAATCCGAAAAAATCCGGATATCCGAATGACAGGGGACTTTTCGGGCAGCGCCAATCTGAAAATAATTGTTTAAATTCAAATAGTTAAATAAAAATGACAGCCTTGGCACGGAGCCTGCTCTGCTTCCCCTCGAACATGCGACCGGCCTGGAGTGAGCCTCGTCGGCGCAGGACTGAATAACAAACACAACCAGTCGAGGTAGTCTCCATGCGTTTCGCACCCCGTGCGTTGGGCGTCGCCATTGTCGCGGCCCTGCTCGCCACTCCCGTCGTCGCCGAAGAACTGACCGGTACCCTGAAGAAGATCAAGGACTCCGGCACCATCGTCCTCGGCCACCGTGACGCCTCCATTCCCTTCTCCTACCTCGGCAGCGACCCGCGCCAGCCGGAAGGTTATTCCCACGACCTGCAGATCAAGGTCGTCGAAGCCCTGAAGAAAGAGCTGAACCTCCCCGAGCTGAAAGTCCGCTACAACCTGGTCACTTCCCAGACCCGCATCCCGCTGGTGCAGAACGGCACCGTGGACATCGAGTGCGGCTCCACCACCAACAACCTCGAGCGCCAGAAGCAGGTCGACTTCTCCGTCGGCATCTTCGAGGTCGGCACCCGCCTGCTGACCAAGACCAGCTCCGGCATCAACGACTTCCCGGACCTGAAGGGCAAGAACGTGGTGACCACCGCCGGCACCACTTCCGAGCGCCTGCTCAAGCAGATGAACGCCGATCAGAAGATGGGCATGAACATCATCTCGGCCAAGGACCACGGCGAGTCCTTCCTGATGCTGGAGTCCGGTCGCGCCGTGGCCTTCATGATGGACGACGCGCTGCTCTACGGCGAAATGGCCAAGGCCAAGAAGCCGGACGACTGGCACGTGGTCGGCAAGCCGCAGTCCTACGAGATCTACGCGTGCATGGTTCGCAAGGGCGACGCGCCGTTCAAGAAGGTGGTCGACAAGGCCATCTCCGACACCTTCGCCTCGGGTGAGGTCAACAAGATCTACGACAAGTGGTTCATGCAGCCCATCCCGCCGAAGAACCTGAACCTCAACTTCCCGATGAGTGATGAGCTCAAGAAGCTGATCGCCAATCCGACCGACAAATCTGCCGAGCAGATGTAACGGTCGCGCGCGGCTGCGCCCACAAGGCGTAGCCACGCGGGGGATCGGGAGCGCAAGCCATGCGCTCCCGGCCCGACTTCCACTCTGACGATGCCGGAACACCCGCTACCCGCGGGTGGCGGGCGGCCTTGCGCCCGCATCCGGCCCCGTACCGTACAAAAGCCACCGTGCAAAGCAATCGAGGGGAAACCCGTCATGGATTACAACTGGGACTGGGGCGTGTTCTTCAAGTCCACCGGGATCGGCGACGAACGCTACCTGGACTGGTACATCACCGGCCTGGGCTGGACCATCGCCGTGTCGCTCGCGGCCTGGGTCATCGCCCTGGCGCTCGGCTCGCTGCTGGGCGTGATGCGCACCCTGCCCAACCGCTGGTTGTCAGGCATCGCCACGGCCTACGTGGAGCTGTTCCGCAACGTGCCGCTGCTGGTGCAGCTGTTCCTCTGGTACTTCCTGGTGCCGGACTACCTGCCGCAGCCGATCCAGGACTGGTTCAAGCTGGGCATCGCCCCGGAAACCTCGGCCTTCATCAGCGTCGTCGTGTGCCTGGGCCTGTTCACCGCCGCGCGGGTCTGCGAGCAGGTGCGCACCGGCATCCAGGCGCTGCCCAAGGGCCAGCTCGCCGCCGCCAGCGCCGTGGGCTTCCGCCTGCCGGCGATCTACCGCCACGTGCTGCTGCCGCAGGCCTTCCGCATCATCATTCCGCCGCTGACCTCGGAATTCCTCAACGTCTTCAAGAACTCTTCGGTGGCATCGCTGATCGGCCTCATGGAGCTGCTGGCGCAGACCAAGCAGACCGCCGAGTTCAGCGCCAACCTGTTCGAGGCCTTCACCCTGGCCACGCTGATCTACTTCACGCTGAACATGAGCCTGATGCTGACCATGCGCCTGATCGAGAAAAAGGTCGCTGTGCCGGGCCTGATTTCCGTGGGAGGTAAATGATGGACTTCAGCCAGATCGTTCCCGCCCTCCCCGGCCTCTGGGAAGGCATGCTCACCACCCTGCAACTGATGGTGCTGGGCGTCGTCGGCGGCGTGGTGCTGGGCACCATCCTGGCGCTCATGCGCCTGTCCAGCAGCAAGCTGCTGTCGAACCTCGCCGGCTTCTACGTCAACTACTTCCGCTCGATCCCGCTGCTGCTGGTGATCACCTGGTTCTACTTCGCGGTGCCGTACATCCTGCGCTGGATCACCGGCGAGGACACCCCGGTGGGTGCGTTCACCTCGTGCCTGGTGGCCTTCATGATGTTCGAGGCGGCCTACTTCTGCGAGATCGTCCGCGCCGGCATCCAAGCCATCCCGAAGGGCCAGATGGGTGCCGCCTACGCGCTGGGCATGACCTACGGCCAGTGCATGCGCCTGATCATCCTGCCCCAGGCGTTCCGCAAGATGACCCCGCTGCTGCTGCAGCAGAGCATCATCCTGTTCCAGGACACCTCGCTGGTGTACTCGGTGGGCCTGATGGACTTCCTCAACGCCGCGCGCTCCCGTGGCGACATCATCGGCCAGCCCCATGAATTCCTGATCTTCGCCGGTCTCGTCTACTTCGTTATCAGCTTCTCCGCCTCGCTCGCGGTCAGGCTCCTGCAGAAAAGGTTAACCGTATGATCACCATCGATAACGTCAGCAAATGGTACGGCGACTTCCAGGTCCTCACCGACTGCAACACCAAGGTCGCCAAGGGTGAAGTGGTGGTGGTCTGCGGGCCGTCCGGCTCGGGCAAGTCGACCCTGATCAAGTGCGTCAACGCGCTGGAACCCTTCCAGAAGGGCGACATCACCGTCGACGGCACCTCCATCGCCAACCCGAAGACCGACCTGCCCAAGCTGCGCTCGCGGGTCGGCATGGTGTTCCAGCACTTCGAGCTGTTCCCGCACCTGACCATCACCGAAAACCTCACCATCGCCCAGCGCAAGGTCCTGGGCCGCAGCAAGGAAGAGGCGATGGACAAGGGCATGAAGCTGCTCGACCGCGTCGGTCTCCAGGCCCATGCGCACAAGCATCCCGGCCAGCTCTCCGGCGGCCAGCAGCAGCGCGTGGCGATTGCCCGCGCGCTGGCCATGGACCCGATCGTCATGCTGTTCGACGAGCCGACCTCGGCGCTGGACCCGGAGATGGTCAACGAGGTGCTCGACGTGATGGTCCAGCTCGCCCACGAAGGCATGACCATGATGTGCGTGACCCACGAGATGGGCTTCGCGCGCAAGGTCGCCGACCGGGTGATCTTCATGGACCGCGGACAGATCGTCGAAGACTGCCCGAAGGAGGAATTCTTCGGCGACCTGCAGAACCGCGCCGAGCGCACCCAGCAGTTCCTCGCCAAGATCCTGCCGCACTGATCCTGCTGTCGTTCTACCCGAGTGCCCTGGCTCGCCGGGGCACTCAACCTCACCGCAAGCACAAGAATAAATAAGGAAGTCCCATGCGCGTGTTCCACTTCAGCAAGCTGCCCCTGGGCGTCGCGATCCTCGCGGCGAGTTCGTCGGTCTTCGCCGTCACCCTCGACGGTGGCGCGGTTGCAGCGCCGGATCAGTACGGCGCGAAAGTCGCCGCCGAGATCCTCAAGAAGGGCGGCAACGCCGTCGACGCCGCGGTCGCCACCGCCTTCACCCTCGCGGTCACCTACCCCGAAGCCGGCAACATCGGCGGCGGCGGCTTCATGACCCTGTACGTCGACGGCAAGCCGTACTTCCTCGACTACCGCGAGATTGCGCCGAAGGCCGCGACCAAGACCATGTACCTGAACGAGAAAGGCGAGGTGATCGAGAACCTCAGCCTGGTCGGTGCCAAGGCCGCCGGCGTGCCGGGTACCGTGATGGGCCTGTGGGAAGCGCACAAGCGCTTCGGCAAGCTGAAATGGAGCGAGCTGCTGACCCCGGCCATCGGCTACGCGCAAAGCGGCTTCAAGGTCGCCGACCAGCAGTACCAGTACCGTCAGGACGCCATCGCGCTGTTCAACGGCAAGACCAACTTCGGCGACTACTTCGGCACCATGAAGCCGGGCGAAGTGTTCAAGCAGCCGGAACTGGCCAAGACCCTGGAGCGCATCGCAGGCAACGGCCCGGACGATTTCTACAAGGGCGAGACCGCCAAGCTGCTCATCGCGCAGATGAAGCAGGATGGTGGCCTGATCACTTCCGACGACCTGTTCGACTACAAGGCCAAGTGGCGCGAGCCGATGCGCATCGACTGGCAGGGCAACACCCTCTACACCGCCCCGCTGCCCAGCTCCGGCGGCATCGCCCTGGCCCAGCTGATCGGCATCAAGGAACAGCGCGCCGCCGACTTCAAGGGCGTTGAGCTGAACTCCGCCAAGTACATCCACCTGCTCTCGGAGATCGAGAAGCGCGTGTTCGCCGACCGTGCCGACTACCTGGGCGACCCGCAGTTCTCCAAGGTGCCGGTGGCCCAGCTGACCGACCCGAAATACATCGCCAAGCGCGCCAGGGAAGTGAACCCGAACGCCATCTCGGCAACCGAGAAAGTCCGCCCGGGCCTTGAGCCGCACCAGACCACGCACTTCTCCATCGTCGACAAGGACGGCAATGCCGTCAGCAACACCTACACCCTCAACTGGGACTTCGGCAGCGGCGTGGTGGTCAAGGGCGCCGGCTTCCTGCTCAACGACGAGATGGATGACTTCAGCTCCAAGCCCGGCGTGGCCAACGCCTTCGGCGTCGTGGGCAGCGACGCCAACGCCATCGAGCCGGGCAAGCGCATGCTCTCCTCCATGAGCCCGAGCATCGTCACCCGCGACGGCCATGTCAGCCTGGTGCTGGGCACGCCCGGCGGCTCGCGGATCTTCACCTCGATCTTCCAGGTGCTGAACAACGTCTACGACTTCCACCTGCCCCTGGAGAAGGCCGTGGCCGCACAGCGTGTGCACCATCAGCTGCTGCCGAAAGACACCATCTATTACGACGCGTATGCACCGCTCACCGGCAAGGTCGCCGACGAGCTCAAGGCCATGGGCTACACCCTGGAAGACCAGGGCTGGAACATGGGTGACATCCAGGCCATCCGTGTGAACGGCAAGGCCCTGGAAACCGCCTCCGATCCGCGCGGCCGCGGCGTCGGTCTGGTGGTTACTCCGTAATCCGCGCGAGCGCGCACCGTGTGGTACCCGAGCCAGTCCATCGCCGCCCCCCGGCCTTGGGCTGGCTCGGCCCCGACGACTGTGCTGC
The DNA here is from genome assembly GCF_012971725.1 of Pseudomonas multiresinivorans. Lineage (NCBI taxonomy): Bacteria > Pseudomonadati > Pseudomonadota > Gammaproteobacteria > Pseudomonadales > Pseudomonadaceae > Pseudomonas > Pseudomonas multiresinivorans. The sequence goes on from NZ_CP048833.1 coordinate 6,182,416, forward strand.
AATGCGCTTCCAGCCCATTGCCGCCGCCGCTCACCGTGAAGCCACGCCTCGTGCGCAACTACCTGCTGCCCTTCCTGCTGCTCCTGCTCACCCTGGGCTTCGGCTACGGCGGCTACCTGATCAGCGAAGGCGCCGGCACCCGCAGCCTGATCGAATCCGGCGAGCGCCAGCTGGAACTGCACGCCCGTGGCGTGGAAAGCGAGATCAGCCGCTACACCTACCTGCCCAGCCTGCTGGAACTCGAAGGCAGCGTCAGCCGCCTGCTGGTGGACCCCACGCCGCTGCACCGCGACCGCGTCAACCATTACCTGGAAGGCCTCAACCGCCGCGCCGGCAGCCGCGCGGTGTACCTGCTGGACACCTCGGGCCGCGTGCTGGCCACCAGCAACTGGCAGGACGCCGACAGCTACCTGGGGGAGGACCTCTCGTTCCGCGCCTACTTCCAGGAAGCCGTGCAGGGTCGCCCCGGCCGCTTCTACGGCATCGGCAGCACCACCGGCGAGCCCGGCTACTACCTCGCCCACGGCCTGGTGCATGGCGGCAGGATCGTCGGCGTGGCGGTGGTCAAGGTGAAGATGGAATCCCTGGAGGAGCGCTGGGAGAAGGCTCGGCTGCAGGCCTTCGTCAGCGACGAGAACGGCATCATCATCCTTTCCAGCGACCCGACCCTGCGCCTGAAGGCCGTGCGCCCGCTCAGCGATGCGGACAAGGAACGCCTGGCCCGCAGCCTGCAGTATTACTGGTGGGCCCTGAACGAATGGCAGCCGCTGGCGCGCCACCCGCTCGGCGCGGGCGTCGAGGAAATCAGCTTCCCGCCGGGCGAGCACGCCGACAGCCACAAGCCGCTCAGCTACCTGATGCAGACGCGCCAGCTCAGCGACACGCCGTGGAACTTCACCCTGCTCACCCCGCTGGCCGACCTGCGTCGCGAAGCGATGATCCACGGCATGCTCGCTGCCGCCGGCTTCGCCTTGTTCGCCTTCCTGCTGATCGCCTGGAACGAGCGGCGCAAGGTCATCGCCACCCGCCTCGCCGCCCGCGAAGCGCTGGAGCAGGCCAACAACGCCCTGGAGCGCCGCATCGCCGAGCGCACCGCCGACCTGCGCGCCAGCAACCAGCACCTGCGCGAGCAGATCCGCGAACGCCGCCAGGCCGAGGACACCCTGCGCAAGGCCCAGGACCGCCTCGTACAGGCCGGCAAGCTGGCGGTGATCGGGCAGATGTCCACCAGCATCGCCCACGAACTCAACCAGCCGCTGGCGGCGCTGCGCACCCTCTCGAGCAACAGCGTGCGCTTCCTCGAACGCGGCAAGCTCGACGTCGCCAGCAGCAACCTCGAAGCCATCGCCGAAATGGTCGACCGCATGGGCCGCATCACTGCCAGCCTGCGCGCCTTTGCCCGGCGCGCCGACGACCACGGCCAGGCGACCTTGAGCAAGGCGGTGGACGCCGCCGTAATGGTGCTGCAGGGGCGGCTTTCCGAAGTGCCGGTAACCCTGCACCGCGATTACCCCGATGCGCAGCTGGCCATCGACCAGACGCGCCTGGAGCAGATACTGGTCAACCTGATCGCCAACGCCCTGGACGCCATGAGCACACAGGACGACCGCCAGCTCTGGCTGGAAGGGCGCATCGAAGGTGACGACCACTACCGCCTCGTAGTGCGCGACAACGGTCCCGGCATCCCGCCGGACGCCCGCGTGCACCTGTTCGAGCCTTTCTTCACCACCAAGCCCGGCGAACTCGGCCTGGGCCTGGGCCTGACCCTTTCCGCCAGCCTCGCCACCGCCGCCGGCGGTTCCCTGGGCGTGGCCTACCCGGAAACCGGCGGCACCGCGTTCGAGCTGCACCTGCCGCTGCTGCCCGCCCTGGAGACACCCGCATGAGCGATTCATCCCTGCGCGTCCTGATCGTCGAGGACGACCCGCACGTACGGCTCGGCTGCCAGCAGGCACTGGCCCTGGAAGACATCGAGACCGACAGCGTGGGCAGCGCCGAGGAAGCGCTGAAGAAAGTCGGCGCCGACTTCCCCGGCATCGTCGTCAGCGACATCCGCATGCCCGGCATGGACGGCCTGCAATTGCTGGAGAAGCTCAAGGAACGCGACCCCAGCCTGCCGGTGGTGCTGATCACTGGCCATGGCGACATCGCCATGGCGGTCAAAGCCATGCGCGACGGCGCCTATGACTTCATGGAGAAGCCCTTCTCCCCGGAGAAGCTGGTCGACACCGCGCGCCGCGCACTGGCCCAGCGCGCGCTGACCCGCGAAGTCAGCCAGCTGCGCCGCCAGCTCGCCGGCAAGCAGGCCCTGGAAAGCCGGCTGATCGGCCGCTCGCCGGCCATGCAGGCGCTGCGCGAGCTGATCGCCAACGTCGCCGACACCTCGGCCAACGTACTCATCGAAGGCGAGACCGGCACCGGCAAGGAACTGGTCGCGCGCTGCCTGCACGACTACAGCCGGCGCCAGGCCAAGCCCTTCGTCGCGCTCAACTGCGGCGGCCTGCCGGAAAGCCTGATCGACAGCGAAATCTTCGGCCATGAAGCCCACGCCTTCACCGGCGCCGGCAAGCGCCGGATCGGCAAGATCGAGCACGCCGACGGCGGCAGCCTGTTCCTCGACGAGATCGAGAGCATGCCGCTGAACCTGCAGATCAAGCTGCTGCGCGTGCTGCAGGAACAGCAGCTGGAACGCCTGGGCTCCAACGAGCTGATCCGCGTGGACTGCCGGGTGATCGCCGCGACCAAGTCCGACCTCGCCGCCATGGGCCGCGAAGGCAGCTTCCGCAGCGACCTCTACTACCGCCTCAACGTCATCACCCTGAACCTGCCACCGCTGCGCGAACGCCGCGAAGACATCCTGATGCTCTTCGAGCACTTCCTGCAGCAGTCCTCACTGCGCTTCGACCGCCCGGCGCCGGACATCGACAATGCCACCGCCGCCACGCTGATGGCTCACGACTGGCCGGGCAACGTACGCGAGCTGCGCAACGTCGCCGAACGCTTCGCCCTCGGCCTGCCGGTGCTGGCCGGCGGCAATCTCGGCCCGGACGCCGGCGAGCCGCGCTTCGCCGAGGCCGTGGAAGCCTTCGAGAAGAGCCTGCTGTCGACTGCCCTGGAACGCCACGCCGGCAACCTCAGCCAGGCCGCCCACGCCCTGGGCATGGCCAAGACCACGCTGTTCGACAAGGTGAAGAAGTACGGGCTGAAGGGCGAGTGAGCCACGCCCGCGCACCGGCAGGCTGGCCCCGTGATGCCCCGTCGCGTAGGAGCGGACTCTGTCCGCGATGGTGTCCAGCGCGATTCGGACCAATCGCGGACGGAGTCCGCTCCTACATTCCCGTTGGGGCCGGCATCACCTGCAAGGGCCGCTCCCATTGATCTGCGCCGCCCCGTCCCGGACACTACCCACCTTTGAACCGGCCGCACGAGCGGGAGCCACCATGTCCACCCAAGCCGAAACCCTCTGGAACCAGCTCTGCGCCGACGCCGGCGTCGACCCGCAGCAGCGCATGGCCGCACGCCGCGCCATCCTCGCCGACAGCAACGCGCTGGACGCCACCGTCTACCGCCCTGACGACAACGATCCGGACGCCGAAGAACTGGACATGGGCGACGCCAAGGTCCTCTTCCTCGGCCCCTTCGAAGCGCCCACCGAGTGGGATGCCGCCGAGCGCGAGGACTTCTTCGACGACGCCGACCCGGCGCTGTTCTTCAGCGTCCGCATCGAGTGCGAAGCCGAACCGGGCACCTCGGGCTTCTTCGTCCCGGAAGTGGGCGACTACCTGGCGGTGATGGACGCCGGCAAGATCCAGATGTACTTCCTCCACGACTGGCGCGAAGACGAGGACGGCTGCACCTGCGTGCTGATCCGCGACGATATCCAGCTCTGACGTCCCAGCCGATGAATGAAAAAAGCCCGTTCAACCGAACGGGCTTTTTTGTCGGCGCACAGAGTGCCTTCAGCGCTTGGCCGACAGCTGGTCCTGCTTCATCTTGCTGGTGTCCAGGTGCAACAGGCCAAACGCGGTGCCATAGAAGATGTTGCCGTTGGTATCGACCTTGATCGGCGCGTACATGCCGTTGTAGATCGGATCGCTTCCCTCGCGGATGGTCAGCACGGTCTTGCCGGTGTCCAGGTCCATGCCGATGTGATGGCGATCGTTCCAGGCGTTGTTGAAGTACCCGTCGATGAGCGCCATGTGGCCTTCGCCGGAAATCATCGGCACCACGGAAATCGACGATACGTCGTTGCGCCCCCACAGTTGCTTCCACTCATGGGTCTGGCTGTTCCAGCGGAAGCTCGCTGCACCCAGCGGCCCCGGACGCGTCGCGCCGAGCAGGGTGCTGACGTAGTAGGGGCTCGGGTCGAGGGTCTTCTCGTCGGCGCTGCGGATGTTGTTCACCACGAAGGCGTAATCGCCGTACACGGCCACCGACTGTTCCGACTGCACCGTATCGGTGCCGGGGATCTCCACCTTGCGCTGATCGGCGATGCGCGGGCTGGCGGTGCCCGGCTTCTGCTTCCAGCCGGCGGGAATCTGGTCCCGCCAGAAGGCGACCATGCTCATGTTCTTCGCGCCGTCGGTGATCACCACCAGCTTGTCTTCATCGGGCCCGAAGCCCATCAGCGTCGGCGTGGCACCGGTGCCATCGGCCAGCTTGGGCGCCGGCATGCGGATGCCGCGCTCGTACCCGGCCTTCCAGGCGCCGCTGGCTTCGTCGTCGTGGATCTTGCCATCCTTGTCCACCACCAGTCGGTACATGGTGGTGTTCGAGGCGACATAGATGGCGCCTCCGTTCGCTTCCGGGCCAGTGGCGAAACTGTTGAGGAAGAGTTCGTCATCGCCGGCGACGGTGTAGCTGTCGATCACCTCCAGCGTGTCGCGGTTGAGCGTGATGATCTTGCCGCCCAGGGTGTTGACCACGACAAAGCCGTTGTAGCTCATGCTCATGCCGAACAGCATGTCGCCGGGGAAGCGGGTACCGCGTTTGACCTTCTCGTTGTCGAACAGGCCTACCGGAATCGCGCTGACCCTGCCCAGCTTCATCGCCGAGTCGGCCCGCTTGGGGTCGGCCTGGTCGATGCGGAATATCTGCCGGCCGTTGCAGCCGACGAAGGCATCTTCCCGCGTCAGCAGCGCATAGACAGAGCCGTTGAGCGCCTGGTCCGAGGCCGCGGTGAGCATGCGGTTCGGCTGCGCCTTCATGTAGTCGAGCAGGCCCTTCTCGTCCTTCGCATCGAGGAACTTCTGCACCGCCCTGGACTGCTCGACGCGCTGCAGGGCAGTAACGGGCGTGTAGTTGGGCAGCTTGACCGGAATATCGGCACGCGCCAGCTCGGTGAGCTTGCCGCCCTCCAGGCTGACCTTGCGCAACGCAAAGCCCGACCACCAGAAGTACACCGGCTTGCCGTCCACGGTGTCGGAGAAGATCGGCAGGCCCACGCCTTCGCCGGGCAGGAACTGCACCGACTCGGGGGTAACGTCGTACGCACCGCGGGCCACCGGGAAGCCGACGCTGTCGGTGGCGCCATCGTTCCAGTGCGTCTGGTTGTTGTAGGACTGGGCGAGGTACGGATTCTGCGCGGGCCACGCCGGCTCGGCGGCGTGGGCCAGCCCGCCGCACAGGGCGAGCGCAATGGAAAACGGAAGCAGACGAAGGGAAGGCATGCAACGACGGGACATCGACGGACTCCTGCGAATGAGCGGCGCCATGGATCACTTCGGAGAGCGAGCGCCGACGGACCGAATCACCGTACGGGTGCCGCAAACGGGTAGTGACCACCCGAATCAGGGAGCAGAACGGAAAACGACGCGTCCGGTCGCGCGGAGACATTCGTCCGTCAGACGGCTGCCTTCATAAGGCTCGCGAAGCAGCACGCCTCACACTGCCGGGAGCAATCCCGATGCAGCGCTTGAACGCCCGGCTGAACGCCGCTTCGGACTGGTAACCGAGGCGCTCGGCCAGTTCCGCCACCGCGATCTCGCGCTCCTGCAGCCAGCTCAGCGCCACGTGCATGCGCCAGCGGGTGACGTACTGCATGGGCGGCATGCCGACCCGCTCGGCGAAGCGTGCGGCAAAGGCGGAGCGCGACATGGCCGCCGCATCCGCCAGCACCGGCAGGCTCCAGTCCCGCGCCGGCTCGCGGTGAATCAGGCTCAGTGCGCGGCCCAATTGGCGATCCTGCAGGGCGCCGAGCCAGCCTGACTGGGCGGCGGGGTCCTGCTCGATCCAGGCGCGAATGGCCTGGATCACCAGGATGTCAGCCAGGCGGGTGATCACTGTCTCGCCGCCGGGGCGCATGGCCCGAGCCTCGTTCTCCATCAACTGCAGGGTGCTCATCAGCCAGTCGCGCTGGCCGGGGTCACGCACCTGCGCTTCCAGCACGCGCGGCAGCAGGCGCACCAGCTGCAACGCAGCAGGATGGTCGAAGCGCACCGCGCCACAGATCATCGCCGTCGGCTCGCCACCGCCGCCCTGGCGCAGCACTTCGTAGCGGTCACTGGCGTAGGCGCGTGGCAGGTCGAACAACCCCGTCGCAGGCTCACCCGGCGCGCTCACCAACCGGTGGCCCTCACCGTGGGGCACCAGCACCAGGTCGCCCGGCGCCAGACGACGTGGCTCATCTCCCTCGGCTTCCAGCCAGCATTCGCCGACGGTCAGCACATGGAACATCAGGCACTGCGGCATGGCCGGCAGATCCAGCCCCCAGGGCGCAGTGAACTCCGAGCGGCAGTAGAAGGTGCCGCTCATGCGCAGGAAATGCAGAGCCTCGCCCAGAGGATCGGTGGAAGCCCAGGCGTCGATCAGGTCCGGTATGGCGGTAGGAGCGTTCATGGCCTTGAGACTGCTACGGCAGTTGGGCGGCGTCCAGCAGGTCTGGACGAATGAGCATGAAGCGTCGACTTTCAGGCATTAACCGTCCAGCAGTTCAGCGAGAGACTGAACCCAGGCCAACGAACCCACGGCGGGCGCCGCGGGACGGCCAAAGCGAGGACACTGCCATGATCACCGTAATGGGAGCCACCGGCCGCACCGGTTCGAGAATCTGCCAGACCCTGCTGGAGGCCGGCGTGCCGGTTCTTGCCCTCGGCCGCAGCGCCGAACGCCTGGAAGCGCTGGCCGCCGCCGGGGCCCGGATTGCCGTGGGCGAGCCGCATGACGCGGCCTTCCTCACCGAGGCCTTCCGCGGCGCCGACGCGGTCTACACCCTGCTCGCCTACGGGCCCGACACCGAGGACTACCGCAACCAGCAGGCCGCCCAGGGAGAAGCGATACTCCAGGCCATTCGCTCCAGCGCAGTGCGCCGGGTGGTCTTCCTCAGCAGCGTGGGCGCCGAGGTGGCCTCCGGCACCGGGCCGATCATCAGCATGCACGACCAGGAGCAGCGCCTGCGCCGGCTACCCCCGGAAGTGAATGTGCTGATGCTGCGCTCCGGCGCGCTGTTCGAGAACCTGTACGGCGCGCTGGAAATCGTCCGCGCCTACGACTGCTACAGCGACGCGGTGGCAGCGGATGTGCCAGTCCCGATGGTCGCCACGCAGGATGTCGCCGATGCCGCCAGCCATGCCCTGCTGGACCGCAGCTGGCAGGGGGTGCTGACCCGCGAAGTGCTCGGCCAGCGCGACATCAGCTACGCCGAGGCGACCCGCCTGCTGGGGGCCGCCATCGGCCGCCCGGAGCTGCCCTACGTAGCGGTGCCGCCGCAGGAACTAAGCGGCGCCCTGCAGGAGGCCGGCTATTCCGCCAGCGTCGCCGCCTGCTATGCCGAACTGGGCGAGGCGATCAGCAGCGGACGGGTACGGGCGCAGGAAGCGCGCTCGCCGGCCAATACGACGGCGACACGCTTCGAGGACTTCGCCCAGGCCTGGGCCGAAGCCTACCGGGCCTTGCCCTGAGGCGATGCCTTCGGTCAAGGCAACATAATTTCCTACAAATATCTCGGAAGACCCTGATGAATTTGGCGCTGGTCCGCTGTCTAGAGTACTCGCCCATTTGCAAACGGCCGGACCACCGCCATGAACCACGCTCCCGACAGTCTCTGGGTCGATGTGCAGACCTGGTCTCCCTACCACCCGCAACGCATCCTTCACGGCCGCATCAGCCGCGAGGATTACCTGGCCCTGCGCAACGGTCGCGCGCCCTTCGAGGTGCGCCTGGGCGATTGCCAGAGCCGCCACTGCCCGACGGGCCCGGTGCAGGACCTGTTCCTCAGCGGCTCGCACATCCTCAATGTCACCCCGGCCGAACGGGTGGCCTGAAGGACGAGGGACAGTCGCACCGCTCAATCAGAAGAACCTGACAGAGGCTGCGCGGAGCGAACGCTATGGTTCGCCACCTCTTTTCACCTTCCTTCGAGCGCCGTGGCAATGAACGAACATCTCAGGGTCGAAGTCGTGGTTCGCGCGCACAACCGCGAATCCTCAGTGCTCCAGGGCTGGATCAGCCAGGGCGACTATGTCGCACTGTGCGATGGCCATGCCCCTACCGTGGTGCGCCTGAATGACTGCCAGTCCGACTCGGGCCTGGTGCAGCATGCCGAAGACCTGTTCCTGCGCAGCGCCTACATCCTGAGCATCGAGCTGCTCGAGCGCCTGCCGCGGTATCAGTCGGCCATGCCTCGATAGACGTAGGTCATCGGCCGCGGGCCCGGCAGGTAATCCTGGCTCAGTTCGCGCAGCTGGAAGCCGCCGGACTCGATCAGCGCCGGCATGTCGCGGTCCAGGTGGCAGCCGCCGGCCAGCGGCTTCCAGACCGGCGTCAACCGGTGCTGCCAGGTGCGGACGCCAGCATCCGGCGCCAGGCCATGTTCGCAGAAGAGGAACTCGCCGCCAGGCTTGAGTACCCGGCGCATCTCCCGCAGTGCGGCCACCGCATCGGGGATGCTGCACAGGGTGAAGGTGCAGACGATACTGTCGAAGCTGCCGGCGTCGGCACGAATCTGCCCCAGCTCCAGCGCCACCATCTCCACTGGAATGCCAATTCGCGCCACGCGCTCCCGGGCGAGCTTCTGCATCTGCGCCGCCGGGTCGACGCCGACGATTGTCGACACTTTCGCCGGATCGTAGAACTCGAGGTTCAGCCCGGTACCCATGCCGATCTCCAGCACCCGCCCGCGGGCGCGCGGCACCAGCAGTGAACGCTGCTTCATCACATCGCCCATGCCGCAGGCGAAGTCGATCAACCGGGGCAGTGCATGGCGGTCATACCAGGTTCGGATCATGTCGCTTCCTCAGGCTTGGCAGGCTCCAGGCCAGCAGGTTCAGCAAGGTTGCCAGCGACAGAGGCCAGACACATACCACCGCCACCTCCATCGCCAGCTCCGCCAGAGTGTAGGTACTCCAGCTGGCCACGCGGCTGTCATAAAGGCACAGGTCGATCCAGAACCAGCCCACCAGGCCCGCCGCGGACGACAACAACGCACGCCAGGTCGGGGTGAACCAGCGCACCCAGGCCAGCAACGCGATGAGCGGCGCCCAGACCAGCAGCAGCGGCAGCATCTCGCCCGACAGGCCGACATCGCGCAGATCGGCCGGCAGGTTGTCCCGGTAGGCATGCAGCCCCCATAGCGCCTGTCCCCAGCCAAGCAGCAGGAACCCAGCCATGCCGGCCGCTGCCCGGCCTGTTCGTCCTTTCAATGTCACGGCTTTCTCCCTGATGCGCCAGGCGACATCCTCTCACGTCCCGCCGGGCTCGCGGCAGCGACAGCCGCACGACAGGCACCAGTTGAACGCCCATTAGACGATTGTCGACAATTCATCAGATCTCGATTGACCAGACGGCTCTACGGGGTTAGCTTTCGCCGCACACCAAGAAGATTGTCGACACCATGAGCGATAGCCTGATTCTGCCCACCCCCGCCAGCGACGACGGCGAGACCCTGTCGGAACACGTGTTCCGCAAGATCCAGTCGGCCATCGTCAAGGGTGACATCGCCCCCGGCAGCAAGATTTCCGAGCCGGAGCTGGCGCGTACCTATGGCATCAGCCGCGGTCCGCTGCGCGAGGCGATCCACCGCCTGGAAGGCCAGAAGCTGCTGGTGCGCGTACCGCACGTCGGCGCGCGCGTCGTCTCACTCAGCCACGAGGAGCTGCTCGAGCTCTACGAGATCCGCGAATCCCTCGAAGGCATGGCCTGCCGCCTGGCCGCCGAGCGCATGACGCCGGCCGAGATCGACGAACTGCGCCGGGTACTCGACACCCACGAGCGTGACGAGGCCTTCCAGGCCGGCCGTGGCTACTACCAGCAGGAAGGCGACTACGACTTCCACTACCGGATCATCCAGGGCAGCGGCAACCGCACCCTCACCCGCATGCTCTGTGGCGAGCTGTACCAGCTGGTGCGCATGTACCGCCTGCAGTTCTCGGCGACGCCCAACCGCCCGCGCCAGGCCTTCGCCGAACACCACCGGATTCTCGATGCCATCGCCGATCGTGACGGCGAACTGGCCGAGTTGCTGATGCGCCGTCACATCGGCGCCTCGAAACGCAATATGGAGCGCCATTACCTGGACGCCCAAGCCAAGACCGCCAACGAACGAGGTGAACAATGAGCTACAAGACCGCCGGCCAACGTTTCCGCGAAGCCCTTGCCGAAGAAAAGCCGCTGCAGGTGATCGGCGCGATCAACGCCAACCACGCGCTGCTGGCCAAGCGCGCCGGCTTCAAGGCCATCTACCTCTCCGGTGGCGGCGTGGCGGCGGGTTCCCTCGGCCTGCCGGACCTGGGCATCAACACCCTGGATGACGTGCTCACCGACGTGCGCCGCATCACCGACGTCTGCGACCTGCCGCTGCTGGTGGACATCGACACCGGCTTCGGCCCCAGCGCCTTCAACATCGAGCGCACCGTGAAGAGCCTGATCAAGGCTGGCGCCGCCGCCGCGCACATCGAGGACCAGGTCGGCGCCAAGCGTTGCGGCCACCGTCCGGGCAAGGAGATCGTCTCCACCCAGGAAATGGTCGACCGCGTGAAGTCCGCCGCCAACGCCAAGACCGACCCGAACTTCTTCCTGATCGCCCGCACCGACGCCATCCAGGCCGAAGGCGTGGACGCCGCCATCGAGCGCTGCCAGCGCTATGTCGAGGCCGGCGCCGATGCGATCTTCGCCGAAGCCGCCTACGACCTGCCGACCTACAAGCGCTTCGTCGATGCGCTGAACGTGCCGATCCTGGCCAACATCACCGAGTTCGGCGCCACCCCGCTGTTCACCCGCGACGAGCTGGCCTCGGTCGGCGTGGCCATCCAGCTGTATCCGCTGTCGGCCTTCCGCGCCGCCAACAAGGCCGCCGAAGCCGTGTACACCGCGATCCGCGAGGAAGGCCACCAGCAGAACGTGATCGAGCTGATGCAGACCCGAGCCGAGCTGTATGACCGCATCGGCTACCACGCCTTCGAGCAGAAGCTCGACGCGCTGTTCGCTGCCGGCAAGAAGTGATTTCCCGATCGTTCGGGCCCGGCCTGAACGAATCGTAGGGTGCATAACGCCCCAGGCGTTATCCACCATTGGCTGTGACGGCGGATAACGCTTCGTGTTACTCGCCCTACGCCCAAACCTGAAACACCGTAGGGCGCATAACGCCGCAGGCGTTATCCGCCCAACCAGATTCGAACCGACCGCACGGCCCATGCCGGCGGAACAAGAACAAGCAACCGGATTTGATGAGGAGACACGCGATGAGCGCTACCGCAGAAACCACCACCGCCTTCAAACCCAAGAAGTCCGTGGCCCTGAGTGGCACCGCCGCTGGCAACACCGCCCTGTGCACCGTCGGCCGTACCGGCAACGACCTGCACTACCGTGGCTATGACGTCCTGGATTTCGCCAACCGTTGCGAATTCGAGGAAATCGCCCACCTGCTGGTCCACGGCAAGCTGCCCAACGTCGCCGAGCTGGCCGGCTACAAGGCCAAGCTCAAGGCCCTGCGCGGCCTGCCGGCCGGCGTGAAGGCCGCCCTGGAAACCCTGCCGCCTTCGGCGCACCCGATGGACGTGATGCGCACCGCCGTGTCCGTGCTCGGCTGCCTGTCGCCGGAGAAGGACGACCACAACCATCCGGGCGCCCGCGACATCGCCGACAAGCTGATGGCTTCGCTGGGTTCCGCGCTGCTCTACTGGTACCACTTCAGCCACAACGGCAAGCGCATCGACGTCGAAACCGACGACGACTCCATCGGCGGCCACTTCCTGCACCTGCTGCACGGGCAGAAGCCGCGCGAGTCCTGGGTGCGCGCCATGCACACCTCGCTGAACCTGTACGCCGAGCACGAATTCAACGCCTCGACCTTCACCTCCCGGGTGATCGCCGGCACCGGTTCGGACATCTACTCCTGCGTCGCCGGCGCCATCGGCGCGCTGCGCGGCCCGAAACACGGCGGCGCCAACGAAGTGGCCTTCGAGATCCAGAAGCGCTACGACAACCCGGACGAAGCCGAGGCTGACATCCGTGCCCGCGTCGAGCGCAAGGAAGTGGTGATCGGCTTCGGCCACCCGGTCTACACCGTGTCCGACCCGCGCAACAAGGTGATCAAGGAAGTCGCCCACCAGCTGTCGAACGAGCAGTCCAACACCAAGATGTACGACATCGCCGAGCGCCTGGAAACCATCATGTGGGACATCAAGAAGATGTTCCCCAACCTCGATTGGTTCAGCGCCGTGAGCTACCACATGATGGGCGTGCCCACCGCGATGTTCACCCCGCTGTTCGTCATCGCCCGCACCGCCGGCTGGTCCGCCCACGTCATCGAGCAACGCATCGACGGCAAGATCATCCGCCCGAGCGCCAACTACACAGGCCCTGAAGACCTGAAGTTCGTGCCGCTCAAGGATCGCCCCTAATCATGAACAGCACTATGAACACCAACTACCGTAAACGCCTGCCCGGCACCGCACTGGATTACTTCGACGCCCGCGAGGCAGTCGAGGCGATCCAGGCCGGCGCCTGGGACAAACTCCCCTACACCTCCCGCGTACTGGCCGAACAGCTGGTGCGCCGCTGCGACCCACAGGACCTGACGGCTTCGCTGGAGCAGCTGGTCTACCGCAAACGCGACCTCGACTTCCCCTGGTACCCGGCGCGCGTGGTCTGCCACGACATCCTCGGCCAGACCGCACTGGTCGACCTCGCCGGCCTGCGTGACGCCATCGCCGAGAAAGGCGGCGATCCGTCCAAGGTCAACCCGGTGGTGCCGACCCAACTGATCGTCGACCACTCGCTGGCCGTGGAAGCTGCCGGCTTCGACCCGGACGCGTTCGAGAAGAACCGCGCCATCGAAGACCGCCGCAACGAGGATCGCTTCCACTTCATCGACTGGACGAAAACCGCGTTCAAGAACGTCGACGTGATCCCGGCCGGCAACGGCATCATGCACCAGATCAACCTGGAGAAAATGAGCCCGGTGATCCAGGCGCGCGGCGGCATCGCGTTCCCCGACACCTGCGTCGGCACCGACTCGCACACTCCGCACGTGGACGCCCTGGGCGTGATCGCCATCGGCGTCGGCGGCCTCGAAGCCGAAACCGTGATGCTCGGCCACCCGTCGATGATGCGCCTGCCCGACATCGTCGGCGTCGAGCTGACCGGCAAGCGCAAACCCGGCATCACCGCCACCGACATCGTGCTGGCGATCACCGAATTCCTGCGCAAGGAACGTGTGGTCGGCGCCTACGTCGAGTTCTTCGGCGAGGGTGCGGACAGCCTGTCCATCGGCGACCGCGCGACCATCTCCAACATGTGCCCGGAATACGGCGCCACCGCCTCGATGTTCTACATCGACGGCCAGACCATCGACTACCTCAAGCTCACCGGCCGCGAGCCCGAGCAGGTGGAACTGGTGGAGAACTACGCGAAGACCCTCGGCCTGTGGAGCGATGCGCTGAAGACCGCCGAGTACGAGCGCGTGCTGAGCTTCGACCTGGGCAGCGTGGTGCGCAACATGGCCGGCCCATCCAACCCGCACCGTCGCCTGCCGACTTCGGCACTGGCCGAGCGCGGCATCGCCGACGAAGCCAAGCTGGAGTCCGGCCGGGTCGAGGAAGCCGAAGGCCTGATGCCCGATGGCGCGGTGATCATCGCCGCCATCACCAGCTGCACCAACACTTCCAACCCGCGCAACGTCATCGCTGCCGGCCTGGTGGCGAAGAAGGCCAACGCGCTGGGCATGGTCCGCAAGCCGTGGGTGAAGACGTCGTTCGCTCCTGGGTCGAAAGTCGCCAAGCTGTACCTGGAAGAGGCCGGCCTGCTGAGCGAGCTGGAAAAGCTCGGCTTCGGCATCGTCGCCTACGCCTGCACCACCTGTAACGGCATGTCCGGCGCGCTGGACCCGGCAATCCAGAAAGAGATCATCGACCGCGACCTGTACGCCACCGCCGTGCTCTCGGGCAACCGCAACTTCGACGGGCGTATCCACCCCTACGCCAAGCAGGCCTTCCTCGCCTCGCCACCGCTGGTGGTCGCCTACGCTATCGCCGGCACTGTGCGCTTCGACATCGAGCAGGACCCGCTGGGCACCGATAAAGATGGCAACCCGGTCACCCTGAAGGACCTCTGGCCTTCGGACGAAGAGATCGACGCCATCGTCGCGTCCAGCGTGAAGCCCGAGCAGTTCAAGCAGGTCTACATCCCGATGTTCGACCTGGGCAGCGTGCAGGAAGCCGAAAGCCCGCTGTACGACTGGCGCCCGATGTCCACCTACATCCGCCGCCCACCTTACTGGGAAGGCGCACTGGCCGGCGAACGCACGCTCAAGGGCATGCTGCCGCTGGCGATCCTGCCGGACAACATCACCACCGATCACCTGTCGCCGTCCAACGCCATCCTGCTGGACAGCGCGGCCGGCGAATACCTGGCGAAAATGGGCCTGCCGGAGGAGGACTTCAACTCCTACGCCACCCACCGCGGCGACCACCTGACCGCCCAGCGCGCCACTTTCGCCAACCCGCAACTGGTCAACGAAATGGCCGTGGTGAACGGTGAGGTGAAGAAAGGCTCGCTGGCCCGCGTGGAACCGGAAGGCAAGGTGATGCGCATGTGGGAAGCCATCGAAACCTACATGAACCGCAAGCAGAACCTTATCATCGTCGCCGGCGCCGACTACGGCCAGGGCTCGTCCCGCGACTGGGCAGCCAAGGGCGTGCGCCTGGCCGGTGTGGAAGTGATCGTCGCCGAAGGCTTCGAGCGCATCCACCGCACCAACCTGGTGGGCATGGGCGTGCTGCCGGTGGAGTTCAAGCCGGGCACCACCCGCCTGACCCTGGGCCTGGACGGCACCGAGACCTACGACATCAAGGGCAACGTCTCGCCGCGCTGCGACCTGACCCTGGTGGTCAATCGCCGCAACGGCGAAGTCGTCGAAGTCCCGGTCATCTGCCGCCTGGACACTGCCGCCGAAGTGAAGGTGTACAAGGCGGGTGGCGTACTGCAGCGCTTCGCCAAGGACTTCCTGGAAGGCGCGGTAGCGTGATGTAACAGCCGGCCCGCCTGCACGGCGGGTCGGCACTAATCCTGTAGGAGCGAGCTTGCTCGCGAACCAACCCCTGCAGCAGGGCTGTTCGCGAGCAAGCTCGCTCCTACAAGTAACGCACAGGACCTGAGAATGCCCCACGTATCCCAAGTGAAGATCCCCGCCACCTACATCCGTGGCGGCACCAGCAAGGGCGTGTTCTTCCGCCTGCAGGACCTGCCCGAGCGTTGCCAGGTGCCCGGCGAAGCTCGCGACAAGCTGTTCATGCGCGTGATCGGCAGCCCCGATCCGTACAGCGCGCACATCGACGGCATGGGCGGCGCGACCTCCAGCACCAGCAAGTGCGTGATCCTGTCGAAAAGCACCCAGCCCGATCACGACGTCGACTACCTCTACGGGCAGATTTCCATCGACAAGGCCTTCGTCGACTGGAGCGGCAACTGCGGCAACCTCTCCACCGCCGCCGGCTCCTTCGCCATCCACGCCGGCCTGGTCGATCCCTCGCGCATCCCGGACAACGGCACCTGCGTGGTGCGCATCTGGCAGGCGAACATCCAGAAGACCATCATCGCCCACGTGCCGATCACCAATGGCCAGGTCCAGGAAACCGGTGACTTCGAGCTGGACGGCGTGACCTTCCCTGCCGCCGAGATCGTGCTGGAGTTTATCGATCCGTCCGACGATGGCGAGGACGGCGGCTCGATGTTCCCCACCGGCAACCTGGTGGACGACCTGGAAGTCCCCGGCATCGGCACCTTCAAGGCGACCATGATCACCGCCGGCATCCCGACCATCTTCGTCAACGCCCAGGACATCGGCTACACCGGCGCCGAGCTGCGCGAAGCGATCAATGGCGACCCCGAGCAACTGGCGCGCTTCGAGAAATTCCGCATCGCCGGCGCCCTGCGCATGGGCCTGATCAAAACTCCGGAAGAAGCCGCCACTCGCCAGCACACGCCGAAGATCGCCTTCGTCGCGCCAGCGAAGAACTACGTCACTTCCAGCGGCAAGGAAGTCCAGGCCGGAGATATCGACCTGCTGGTGCGCGCGCTGTCCATGGGCAAGCTGCACCACGCCATGATGGGCACCGCCGCCGTGGCCATCGGCACCGCCGCCGCCATCCCCGGCACCCTGGTGAACCTCGCCGCCGGCGGTGGCGAGCGCAGCGCCGTGCGCTTCGGCCACCCCTCCGGCACCCTGCGCGTGGGCGCCGAGGCCAGGCAGGTGAATGGCGAATGGACCGTGACCAAGGCCATCATGAGCCGCAGCTCGCGCATCCTCATGGAAGGCTGGGTACGGGTACCGGGCGATTCGTTCTGATCCTTCGCCAAACCCGTGAATGCACAAGGCCCGCACATGCGGGCCTTGTCCTTTCAGGGAGAGATCGTGCCTGGGCTTGCCCTCACCCCAACCCTCTCCCAGAGGGAGAGGGGGCTGCGCGAGCCGCGCTGACACCCAGGTTTCATCCTGCATCGAACCGTCCCCTCTCTCGCTTGAGGAGCGGGGCTCGCAGCCAGGGTAAGGGAGAGGGTGCTCCAGACTTTGTAGGAGAGGATTTATCCGCGATGGTTTCGCGCGGCGGCGGGGCCGATCCCGGACGCCCCACCGCACGGCGATTTCTGTAGGAGCGAGCTTGCTCGCGAACAGACTTAACCGGCGGTGACGGCGCTGGGCGGGTTCGCGAGCAAGGGCCAGGCGCCCCCCTCGATCCTACAAAAGCTGCTGCGTCAGGCGACGAAATCGCCCTGGAGTTGTTCCAGCAATACCTGGATACGCGCCAGACGCACGGTCGGGTCGTCCATCTCCAGCAGCACCTGCTTCTGGTCGCGCTCGAAGGGCAGCAGGTAGGCGAGCTGGCAGGCCAGTTCCTGCTGGCCATTGACCTCTCCACCCATCTCCAGCGCCGAAACCATGGGGTGCATGGACAGCGCCTCGAGCAGCGCGGCAAGGTCGTCATGTTCCTTGGTCAGCGGCTGGTTCGGCTGCTCGTCCAGCCACTCGATTTCAGCCACCGTCAGTTGGTCCGTCTGCACGTTGGCGGAGAGCACGCGGAAGCGCCGACCGCCTTCGACCCGAATGCCCAGCAGGCCGTTGGACTGCTGCTGCCAGTCCTTGATGTGCGCCTCGCAGCCAACCAGGCTGTAGCGCTCCGGCGCATCGCCAACCTCCTCGCCCTCGACGATGGCCACCACGCCGAACCCGCCGTTCTGCTTCATGCAGCGGCCGATCATGTCCAGGTAGCGCGCCTCGAAGATCTGCAGGTCAAGGCGGCAGCCGGGGAACAGCACGGTATTGAGGGGGAAGAGCGGGAAACTCATGGATACTCCATTGGGCAATCAGGCGATCAGTGCTACCGCCAACGGTAGCAGCACAGCGGTGGCCACGCCCATCAGGCTCATCGCCAGGGCAGCGAAGGCGCCGCATTCCTCGCCCTCCTGCAAGGCGCGGGAGGTGCCCACGGCGTGGGCGGTCATGCCCAACGCCATGCCTTGCGCAGCCGGATGGTGGACGCCGAAACGGCGCAGCAGTTCCGGGCCGAGGATGGCGCCGAGCACGCCGGTAATCAGCACGAACACCGCCGCCAGCGCCGCCACGCCGCCGATCTGGCTGGCCACCAGCATGGCGATGGGCGAGGTCACCGACTTGGGCGCCAGGCTCATCAGCAATTCGTGGTCGACGCCGAACAGCCAGCCCAGGCCGATGCCCAGCGCGGTGGCGAACAGGCCGCCAACCAGCAGAGTGATCAGCGTCGGCCAGAACAGCTGGCGGATGCGCTTGAGGTTGAGGAACAGCGGCACCGCCAGCGCGACGGTCGCGGGGCCGAGGAGGATGGTCAGCACCTTGGCGCTGTTGCTGTACTCGCTGTAGTCGATGCCGCACGCCAGCAGCACCGCGATGACGATCAGCATCGATACCAGCACCGGCTGCAGGAATACCCAGCGCGTGCGCTCGTAGGCGGCCAGCGCCAGCTGATAAGCGCCCAGGGTGACGCCAACGCAGAACAGCGGGTGGTGGATGACGGAATTCACCGCGCCTTGCCAGTCGAACATCACGCACCCTCCTTCTGCTTGCGCTGGCGGTCGATGAGCTTCTGCATCAGCCAGCCGGCGAACACGAAGGACACCAGCAGCGACAGCGCCAGCGCGCCGGCGATGGCCCAGAAGTCCGCGGCGATCTGCTTCGCATAAGCCATCACGCCCACCGCCGCCGGCACCAGCAACAGCGGCAGGTAGCGCAGCAGCGAGGCAGCCGCCTCGTTGACCGGCTTGCTCACCTCGCCGTTCCACACCAAGAAGGCGAACAGCAGCACCAGCCCAATGATCGGGCCAGGGATCATGTGCAGGATGAGAGCATTCAGGCCCGTGCCGAGCAGTTGGAACAGCACCAGCCAGGTCAGGCCGCGTAGCAACATCAGAAACATCTCCAGCGCAATATGCCGACATTATGCCCGCCCGGCGCCCGCTATGGCGCGGCATTCGCCCAAAGCATGAATGCTTGACCGCTCCAGGGCGCCATGCTGATCTACAGGCGGATTTCACGTAGGCCGTACTAGAAGAACAACGCATTCCCCGGAGGAAACATGGCATTCGTACCCGTAAGCGCACTGAAGGACTACATCGGCAAGGACCTGGGCCATTCGCAGTGGATCACCGTCGATCAACAGCGCATCAACCAGTTCGCCGAGTGCACCGAGGACCACCAGTTCATTCACGTCGACCCGGAAAAGGCGAAGAAGACGCCCTTCGGCGGCACCATCGCCCACGGTTTCCTGTCGCTGTCGCTGATCCCGAAGCTCTGCGAGGGCCTGCTGGTCCTGCCGGAGAACCCCAAGATGGTGGTCAACTACGGCCTGGACAGCGTGCGTTTCATCCAGCCGGTACCGGTGGATTCGCGCGTGCGCCTGCAGGTGACCATCACCGACATCACCGAGAAGAACCCCGGCCAGTGGCTGATCAAGGCACGCTGCACCCTGGAGATCGAAGGGCTGCCCAAGCCGGCCTACATCGCCGAATCGCTGAGCCTGTGCTTCGTCTGACAGCGCGCTAGCAGCGATGAGAAAAAAGCCCGCGACCGCGGGCTTTTTTGCGTCACACTGCCAATGCGCCCCTCCGTCGATTCGAGCCTCCCGATGCCACGCCACCTCCTTCCCCTGAGCCTCGCCCTGTTCCTCGCTGCCTGCGGCGACGGCGAACCACTGACGCCACCGGACGCCCGCCTGCCCGACGGCGCGCGCTACCGCGGCGAGTTGGTGAACGGTCAATTGCAGGGTCCGGGCCGGCTCGATTACAGCAACGGCGCCTGGTACGAAGGCGGCTTCGACAAGGGCCTGCAGAGCGGCCAGGGCAAGTGGAACGACGGCAACGGCACAAGCTACGAAGGTGAGTTCCGCAACGGAATATTCGAAGGGCGCGGCCGCCTGCAATATGCCGACGGCAGCGTCTACGAAGGCCAGTTCAAACACGGCGAGTTCGACGGCGAAGGCCGCCTTGCCCAGGGCGGAACCACCTACAGCGGCGGTTTCCGCAAGGGTCGCTACGAAGGGCTGGGCAGCCTCGAACAGGCCGACGGCACCCGCCACCAGGGTGCCTTCGCCAAGGGCGAGGCCAACGGCGAAGGCGCCCGTCGGGACAGCCTGGGCAACCAGTACAGCGGCACCTTCAGGAACGGCGTGCTGGAGGGCAAGGGCATCTTCCGCGATGACGCGGGCGACCAGTACAGCGGCGAGTTCCGCAACGACCAGTTCGAGGGGACCGGGCGCTTCCAGAATGCCGACGGCGATGTCTGGTTCGGCCGCTTCAAGGCTGGCGCGCTGAGCGGCCCGGGCGAGTTCATCGGCACCGACGGCAGCCGCTACCAGGGTGAGTTCCGCTTCTGGCGCTTCGACGGCAAGGGGACGCTGACGCGCTCCGATGGCCAGGTCTACAGCGGCGGCTTCGCCCGTGGCGAATACTCGGGCGAAGGCACCCTCACCCGTCGCGACGGCAGCCTGCAGAAAGGCGTCTGGAATGCCGGGCAACTGCGCCAGGACGCCACCGGCAAGCGGCTGCCCAATCCACTGGAAGTCGGTTTGCTGGAACAGGGCGCATTGCTGGAGAAGGAACTGGCCGCCATTCCGCCATCCACCCCGGCGATCGAGCTCTATGGCGTCAGCCTGGGCGGCGACGGCAAGCAGAGCGTGTTCCTGCGCGAGGCCGACTACGTCGCCAACCTGCTCGGCGAGCGCTTCGGCGCGCGCGGCGTGGTACGCCTGGTGAACCATCGCGACCACCTCGCCGACCGCCCCATGGCCACCCGCGAAACCCTGGCCCGCACCCTGCGCACCATCGCCGAACGCAGCGGCCCGGAAGACCTGGTGTTCATCTACCTGACCAGCCATGGCTCCCATGACCACCAACTGGTGCTGGACATGCCGGGGCTCAAGCTCGACGACCTGCCGGCCAGCGAACTGGCCAACCTGCTCGCCCCGCTCAAGGACCGCGACAAGGTGCTGGTGATTTCCGCCTGCTACAGCGGTGGCTTCATCCCCGCGCTCAAGGACGACAAGACCCTGATCATGACCGCCGCACGCAGCGACCGGGTGTCCTTCGGCTGCTCCGAGGAGGCCGATTTCACCTACTTCGGCGACGGGCTCTTTGCCAAGGCCCTCCAGCAGACCGACGACCTCAAGCAGGCCTTCACGCTGGCCAGCGCTACCGTGGCCAAGCGCGAGAAGGAGGAAGAATTCGAACCATCGGAACCGCAACTCTGGGCGCCGAAGGCGGTCATTACTCGCTGGCAGGCCCTGCGCGCGCAGCAGTCGCACGCAGAGTTGGCGCTCGGCAATATCGATGCGCAGGCAAAACGACAGGGTGGCAACTAAGCTGGAAAGTGTGTCAGAGGGGAAACACAGATGTACTCGAAACCGACGAATATCCTGCTAGCGGGCGCCACCGGCCTGACCGGTGAACATCTGCTCGACCGCATGCTCAACGAGCCCACGGTCAAGCGCGTCATAGCTCCAGCCCGAAGGAAGCTGGCGGAGCACCCACGCCTGGAAAACCCCATCGGCCCGCTGGCCGAGCTCATCCCGCACCTGGTCCAGCCGGTGGACACGGTGTTCTGCTGCCTGGGCACCACGCTCAAGGAAGCCGGCTCCGAGGAGGCCTTCCGCAGCGTCGACTTCGACCTGCCGCTGGCCCTGGGCGAGCGCGGCCTGGCGCTCGGCGCGCGGCACTACATCGTGGTCAGCGCGCTGGGGGCGGACAGCAAGTCGTCGATCTTCTACAGCCGGGTCAAGGGCGAACTGGAGGATGCCCTGCGTCAGCAAGGCTGGTCGCAGCTGACCATCGCACGGCCATCGCTGCTGCTGGGCCAGCGTGAGGAAATCCGTCTCGCCGAACTGCTTGCCGCGCCCTTCTCGCGCATCCTGCCGGGCAAGCTGCATGGCATCGAAGCCATCGCCCTGGCCCGCGCGCTCTGGCGCCTGGCGCTGGAAACCGGCAAGGGTACCCGCGTCGTCGAATCGGACGAGTTGCGCAAGCTGGGCAAGTAACCCCACAACCGCAGGGCGTACAACGCTTTTGTAGGATGGCGTGGAGCGAAGCGATACCCATCAATCACGATGACGACTGCATGGGTATCGCTCCGCTCCACCCATCCTACGCAGGATCACCCTGATCGTTCTTCAGGGTGATCAGCAGAAGCGGTTCAGTTGCCGCCCCACACCTGCAGGCCAACCCCCAATTCCGCGGCGATCGACAAGGGCAGCAGCAAGGTGTCCAGCAGCGCGCTGCCGGGCAGGTCGAGGCCGGGATAGGCCGGCGCGTCGGTGCCGAAATGATCCTTCGGGCAACAACCGCCATTCAGCGAATACCAGTCCAGTCGGGTGCCGGCATAGATCAGCGGATCGCCGGGGCGGCTGTCGTTGAGGGTCTTCACGGTGGCGCAACCGCCCAGTTGCAACAACAGCAGGGCGGCGAGGAGCTTATTCGTCACTGACAAGATGGTGTTCGCCCCAGCGCGGCAGCATGTCCTGGGGGATGCCCAGTTGATTGAGGATGCGCGCGACGACGAAGTCGATCAGGTCGTCCACCGTCTGCGGCTGATGGTAGAAGCCCGGAGCGGCCGGCAGGATCACCGCGCCCATATTGGACAGTTTGAGCATGTTCTCCAGGTGGATGCTGGAGAACGGCGCCTCGCGCGGCACCAGGATCAGCTGGCGGCGCTCCTTGAGCGCCACGTCGGCGGCGCGTTCGATCAGGTTGTTGCAGGCGCCGGTGGCGATGGCCGAGAGCGTCCCCGTCGAGCAGGGCACCACTACCATCGCGCTGGGCGCGCCGGAGCCGGAAGCCACCGGGGCCATCCAGTCTTCCTTGCCGTACACGCGGATCTGCCCGGGGGCGGCGCCGGTGTACTCACTGAGGAAAGCCTGCATGGCTTGCGGCTTGCTCGGCAGGGTCACGTCGGTCTCGGTGGCCACCACCAGTTGCGCGGCCTTGGAGATGAGGAAGTGCACCTCGCGGTCTTCCTGCACCAGGCAGTCGAGCAGGCGCAGGCCGTACTGGGCGCCGGAGGCGCCGGTCATGGCGAGGGTGACGCGTTCGGCTCCGGCCATGCTCAGCCCTCCAGTGCCTGGGCCAGCTTGCCGTGCAGGCCGCCGAAGCCCCCGTTGCTCATGACCACCACCTGGGTGCCCGGCGTGGCGATGGCCTTCACGCCCTCGATGATGGCTTCCAGCGAATCGCACACTTGCGTGGGCACGGTGGAGCCGGCGACGGTGGCGGCCAGGTCCCAGCCGAGGTTCGGCGGGGCGTACCAGAACACGTTGTCGGCCTGCACCACGGACTCCGGCAGGCCGTCGCGGTGGGCGCCGAGCTTCATGGAGTTGGAGCGCGGCTCGACCACGGCAATGACCTTCGCATCACCGACGCGCTTGCGCAGCCCATCGAGGGTAGTGGCGATGGCGGTCGGGTGGTGGGCGAAGTCGTCATAGATGGTGATGCCCTTGACCTCGGCGACCTTCTCCATGCGTCGCTTGACGCTCTTGAAGGCCGACAGCGCGGCGCAACCCAGCTCCGGCACCACGCCGACATGGCGGGCCGCCGCGAGGCAGGCCAGGGCGTTGGCGACGTTGTGCTGGCCGGTCAGCTCCCAGTCCACGGTTCCTTGAGGTTTGCCGTCGAACAGCACTTCGAAGTGCGAGCCGTCTTCGCTGAGCAGGCGCGCCTGCCACTGGCCACCTTCACCGGTGGTCTGTACCGGCGTCCAGCAGCCCATGTCGATCACCCGCTTGAGCGCGGTTTCGGACGTGGGGTGGATGACCAGGCCTTCGCCGGGAATGGTCCGCACCAGATGGTGGAACTGCCGCTCGATGGCGGCGAGGTCGGGGAAGATATCCGCGTGGTCGAACTCCAGGTTATTGAGGATCGCCGTGCGCGGGTGGTAGTGGACGAACTTCGAGCGCTTGTCGAAGAAGGCGCTGTCGTACTCGTCGGCCTCGACCACGAAGAACGGCGTGCCGCCCAGGCGCGCGGAGACGCCGAAGTTCTGCGGCACACCGCCGATCAGGAAGCCCGGGCTCATGCCGGCATGTTCCAGCACCCAGGCCAGCATGCTGCTGGTGGTGGTCTTGCCGTGGGTGCCGGCAGCCGCCAGGACCCAGCGGCCCTGCAGCACGTGGTCGGCCAGCCACTGCGGACCGGACACGTAGGGCAGGCCCTTGTTGAGGACGTATTCCACGGCGGGGTTGCCGCGCGACAGCGCGTTGCCGACCACCACCAGGTCCGGGGCAGACTCCAGGTGCGCGGGGTCGTAGCCTTGCATCAGCTCGATGCCCTGGGCTTCCAGCTGGGTGCTCATGGGCGGGTAGACGTTGGCGTCGGAACCGGTCACGCGGTGGCCCAACTCCTTGGCCAGGACGGCCAGCGAGCCCATGAAGGTGCCGCAGATGCCGAGGATGTGGATATGCATGCAGACTCCTGCAATCAAGCCTTTCCAGGCGCTTCGAATGGGCGGCAGAGTAGCACAGCGCGCCCCCGCGCGGCCCGCCGCCGGGGCATCAGACGACGAGGTGGGGAAGCGGTTCCCGTTTGGAGTCACATGCCAGCACGGACTTGGATGAGCGGGCCATCAATAGCGCTCACGAGAAGCTTCGGAGCAAGGGCCAATGCCCTCTCCCCCGCCCTCTCCCTGAAGGGAGAGGGGGCCGATCGGCACTTGCGAATGCCACAGAGTCAGCCTGGAAACTCGTAACTACCCATCAGAAAAGGACTGTCCCCTCTCCCTTCAGGGAGAGGGTTAGGGAGAGGGAACAGAGTCAGTCAGTACACCAGCCTACCGTCTGCTCAAACCTGCCGCCGCAGCCCATGGCGGTTGA